>JABDKX010000064.1 GCA_013001975.1 Saprospiraceae bacterium | reverse complement strand
CTGGACTTTGAGTTGTATGTTCAATGAAAGAACTATTTATCAAATAAATGAGCGCAAAGGGACCGATCATTGCAAATGAAACAACGCTTATCATAATCGGTTTGACATCACCAAGATATGCTTTCACAGTATTTGCACTAATGGCATAAAACAAAGTTGCCATTAAAATTAAAGCGGCATAGAAAACGGGAACGGAAATACTGCCTTCTACTTTTATAAAAAATAAAACCATAATCCCCAACAATGCAAGTGTAATTCCTGCCAATTGGTGGAATATAAATCTTTGTTTAAAAATGACCACTGCCAAAATAAATGTAAAGACAGGTGTCAAACTATTCAGAACTCCAGCCACTGCGCTCTGGATATGTGTTTGACCAATTGCATACAAAATAGCTGGTAGGCCGCTTCCGCAAATTCCTACTATAAAAAGAGGTAAGTATTTGCCTCGAGGAATTGATTTAATATGATGAATAAGAAGGGGCAAAAATGCTAAAAACGAAATGACGATTCTTCCACAACCAACTTCAAGTGGTGAATAAGTAACTAAGGATTTTTTTATTAAAATAAAAGAACTTCCCCAAATTAAACTTAACAGAATTAGTAGAAACCAAGCCAGTGTAGATTTTGATGCATTCTTGATAAAGCTGAAATTTTTATTAGTCTGACAATTACCTTCCTAAATAGTTCGGTTTTAATACAGTTTCTGTATTTTCGTCGTCAAATATATCTATAATAAAATGGTTGATGTTAAACTCTTTTCTGGATTAAGCACTCAGTACTTGGCAGAAAAGATTGCAGACTTTTATGGTGAGCCACTCGGCAACATTAAAGTCAATAAATTTAGTGATGGTGAAATGCAAACTGTCATTCAAGAATCTGTTAGAGGGTCTTATGTATTCTTCATACAATCAACGACTGCACCTTCAGATAATTTGATGGAATTATTACTCATGATAGATTCCGCTAAAAGAGCATCTGCCGGATATATAACTGCAGTGATTCCTTATTATGGATATGCGAGACAAGATCGAAAAGACAAGCCACGAGTTCCAATTTCAGCAAAAATGATCGCTAATATTTTGCAAGCTGCTGGCGCTGATAGAATTGTAACAATGGATCTTCATGCTGATCAAATTCAAGGATTTTTTGATATTCCTGTTGATCACTTAAAGGGTGAAGCGATTTTTATGCCTTATTTGACTGAAAATGAAGACATGTCTAATGTGATTTTTGCTTCCCCTGATGTCGGTGGTGTTAAAAGAGCAAGAAGTTTTGCAAAATACTTCCAAAGAGACCTCGTTATTTGTGATAAAGTAAGAAAAGTAGCCAATAAAGTAGAAAGTATGACCGTAATTGGAGAAGTTGCTGGCGCTGACGTCATTTTAGTTGATGACCTTGTAGATACTGCTGGAACGCTCTGCAAAGCAGCTCAAGCTATCCTTGATAAAGGTGCAAAAAGTGTAAAAGCATTGGCTACACACCCTGTTTTATCTGGAAAAGCGTACGAAAACATTGAAAATTCAGTCCTTTCAGCACTTTATGTCACGGATACAATTCCATTGGCTCAGAAGTCGAAAAAGATCAAAGTTTTGTCTTGTGCTAAGCTTTTTGCCAAAGCAATTAGAAATACACATGAATTTAAGTCGATTTCTGCCCTATTTGTTGAAAAATAATATTGCAACTGTAAGCAAATAATTTCTATCTTTGCACTCCTTTTGGATAAAAATGCTGTTTATCCTATTAATTGTAAAAAAACTGAAATGAATATCGTAACAGTAAAATGTGAAAAAAGAGATGCAAACGTAAAAGCATCAATAATCAGAAAAAATGGTAAAATTCCTGCTGTTCTTTATGGTGGTGATATCTCTACCAATTTCACAACTACGCATAATGATGTTAAAAGCTTAATATATACGCCTGATTTCAAGATAGCAAATATCGAAATCGACGGTAAACCACAAAAAAGCATAGTTAAAAAAGTTCAATTTCATCCTGTAACTGATGCGATTCAACATATTGACTTTCTTGCCATTGAAGAAGGCAGAAAAGTAAAAGTTGAAATTCCTGTTAGATTTAAAGGTGTATCACCAGGAGTTAAGAGTGGAGGTAAGTTAATCCAATCAATGAGAAAAGTTGAAATCAAAGTTGACCCTAAAAACTTGGTCAGTGAACTTTTCATTGACATTTCACAACTTGAGCTAGGTTCAGTAGTCAAAGTAAAAGATATCAAAGTTGATGAGAATATTGAGATCATGGTTAATGAAAATATTCCAGTTGCCGGAGTTGAAGTGCCAAGAGCATTGAAGAGTGCAGATGCAGAAGCTGCTGAAAGTGAAGAAGGTGGAGTGGAAGCAACAGAAGAAGCTGCTCCAGAAGCATAATTATATTATATTAAAGAAAGGTATAATATTTGATATACTAAAAGCCCAGCAATCTTTCGATTGCCGGGCTTTTTTAATGCATATTAACTAACTAAACTAAAACCAACTATAAACGAAAATAAATCGTTTAGGTTTATATAAAACGCTTAAACTTTATAAATGCTGCAATTTGTCATTTGTTTTTTTCTTTTAATGCCCGCAACGACATCTACTAATCCTACATTGGAAGATGCTAATGCGCGAATGGCAGTCATTAAGCAGGCCAAACAGTTATTAAAAACAAAATATAAGTACGGAGGGAAAAATCCAAAAGGGTTTGATTGCTCTGGCTTCACACAATATGTTTATAAATCTGCCATAGGTATCAATCTGGGAGGCTCTTCAAAAGCGCAATTTAAACAGGGAGTGACAGTCAGCAAGAAAAATGCTAAACCGGGTGATCTTATTTTCTTTAAAAGATCTGGAAAAATAAACCACGTTGGAATCATAACCAAAAGTGACAATAATTCCATCTTTGTAATTCATTCGACATCATCAAAAGGCGTTATTATTGAAGATGTTAGGAAATCTTCTTACTGGCAAAGCAAGATTTCAAAGATTAAAAGGATAATTTAGCAAACTTTTTTAATCCATTTACCTATAATTTTGTTTTATAGTTGACTTTAAACAATTAATTCGCTACAATGCGGACAAAGGAATTTTAATTAATAGATGATAAATTTAATTTTATTTGGCCCTCCGGGCTCAGGAAAAGGAACTCAAGCCAAAACCATAGTAGAAAAATTTGATTTGACCCATATTTCTACTGGCGATTTATTCCGATATGAAATTGGCAATAAAACACCTCTTGGTATTAAAGCTAAAAAATATATGGATGACGGATTGCTTGTTCCCGATGAAGTCACCATTGGTATGTTGGAAAACAAACTGGATAACAGCAATAATCCTAATGGATATATTCTTGATGGATTTCCAAGAACTATTGCTCAAGCATCCGCTTTAGATGCCATGCTTAAAGAACGCGGAACTAAGGTGACGCACCTAATCGCTCTAGATGTCGATGACAATGAGATCGTCAAACGAATAATGGAAAGAGGAAAGACTTCTGGAAGAGCCGATGACAGGAACGAAGAAATAGTCAGGCAACGCATTGAGCAATACAATGAGTTAACAAGTCCTGTTTACGGCCACTACGATAAATTTGGCATATCTAAAAAAGTGGATGGTATTGGAGAAATTGATGAGATTTTTAACCGAATCTACGATGCTCTCACTGTTCCTGTTTGCGATTCTCAAGAATGTAATTAACTACATTCTCGTATAAGTTTTCCATTGATGGATGCTGGCAGTAAATTATTTTTGAAGTGGTATATTTCTGTATCGCTTCAGCCGTTGTTTTGCCAATTGCGAAAATAACTTCATCTGCTATCTTATAGTTCGAAAACCAAGCTTGCACATTCAATGGACTTGTAAAAACCAATAGATTACATTTTGGTACTTCAATGTTATTTATAATTTTATTATCATAAATTTCAACAGCAGTTTGCTCAATTGATTCATCCAACAATTTTTCAATTGAAGACAATGAATTATTTGCTTTTATAAATATAAATGAAGCCTTGTTTAATTTTTCATTTATAAATAAAGCCACTTCCTCCGCATTACCTTTTCCGATAAAATTGGGTTCGTGTCCCGTCAATGAATGAAATGCTTTGGAAGAACCAGCTCCAATGACACCGTATTGAAAGTTTGCATCATAAACTTCTGATTCAAAATAAAAATTAATCGCATTCTTACTGTAAAAGAAAATCCAATCCGATGGTCGAGAAATATTAAATGCCATTTTCTCAAATGACACCAAACTCTTTGAAACTATAGACCACCCTTCTTTTTCAAGATCATAAAAAGGTGAATCTTCATCTAGGTTACTTGATATAAATATTGATTTACTGATAGAGTAAATATTTGATTATCAATTTGTGAAACTACTCATCGTCAAACAAGTCCTCTAACTGTCTGCCCATCATTAAAGCCTTAAAACAACGTGTTGCGGCAATAACATCTGCTCTTGCATTGTTGGGAGGAGAATATGCTTTTTGAAAAATAATACTGTGCAATTCACTTAATGTTGGCCATTTGTAACCGCCTGTTTTACTTGGCAACTTGCAAAAGAATGTGCTCTCTTGCATCAAGCAAAATCTTTCTTTTCTGAATAAGGAATGACTGATGCCTTTTCGTAAAAATTCGGCTGCGATCACATTTTCATTAAAATTCATGTTGTGCGCAAAAACAAATTCCACATCTTGAAGACTTTTATCAAATGCTTTTAAAACATCTTCTAGTGGTGCGCCTTTATTATCGATATCATCTTGGTCTATTCGACATCGCTTCTCAATTTCAGGCGTAAAGCTGAACCCCTCAGGAATGATGACATGATCGTAATCATTTATAGGCTTTAGTTCTTTATCCAATATAATCCATGAAATATGAATCATTCTAGGCCAAGCAAAAGTATCCGAAAAAGGAGCCTTCCAGCTTTTAGGTTTGTCGATACCTGATACATCAAAAATTAGATACATAAATTTCTTTTGAATTATTTTTTTAATGCGCTAACAACATCTTCTGCTAAATTGTTGCTCGTGCTCCTACTAATATTTACTCTAGTCAAATCTTGATCAAGGTGTTTGCTAAAAGCAGCGTAAACATGATAATATCCTTTGCTATCTATTTTACAAAAAACACCTAACGGCATTTGACATCCGCCTTCCATTAAATTTAATATTTTCCTTTCAACGTTTGTTGCTTTACCAACTTGTTGCTGATGTATTTTAACCAGTTTTTTTCTCAGTGCTATATTCTCTTCATTGATTTGATATGCTATGACACCTTGAGCTGGAGCTGGAACAAATTCAACGGGATTGAGTCTAATAGTTTCATACTTTGACAAGTCTAAACTTAATCGATTAATTCCAGCACTTGCTAAAATAATGGCATCGTATTTTTCGGTATCGAGCTTGCTTACTCTTGTGGGAACATTCCCTCTTAAATCTTCCACTTTAACATGGGGAGCTAAATCTAGAATTTGACTTTTCCTTCTGACAGATGATGTCCCGACTATGGCACCACTTTTTAGTTTAAGCACTTGAGAAGTGTCAATTGCATTTTTATTTATAATTAATAAGTCAGAACAATCCTCTCTTTCAGATAAAGCGGCAATCACCAAGCCTTTAGGGTGATTTGTTGGTAAATCTTTTAAAGAATGAACAGCTATGTCTATCGATTTCGCTAATAGCGCTTCTTCTATTTCTTTGGTAAAAAAACCTTTACCCTCGATTTTGTCGAAGCTCAAATCTTGAATTTTATCGCCTTTGGTTTTAATTATTTCTAACCTTGATGCCAGCCCAATATTATTCAGCTTAGTTTGAAGATCATTTGCTTGCCATAATGCCAATTGACTTCCCCTGGTTCCAATAATTATTTCCTTTTCCTGCAATGGATATTTTTTTGCAAATGTGCTTCAAATTGGACTTAAAAACAAATGCTTTCTACTTGATCTGTTTAGAAAATAAAAACTGCCTTGTTAACAGAAACGACAAATTTGTATCAATAAAATTTAATTTGCCGACGTTTAAAAGAAAGATTTTCAAATTTGATAATCTAATTAGTCAATTTTATACCGAATTTAGGTTTAAAGAAACCATTTTGGAAAATATTGAAGATTCCTCTAAACATTAATAAAATGGTACAGAAATTGCCTTTTTATTATGTGATTTAATTTGAAATTAACACTTTTACAATAAATTAACTCTGAGTTTAAAAAACCAATCACCCATTATGACAATAACAGTAGACAAAATAGCAGAACAGTTAGGAGGGGTTGTTAATGGTGATGGTAAGATTATTATAAAAGGTGCTTCAAGGCTTGAAAATGCTGAAAAAGGTCATATAACTTTTCTTTCAAACGATAAATACTTAAATAAAGCCAAGAATACCAATGCTTCAGCAATATTGGTTTCGAAAGAGTGGCAAGACATAGATTTTGATGTGCCAACCATTGCCGTAGATAATATATATGCTTCTCTGGCTGATATGTTGAATATTTTCGGTGAAGCTGTTCAAAGTGAATATCATATCTCAGAATTTGCTTCAGTTTCAAAATCTGCAATCCTTCATGAAAATATATCTGTAGGTGCATTCAGTGTGGTTTCTAAGGGATCTCAAATTGGAGAAGGATCACAACTTTTAAGTCATATATATGTAGGCGAGAATGTAAGAATTGGTAAGAATTGTCTCATTTACCCAGGTGTGAAGATATATAATGATTGCCTTGTTGGCGATAATTGTATCATCCATGCGAATGCCATTATTGGGTCTGATGGCTTTGGGTTTGCTCCTTTAAAAAACGGAACTTTCAAGAAGATCCCACAAATAGGCAATGTTGTCATCGGTGATAATGTAGAAATTGGTGCAAATACTGTTGTAGACAGAGCAACAATGGGATCAACCGTTATCAGAGATGGGGTCAAACTAGACAATTTGATTCAGATTGCACATAATGTTGAAATTGGAAAAGATACGGTCATGGCCGCTCAAGCAGGCATAGCTGGAAGTACTAAAGTTGGCGCAAATTGTCAAATCGGAGGACAAACAGCCATCGTAGGACATATCAGCATAGCTGACAAAACACTTATCCAAGGCCAAAGTGGAATGACCAAATCAGTTAAAAAAGAAGGCACCAAATGGTATGGCACACCTGCTATTGAATACAATAATTATTTGAAATCCTTTGCTATATACAAGAATTTACCCGACCTTGAATCTCGAATCAGGGCATTGGAAAAAATGCTGGCTGATCTTAAGGATTCATCTCAATAAATATGAAACAAAAAACTATAGCACAAAGCTTTAGACTTGAAGGAATTGGACTTCATACCGGGGAACTTGTCAAAGTAGAGTGCAAACCAGCTGAAGAAGGCAAAGGCATTGTCTTTAAACGAATTGATCTGGAAAATCATCCCGAAATTCCTGCTTCCATAGTAAATGTAGATTCTACTTATCGAAGCACAACAATTAAGAAAGGAGAAATTTTTGTTCATACAATTGAACACTTGCTTTCAGCTTTTCGAGGGTTTAATATCGACAATGTCATTGTAGAACTGTCAGGACCAGAAGTACCTATCTTGGATGGAAGTGCCCAAGCATTCGTCAAAGAAATTCAAAACGCTGGTGTTAAAGAACTTGAAGCCAATCAAGAAATCATTCAGTTTTCAAATACACTCAACTTCAAAGATCCAAAAAGTGGTTCTGAATATACATACTTGCCAATTGGTGAAAACGAGGAATCGGAAATTACATCGATAATTGAATACAGTTCAAAAGTGGGTGTGCAGGTTGCAATGTATAATCAAAATGTAGATTATGCAACCGAAATAGCCCCCTCAAGAACTTTTGTATTTGTCAATGAAATAGAAGAGCTATTTAACCAAGGCGTCATTAAAGGTGGAAGTGTAGATAACGCCATTGTTTTCAGCCACGAAGATTATTCTGCTGAAAAAATAAAGGCTATTGCTCACAAATTTAATGTTGAAGAAGATGTTATTGTTGATAACGGCATTTTGAATGGATTAACATTGCAATACCCTAATGAACCAGCAAGACATAAATTGCTGGACCTTTTAGGTGATTTATATCTTTTACGTAAACCAATAAGAGGAAAAATTATAGCTAAGCGACCTGGTCACACAGGCAATGTCGCATTTGCAAAATTTTTAAAAGATGAATTCCAAAAAGTCAAAAAGCTGAGAGGAAAACCTGTCTATGATCCAACGGTGGAGCCTTTGCATACTTTAGAAGATATAAAGAAGTTTATTCCGCACAGATATCCATTTTTATTGGTCGATAAAATTATTTCTCTATCAAAAGAAGAAGTGGTTGGTATTAAAAATGTGACTGGAAACGAAGGCTTTTTTGTAGGTCACTTTCCAGGTAACCCTGTTTTTCCAGGCGTTCTACAAATGGAGGCATTAGCACAAACAGGAGGCATATTAGCGCTTTCACAAGTAGAAGATTCAGAAAACTGGGACACATATTTTTTAAAAATGGATAATGTAAAATTCAAAAAAATTGTACGTCCTGGAGATACAATAATTTTAAAAATGCAGTTGCTTTCACCCATTCGAAGAGGAATCGTCCACATGCAAGGAATCGCTTATGTAGGTGATGCTATTGTATCTGAAGGTGAATTAACAGCTCAGATCATCAAACGAACTTAATGCAAAATTCTTCTTTGAATTATATCCATGAATCGGCAAAAATCGGTGAAAACGTCAAAGTTGACCCATTTGCAACTATAGGTGAGAACGTCAGCATCGGATCAGGAACATGGATCGGATCAAATGTTGTTATTTACAGCAACGTAACTATCGGTAAAAATTGCAAAATATTTCCTGGAGCAGTCATAGGCGCTGATCCTCAAGATTTAAAATATGCGGGTGAAGAAACCTTTGTTGAAATTGGCGACAATGTCATGATACGTGAATGTTGCACAATTAATAAAGGTACCAAAGCTTATGGACGCACCGTTGTTGAATCCAATACATTATTGATGGCTTATGTTCATATTGCTCATGATTGCCATGTCAAAAACAATTGCATCATTGCCAATGCTGTCAATTTAGCTGGACATGTAATCGTAGGCGAATATGTTGGCATCGGAGGGATGACTGCCATTCAACAGTTTGTAAATATTGGAGATCATTCGTATATCACTGGCGGCAGTTTGGTTAGAAAAAATGTACCGCCTTATGTTAAAGCAGCCAGGGAGCCACTTTCATATGTTGGTGTCAATAGAATCGGATTAGAAAGAAGAGGATATAGTCTAGAATCTATTAATCGTATCCAAAATATTTACCGCGTATTATTTGTGAAAGGTTGGTCTATCACAAGAGCTATTGAATACATCAATGATACATTTCCAGAAAGTCCTGAGAGAAATCAGATTCTTGAATTTATTGGCAATTCAGAAAAAGGACTCATGCGTGGTTTTCAAAGTATAATTGATGCAGACTAATGGAAATTATCCTGGATAATATCGGTAAAAGATATGCATCAGGATGGATTTTCAGAGATCTTTCCATGAACATTAATTCTGGTGATCGCGTTGCCATTAGAGGATTAAATGGAAGCGGAAAATCTACTTTGCTCAAAATCCTTTGTGGATACCTTTCGCCATCAATGGGAACATTAGAATATCATTTAAATAGTGAACTCATTTCTAGAGATGACATTTACAAAAACATAGGCATTATAGCTGCTTACACTGAAATGGATGAAGAGTTGAATCCGCTGGAATTATTCAATCATTATAAAAAATTTAAACCCTATCTTATTGAGAATGAAACAGATTTCTTGAAAATTGCTGATTTAGAGAAAGAAAAAAACAAGGCAATTAAAGATTTTTCTTCAGGCATGAAACAAAGACTTAATATTGCTTTGGGGGTTTTACTTGATCTGCCATTACTGCTTTTAGATGAGCCGAGCTCCTTTTTAGATAAGGGTAGGAAAAAGTGGCTAGGTGATATTATAAATGAGTTTACTGCTTCAAAAACAGTTATAACTGCTTCTAATGAAGAAGATGACCTTATAAACTGCAATCGCGATATCAATCTGTAACTGATTTTCGCTTGTCAATACATAATTTTTGGCAATGTATTTGGTTTGCATACAGTTAAAATTTCCTCACAAGGATGTTGATAAAAATACACTTACTAAATTATCGTTAGATAAAATAATCTTCTATATTAGCAGTCTAATAGGATAAAAATCTCCAAAAACTGGAAGATTTTAATTACTCAATCTCAAGACCGATTTAACGATCGGTCTTTTTTATTTTAAGGAGACGATTTTCCTTCCATGATAATGTCGCAAGCCCAATATTTCATGTAATTGATCCACATTGTTTGCTGTTATTTTACCTGCAGGGATGAGATTTATTCGCTTGCCACAACTTTTTTTCATTTTTAGTAAGCATTCAACGCCTTCAAAAGCTGTTTTTTGTTGTCCTGAACTCAAAATTGAGGTCACATTTTCCACATTTTTCAGATTTTCAACATCATCTAAGATATCAGACGAATAATCAATAGCCTTATGGACTGTAATATTTAATTTTTTTGAAAATTCCGAGACTTCAGAAATGGTTTTTAAATCAAGTTTTCCATTTTTTATAGCACCAAAGACGATATTATGAATGCCATGATTCAAACAATATTCAATTTGTGATTTTATTACATCTAATTCTTTAGCAGAATACTCAAAATCCCCTTTTCTCGGTCGAATCATTACCTTAATTGGGCTGTTTAGTTCGGATTGACAATGTTTAATTACGCTTTTATCTGGTGTTAGGCCATCAAATTCTAGTTTAGAGCAAAGTTCAATCACATTTGCCCCATTTTTCTCTGCCATTTTAGCTTCAAAAAGGTTTTCAACACATGATTCTCTTAAAAAATCGCTATTCATAATTAAAAATTAAATTTCTTTATCAACATTTCCATAAGATATTGCAATTAAAAGCAAATAAATCTATATTTGCAGCCGCATTTAAAAATTAATTAGAAAGTAAACATGTTAATAATCAACGTAAAAGGAGACGAGTCAATAGACAGAGCACTTAAAAGATATAAGAGAAAATTTAAGAAAACACGTCTATTGAAAGAACTTCGTAACCGTAAGAACTTTGTTAAACCTTCAGTTAGAAGAAGAAATGAAGTCTTGAATGCCGAGTACAGACAAAAAATGTACGGATAAACTAAGGAAAAGTATATTTAAAATATAAGGCTGCATCTTAATTGATGTGGCCTTTTTTTGTTTAATCTGATAATCATATAAGATATCGCTAGTATTTTCAGCCATCCTTTATAACTAAATTTTTAGAATAATTAAGATGACGTTTTGAAATTGCTTTATTATATTTAAATAAAAAACCAATGTTCAGGTATTCCCCTACCCTAGCGATGAACAACCTGATCAAGATTAGGGAATCAAAAAATTTAGAGACTTATAAGTTAGGGTTTGGGCAATCACCATTTCCTGTCCCACAAATATTGGTAGAAGCACTCAAGGAAAATGCGCATAAAAAGGATTACTTAAATTCCCAAGGGCTTTTAGAATTAAGAGAAAGTATTTCGTCTTACGTTGAAGATAAGTTAGATACCAGCATCAGTCCAGACCAAATCATCATAGGCCCTGGAAGTAAAGAACTTATTTTTCTTTCACAGTTAATCCTTGAAAGAAACTTAATTCTTCCAGCTCCAAGTTGGGTAAGTTACGCCCCACAATCTGCTTTACTAAAACAAAAGACACATTATATTCCCACACGATTTGAAGACAAGTTTTTGTTATCCTCTTCTGATTTAGGAGAATTTCTTAATGACAACAAAGACGAAAAGCATGTATTGATTATAAATTACCCTAACAACCCAACTGGTCAATCATATACGACTGATCAATTAAAGGAATTAGCAGTTATTGCAAGAGCGCATAACTTGGTCATTATTTCTGATGAGATTTATTCTGAATTTTGTTTTGGCCATGAACATGTGAGCATTAAAAAGTTTTATCCTGAAGGTACAATCATTTGCAATGGCCTTAGCAAGTGGTGTGGAGCTGGTGGATGGCGATTAGGATATATGATCTATCCTAAAGAGATGCAAAAAGAATTAGAAGATTTGATCTATGCAGCCAGCGAATCTTACTCTTGTGCTTCTACACCCATTCAATATGCTGCTCAATATGCATTCCAAAATGATGACACCATTGCTTCTTATACGCAAAAGTGCAACTACATTTTAAACCAAGCACAAAATATTTTTGCAAACAGACTAGACCAAACAAAAATGAAATTTCATCCTTCAGCTGGTGGATTTTATATATTCTTAGAATTTAATAAAGACTTCTATAAATATGATTCAAGCATAAAATTATGCAATGATTTATTATCGGATACTGGTGTTGCGTTACTAGCAGGAACACATTTTGGAATGAGTGATGAGTACTTATCTGCAAGGTTAGCTTACGTCGATTTTAATGGTGAAGAAAAATTAAACAGACTAAAAAATTCGTATTTAGAAGATAATATTATTAATTTAGAACAATCACATCTTATGATCGCTACGGATAAAATGAATAATTGGACGAATTAGCATATTAATTATTTAAACTACACACTATGAAAAAATATTTATTATTAATCTTTTGCATTGGATTGTCACAACTGTATGCTCAAACTATAAGCGGTGTTGT
This sequence comes from Saprospiraceae bacterium, assembly GCA_013001975.1. Lineage (GTDB taxonomy): Bacteria > Bacteroidota > Bacteroidia > Chitinophagales > Saprospiraceae > RFSX01. Next base: position 25,521 of record JABDKX010000064.1, on the reverse strand, counting down.
GACAGAAGATGGCTTTCCACTCATTGGCGTTTCTGTGTCAATTGACGGAACAACAGAAGGAACAACTACAGATTTAGAAGGTACATATACTTTAAATGTATCTCCCGGCACGTACGATTTAACAGCAAGTTATGTTGGCTATTCTTCACTTACACAAACCGTTACGGTTGGTCAAGGAGAAAATTTAACTGTTGACTTTAATTTATCCGCTGGTGTTCTAGTAGACGAAGTTGTTGTTACAGGTACAAGAGCATCTAATCGAACAAATCTAGAATCTGCTGTACCAGTTGATGTCATCAATGTATCCAGATTAACTGCTGCGGCACCGCAGACTTCGGTTAATCAGTTGTTACATTTTACGACACCTTCTTTTTCTTCTAACACACAAACTATATCTGATGGTACCGATCACATTGATCCTGCCGCCCTTAGAGGATTAGGACCAGATCAAGTACTTGTTCTCATTAATGGAAAAAGGAGACATACAACTTCATTAGTTAATGTTAACGGTACATTTGGTAGAGGAAATGTAGGTACAGATTTGAACGCAATTCCGACAAGTGCCATTGACAAAATTGAAGTATTGAGAGACGGTGCTGCTGCACAATATGGATCTGATGCTATCGCCGGTGTTATTAATATTAAACTTAAAGAAAACGTAGATGAGTTTAAAGTCAGTGTTAATACAGGCGCAAACTTTACAAGTGAAATTGGAGCTTTCGGTGGTGAAACAAAATCTTATGATGGCGAAAGTGTGGTTGTAGGAGCCAATTATGGAATAGGATTAGGTGATAATGGTGGTTACCTCAATATGACAGGAGAATTTGACTATAGAGGATCTACAAATAGAATGATTGAATTTACCGGTGGTATTTTTAATGGTTTAAATGCAGTTGAAAGATTAGCTGCAGCAGATGGTTTTGATGTTACCACATTATCGCTTGAACAAGTACAATCTTACGGAGCTAATGTTGGTTATTTTGATTCAACTATTAAAAGTGATTTGGCAGCAGCTACCGACATAAGTGATTTGGGTGGCATTTTAGGATTTGATGCAACTGACGATGAATTAGCTGCTAGGAATCAAGTTAGAAGTGACTACAATATGAGAGTTGGACAATCAGAATTGAGAGGCGGAAAAGTAATGGCTAACTTAAGTTTACCGTTAAGTGAAACAACAGAATTGTATGGCTTTGGTGGCATAAGTTACAGACGTGGATCTTCAGGTTGTTTTTACAGGTTACCAAGTCAAAGCAGAACAACAACTTCTATCTATCCGAATGGTACCGTACCGAAAATTAATTCTAACATCTCTGACAAATCAATTGGTGGTGGCATAAAAGGTGAAGTTGGAGGTTGGAATGCTGATTTAAGTGTTGTATCTGGATCTAATAGCTTTCTATTTAACATGACAGACACACACAATGCAACTATTGGGTCATCTTCTCCGACAGAATTTGATGCAGGAGGACATTCATTTACACAGACAACAAGTAACTTAGATTTTTCAAGATATATTGAAGGTGACGGCATTGCTGGTTTAAATATTGCATTCGGTACTGAATATAGATTTGAAAATTTTAAAGTCATTCCTGGTACAGAGTTATCATATGGAAATTATGATGTGAATGGTAATTTGGTGAATTCAACAACACCAGATATGGACCTTACTACTGATTTACTAGGTCGTCCAAGACCTTCAGGTTCACAGTGTTTTGCTGGATTCCTTCCAACAAATAATGTAAATGCCAATAGGTCAAGCGTCGCTGCTTACTTTGATGCAGAAGCTGATATTACAGAGCAGTTTTTAGTTGGCGCCGCATTGAGATTTGAAAATTATTCTGACTTTGGTTCGACATTTAATTACAAAGTATCAACAAGATATAAACTCAATAATAACTTTGCAATTCGTGGTGCTTTCAGTACTGGCTTTAGAGCACCTTCACTTCATCAAATTCACTTCAGCAGAACTTCGACAATATTTAATTTAGTAGATGGTGTTTCTGTTGCTCAAGAAGTTGGTGTTTTTTCGAACACATCAAGAGCAGCTAAGTTGTTGGGTATTCCTAGTTTAAAACAAGAGACTTCACAAAACATAAGCGCTGGTTTTACTGCTAAGATCCCTTCTGCAAATTTAAGAATTACAGTAGATGCATTCCAAGTAAACATAGAAGATAGAATTATTCTAACAGGACAATTTGGACCTGGAGGAGATGCAGAATTAGAAAGATTATTCGAACAAGCAGGTGCGACAAGAGCTGCTTTCTTTGCAAATTCAATTGACACAAAATCAAATGGTGTTGATATTGTTATAGCACACAGCTTAGATATAGGAAATGGTTCTTCATTAAGAACTGACATAGCTGGAACATTTACTAAAACAACTTGGGATCAAGATGCTGGAATCAACGCATCAGACATTTTAAGAGACAAAGGATTGGTAGGTACATATTTCGATCAGACAAGTAGAATCTATCTTGAGCAAGCTGTTCCAAGAACAAAGATTACAATGGGTAATACTTTATCACTTGGTGATTTAGATATTTATTTGAGAAATACTTATTTCGGTGAAACAACTGAAGCGACATCAGCAGCTATTTTTGATGCCGACCTAAATCAAGTTGACACATCAATTGATCCTTATAATTCAGGAAAGATATTAACAGATTTAAGTTTTGGTTATAAATTAAACCCTAATTTAAGTTTAACATTGGGAGCTAATAACTTATTGGATGTATATCCAGATGAAGCTGACCCAACATTTACTTCTAGTGGAAGATTTAAATATTCTAGAAGATCTCCTCAATTTAGTTTTGGTGGAAGGTATATTTTTGCTAGAATTGCATTTACTTTAATGTAATATTAAAGAAATACCTTATAATAACTCTTTGGAGTGATGAAATACCTTTCATCGCTCCTTTTTTTATTATCAATACTTGGACCTGTCAGGTTGTCGACCTTGGAGTACAAGGTAAGTGTTTGAAAATCACACGATTGTACTAGATGACCTGTCAGGTTGTGAACCTGACAGGTCATCTTTTTTTAAAAATAATTTAGGATTAATTGCTAATTTAATTCCATGAAAAAAATAAAAATTCTAACCCTAATCCTTTTTTCTCACTTTTTACACGGACAAAGTACAACATCACCCGAAGATGTTATTCATAAGTTTTTTCAAGCTATGGCTACCATCGATACAGGATATTTGAATAATATAATATCTGATGAGGCAACACTTTCTTCCACTATGATAGGTGAAGACAAAACAGGCAAAGTATCTGCTATTCCAAAATCTGCATTTATAAATTCAATTGCTAAGTCTTTACCAGGTGAACTAGATGAGAGGGTCTCAAATTTCAACACCAATATTGACGATGGACTGGCAAACGTGTGGATGGATTATTCCTTTTACTACAAAGGGAGCTTAAGTCATTGCGGTGTTAATAATTTTACATTAGCATATATAGGAGATCAATGGAAAATAATTTCCTTAGCTGACTCAAGAAGATTGAGCAATTGTACTTTTCAAAATGAAAAAATAGCCATTGAAAATCTGCTTGATGATTGGCACTTAGCGGCTACCAATGCAGATAGTGATACCTATTTCAACTTGATGACGACAAACTCTATTTTTATTGGGACCGATAAAACGGAGGTGTGGACGAAGGATGAGTTTATGGCATTTGCTGCACCTTATTTTGAAAAAGGAAAAGCCTGGGATTTTAAAAGGGTCAGCCGCAATGTATATTCTGACGATTTTGAAAAAACAGCATGGTTTGATGAGCTGCTGGACACTTGGATGGGACCATGTCGTGGTTCAGGAGTTTTGGTTAAAGAAAATGGAGAATGGAGAATCGAGCATTACGTGTTATCAGTGACTGTTCCAAATGAAGAAATTCAATCCTTCTTAAGAATATATGATAAGTAAATTATATATGTTTTATAAATAACCTGTCAGGTTCTATAACCTGACAGGTCATCCTTTTTTATTCCTCTTCGCTATCAGACATGGCGTCTTTAGCATCTTGAATGACTTCCTCTGCCTTTTCTTTTAAATCGCCTGCAACTTCAGAAACCTCGTCCATAACTTTCGAACCAACATCGGCAATTTTTCCTAAAAAGCTTTTCTCTTCTTTCCCTGCTTCAGTTCCAGATTCTTCTTTATCTGTCATTGATGCTTTTACATCGTCAACCTTTTCCTTTATTTCTTCTTTGACATCACTTGCCACTTCTTTCACTTCATCAGCAATTTTCTTTCCCACATTAGCAATTTTATCCATTAAGCCTTCTTCACCATCTGCTTTCTTTTCAGTCATCGAAGATTTGATATCGTCTACTTTTTCAGAAATATCTTCTTTCAATTCGCTGACAGCTTCTTTTAAAGATTCCACTTTTTCATCCACTTCAAGTTTGTCTTTAATCTCATCAACCTTCTCTCCCATTTTATCGCCTACAACTTCAGAAACAGCTTTCACAGTATCGACAACATTTTCCAACGCTTCACCTGCAACCGTAGAAATGGCCCCCAACATACTTTCTTTCTTAGGCGTTTCCTTTTCCTTAGGTTTTTTATTTATGGCATCCGCTGCTTTTGCAAGTTTCTCAGCCTCTTCTTTCATCTCTTCTGTCTGCTGTGAAATTTCACCTGCAATTTTCTCTTTTAATTCTTCTTTCTTTTTATCAATCTTCTTTTTTTCTGCAGCTTTTGCTTTTTTAGCTTCTTCTTTTTCAATTCGTTTTTCAAGATCAACTTTGGTGGCTAACATTTCATTCAGCTTCTCTTGCTTAGAATTGATTCGCTCTTGAATCATCATCACTTTGGCTTGTCTGATTTGCATTTCTAATTGACCATGCGTCTCGCCTACTCTTTTGTTTTGATAATCAATATCTTTTTTATCACGAGAAATTGACCTTTCCATTTTTTCAATAGCTGACATGAGGCCATCATACCTTCTTCCTAATCTGCTGTCTCTGTTTTGATCGCCTTCTCTTTTTCCATATTTCTTCTCCTTCAAATTTTTAAAGGCCGTATCTATTTTTTTCCAAAGTTTATTTCTATCATCTCTGGTGAGTGTCGCTTTTTTAAAGTCAGCTTGCATTTTTTTCAACTCTTCAAATATCGGATTCAATCCTAATCCTTTTTCAACTTTGACATTTAATTCATCTAACTTTTCATTAAAACCTTTCATTGTTTCTTTAGAAACTTTAGCCATTTCAGCATTGGCTTTCGATCTTAACTCTTTAAGTCTATTAAATAATTCATTCGTTTGATTTTTCAAACGATCTGCATGATCTCTAAAAATGTTTCTTTCTCTTGCTTGGTCAGCTACCTTAGACCAAAAACCTTTCAGTTCTTCAAAGATGCCACTTTCAAACGAAGTCAATTTGGAAATACGTTCTTTAAAATCTTCCAATTCTGAATGATATAAGTCATATAGTTTTGATGACAAAACAACAAAATGCCATTCTGCTTTTGCACGTGTGATCACGTCGCTTCGTTGTACTTTAATATTTTCGGGAAGTAAATCATCAGTCATACTTAATGGACTTTCAATAAGTTTGAAGCCTTCAGGAAATTCAATTTCTTTTCCTATTCTCCAATCATCCATTAATGAATTATAAAATGATTCTGTGGCTAACTGTTCGTCAAAGGTGTAAATGTTTACTTTATTTTCCTTTGCTAATAATTCTAAGGCCACGAGAATTTTTTTATTATTCTCATCTTCTCCCCAAAGTACAATCTTCTTTTTCATACGTTTCTTAAATCTTTAATTCAGTAATTTTAATAATCCAGGTAATACATTTATAATATCACCAATTCCATCAGTCAGTAAATAATCGTTTCAGTATCTAGTCAGTTATTAATTTCTGTAATATTTGAACGGCGTTTGTTGCGGCTCCTTTTCTCAAATTATCAGCAACTACCCAAATATTTAACCCTTTGTCAATTGATTCGTCTCTTCGCACCCTTCCAACAAAAACTTCATCCTTTTTTCTTGCAAACCTTGGCATAGGATAAACGTTTTTATCTATATCATCTTGTAATATCAAACCTTTTTCTTTTCGAAGCAATGATTTGACCTCATCAATATCAAATTGTTTTTCAAATTCTATATTAACCGCCTCAGAATGTCCTCCATGAACAGGAACACGCACGGCAGTCGCTGTTATGTTCATCTGTGGTGCATTCATGATCTTTCTTGTTTCATGAACCAATTTCATTTCTTCTTTCGTATAATCATTTTCCAAAAAAACATCACAATGCGGCAAGCAATTCTCAAATATTGGATAATGATAAGCCATTGGATAGTTGTCATTAGTTTGGCCTTTCTTTTCGGCCTCATATTGCGCAACAGCATTTGCCCCCGTTCCAGTAAAAGATTGATACGTTGATATAACCAACCTCTTAATTCCATAAGCTTGATGCAATGGATTCAAGGCAACCACCAACTGAATTGTACTACAATTTGGATTAGCTATAATCCGATCTTCATTGGTAATAATGTCGCCATTCACTTCTGGGACTACCAATTTAACTTCTGGATCCATCCTCCAGGCAGAAGAATTGTCAATAACTGTGGTTCCTTTATCGGCGAAAAGCGGTGCATATGTTTTAGAGGTTTCGCCTCCTGCTGAAAACAATGCAAAATCAGGTGCTTTATCAATGGCATCTTGCATAGAATGAACAATGTACGTTTCACCATTGAATTTGATCTCCTTACCTACTGATCGCGCTGAAGCAACCGGAATGAATTCATCACAAGATATCTTGCGTTCTTCCAAGACCTCAATCATCTCTCTTCCAACCAATCCTGTAGCACCTACTAAAGCTATTTTCATCTCTTTTATTTAGGACGTCAAAGTTGAGAAAAGTCTATTAAAGAAGCTAGTATCAGCTTAATATATTTTGTCAATTTATCATATTTAAATTAATTAATATTTCGCATCACTTTTCAATCCTACTTATTATCTTAGTTGCATGCATAAATTTAAAATCATAATAATTGCAATTTTCAGTCATTTTTCGATATTTGGTCAATTCAGTGATGATTTCAGTTCTGGTAATATCGATACATGGCAAGGTCAACAAGATGATTTTATTATAAATGGAAACGATGCTTTGCAATTAAATGCTTCTGAAGCTGGACAATCAATTTTGTATCATGCAGTTTCTTTTCCAGATAGTTTAAACTGGTCATTTGATGTTCAGTTAAGATTTTCTCCTTCTTCTAATAATAATTTAATCGTTTTGTTGGCTGTTGACAATGTCGATCTATTGTTAGCAAATGGATATATTTTAAAAATGGGAGAATCGGGTTCTGATGATGCCATCCATCTTGTTCGATTAGATAATGGCATTGAAACTATAATCGGATCAGGTCCACTTGGCTTCATTTCCTCCTCTTTTAATTTAAAAATTAACCTCACTAAATCTGGAAGTGATAATTGGTCGCTTTTCACTGAATCTGTTTCTGATGGCAATCTAACTACCCAATTGGATATCAACTTTGGTGATGACATTATTATGTCTCAACAATTTTTTGGCTTCATTTGTAATTACACAAGTTCGAATGCCGATAATTTTATTTTTGATAATATAATTATAAATGAAATTCTCGCAGATACAGAAGCACCTCAACTTGTAAAATTAGAAGTGCTGGATAACAATCGCATTCAATTAGATTTCAATGAGCCTTTAGATGAAACATCTGCGACAGAATTAAGTAACTATATTTTGACACCATCGATTGAAATTGGCAGTATCTTATTTGACCCAACTTCGATGAGTAGCTTAGCATTAATTTTATCCGAATCTTTAAGTGGTTGTGATAATTCTCAAATTACAATTCAAAACATCCAAGATATTTCAGGTAATATTTCTGCTCCTATTACTGAAACTTTTTCAATTATTGAAAGTCCTCAAGTTGGAGACCTTTTAATCAATGAATTGCTTTCTGATCCAATCAGTAATGGTGTTGACTATATTGAAATTATAAATGTCAGTGGGAAAACAATGTCACTTAAAAACTTAATTATTAGAAATGATGATAGAGATGATGAAGACATTATTGAAGAAAACATCATATTGGAAGCTGATGACATAATTGCTTTTACGCCAACTGAATTTAATATCCTTCTCAATTATTCACCGCCTATAGATGCCAATATTGTTGAACATCCGATCCCAGGATTTAACAACACTGATGGCAATGCTTCTCTCATTTTATTACAAAACACCGAGCGAATCATTATTGATTCATATGATTATAATGATGACCAACATGATGCCTCATTGTCAAGTACTGATGGTGTGAGTTTTGAAAGAATATCAACTATTGAATCGACAAACACATTTTCTAATTGGAGTTCAGCATTAGAAACAACAAATTTTGGGACGCCTGGATATAAAAATTCAATTGCCATTCAAACATTAGAAAAAATAAATGTTTCCATTATAAACGAACAGGAAATTGAAGTTAGGTTTTTAACCGCAATCAACCTTGACTTAGCACTTGACGTGTCTAACTATGATATTGATGGAATTAGTATCTCGGATATCATAGCAGACAATGATAATCCTAAAAAAGTGATTTTGTTTTTAAATAACGGCATTGAAAGTGGAGAGGTTTATACCTTATCGATTGATAAAATGGAAACCGATTGTGGAGAACCTATCGATGCACATGAATTTGAATTAAGATTAATTGAGGATGCAGAAGTTGGTGATCTTTTAATCAATGAAATTTTATTCAATCCATATAAGGATCAATCTGACTTTTTAGAAATAATCAATGTCAGTCAAAAATTTATTCGCTTAGATAATTTGATTATTCTAAACAGTCAAAGTGGCAACCTGAATCCTATAGTTCTGGGTGGTTTTATGGAGCCTAATCAAATATTGGCGATGACGGAAAATCCTGACATTGTTGTTGACCAATATGTACCACCTGCTGACGCCAATATTGTTTCTCAAAACCTGCCTGCCTTTAATGATTCTGATGGAAACATTTCTCTTCAAGTAGAAAAAATGGGCAATATTTCAACAATTGATTTTTTTGACTATGATGAAAATTATCACTTTGATCTCTTGCGCGAAAATGAAGGTGTAAGTTTAGAAAGGATATCTACAATATCTGAAACAAACGACCCTAGCAATTGGTTTTCATCTGCAGAATCCAACAATTTTGCAACACCTGGATATCGCAATTCAGCGCAATTGATTCAATCCAATCCTGCAGATGGCGAAATATTTTTAGAGTACCAAACTTTCTCTCCTAATGGTGACAGCGATAAAGACATTCTATTTTTAAATTATGCTTTAAATAAACCAGGTTACGTTGCTAATGTAAATGTATACGATGACAGCGGCAGGTTTAAAAGGCAAATTGCAAATAATGAATTACTGAGCAGTGATGGATTTATAAGATGGGATGGCATAAAAGCAGATGGGCAATTAGCGCCAATTGGAATGTACATCATTCAGTACGAATTTTTTCATCCTGATGGCGATGTTATCAATGGAAAAAAAGTATGTGTTCTCGCTCAATTTTTAGACTAATAAATTTAAGGATGACATTAACATACCATTGCTTACCTTTTGATCAATTATCAACTCACGATCTTTATAACATTCTTCGTTTAAGGCAAGAAATTTTTATTGTCGAACAAAATTGTCCTTATCTGGATGCTGATGGAAAAGATGTGGATGCTTTTCATATTCTTATAAAAAATGAAGAAGATCTTATTGCATATACAAGATTACTACCGAAAGGCATTAGTTATGAAGATTATGCATCGATCGGTAGGGTTGTTAATAAAAAAGGTAATCGTGGACATGGTCTTGGAAAAAAACTGATGGAATATTCTATTGAAAAGACCAAAGAACATTACCCCAATTCAGATATTAAAATATCAGCCCAAACATATTTGAATGATTTTTATGGTAATCTTGGTTTTGTAAAAATTGGTGATTCATACCTAGAAGATGACATTCCACATCAAGCTATGATTTTGAAAGTTTCATGATTGATTATATACATGTTTTAGATCCCACTTTTTTCCAGGATGAAGATCCTATTTCAATAGCCCGATCATTGCTTGGGAAATTTCTGATATCTAATTTAGACAACAAGTCTATCGTCACGCGAATTGTAGAAACTGAAGCTTATAAAGCACCAGAAGATAAAGCGAGTCATGCTTTTGATAATAAAAAAACCAAGAGAACCAAAACCATGTTTGAACTTGGTGGCATCAGTTACATTTACCTTTGCTATGGTCTTCATCAAATGTTTAATATTGTAACAGGCCCAAAAGATATTCCTCACGCCATTTTAATACGAGCAGTTGAACCCATTGCAGGTATCTCATTTATAAAAGAAAGAAGGAAAGTCAAATCTCCATTAAATTATTGTAATGGTCCTGGCAAACTTTGCAATGCGTTAGGCATCAACAAGAATTTAAATGCTTTCAATGTTTGTGATAAGGAGATGCCAATTTGGATTGGCGATAACGACATGATTGATGAAAATAAAATCATAGCTTCTCCTCGAGTTGGGGTTGGTTATGCTGAAGAATGTGCTCATTGGCCGTTTAGGTTTTATATAGATGGAAACCCTCATGTCAGTCTGCCTAGAATTGTCCATTATTGATGTCAACATGTTTTAAAAGAGGGTCGAACTCCCTTTAAGTACGACCCTCACAATACAGCTATCTAACCTTTGGTTTATAAACCGTTTATCTTATTTTAATAAATCGCTTAGTTTCCCATCTCGATTTAGAAATAACTTTCACAAAGTATGACCCTTCTGGTAAATTTGAAATGTCAATATCTGAGACAAGCGTTTCTTCAAAATTGATTGTCTTTTTAATCATCAAGTTTCCAAGTCTGTCATACACGAATATCAATCCTTGGTCTGATGTTACTGACGTAAAATCAAGTATTAATTTATCCACAGAAGGGTTTGGAAAAGTTCTGAACTTCAATTCGTTTTTCGGATTAGGAGATGTGAAATTATTTTCAATACAAGGTGTACTGACATCCATTTTCCAATCTGTTGACATATTTCCTAAGCCATCATATTCTAAACTTGATCCAGCTGTAATGGCTGGAGCGAAATCTCCACTTGTCCAAATCTCGGCGGCTACGGCTACGTTAGATCTGGTATGCCCAGTTCTTCCCCACTCTACGTAATCAATTATAGCTTCAGGATCGCTGTAACTTGGTGTATTGTATAATGCCATTTCTCCATCGTCATTTGAAATGCCAAAGCTTGCAACAAGAGTAACCAATTCACCAGGTTCAAGAATTAAGTCTGTTCCACATTCAATAACCAATGAGGACAGTTGAGCATAAGCTGGGAAATTACATATGAAATAATTTGAAACATCAATTGTTTCGTCTCCTACATTTTTGAGTTCGAATCTGTTGTTAGGAAGAATTTCATTTATAACGATACTATCCATGCCAGATCCAATTGTTCCACAATCTATTCTATTGACGGTGATGCTGTTTGATATATTATAACAACCAATCAGATCAGTCATTGCATTATTGCCCATTTCCAAACCATCTATTTCATCTGTATAACTTAAATGCCAAACCAAACAAGTTGCAATACCAGCATCATCGAAATCAACATCTTCTGGTGATCCAGGTAATCCCAAAATATTTCCTAAGTCATCAGTTATAACCCATTGGCTTGTTCCTTCATTTCCTTCAAGCTCTATTTCTCCTGGAAGAATCATATCTGCAATGCCATCGCCAACACAAAACTCGAAAGGTCCTCCTGACAACTTACCTCCTATTGGTCCATTTCTAGTTACTGGAATAGAATTAGAAAACGCATACTCCCCTACTAAACTAGAAACATTATTTCCCATATCGAGACCAGTTAATGATCCATCGAAACTGATATTCCAAATCAGACAGACACCACTACCTGCACCATCAAAATCGACAGCTTCAGGTGAAGGTGGCAAACCCAAAATATTGCCATTTTCATCAGTTATCACCCATTGATTGTTCATTCCTGAACTAGAAGATAAAGAAACGTCTGATACATTATCTGCGATACCATCACCTACACAAAATTCAAATGGTCCTCCTACAAGGTTACCACCATTAATATCAGAATTGCAATTAATTCTATTTACTGTAACAGCATTAGATAAACTGTAACAGCCTTCCAAGTCTGTCATGGCATTATTGCCCATCTCAGCACCTTGCAATCCATCGGCATAAGTCAAGTGCCAGATCAAACAAGTAGCCACGCCTGCATCATCAAAATCAACAGCTTGCGGAGTTGGCGGTAATCCAAGAATAATACCTTGCTCGTCCGTCACAACCCATTGACTATTTCCACCTCCTGCACCAGTTAACGTAATGGCATTATCTGGTAAGTTATCAGCAGTGCCATCACCAACGCAAAATGTAAATGGACCGCCATACAACGCACCTCCCATTGGTTGATGTCTTGTAACAAAGATCGCATTTGATAATGCATAATCGCCATTTACAACAGATATGTTATTACCTTCCATTAATCCCGTCAACGAACCTTCAAAACTTAAGTTCCAAATCAAACAAACACCTTCTCCAGCGCCATCGAAATCAACATCGCCAGGCATAGCTGGAAGTCCTAAAATATCACCAACAGGATTCGTGATAAGCCATTGGTTATTACTCCCTGAATTATCCGTTAAGGTAATTCCTGATACAAAATCTGAAATACCATCGCCTACACAGAACTCAAATGGTCCTCCAATCAAGTTCCCTCCATTTATTGTTGTATCACAATCAATACGATTAACAACGAGAGCATTAGATAAATCATGACAACCCATTAAATCAGTCAGTGCATTATTACCCATCATTAGTCCTTCAAGGCCTTCTTCGTAACTTAAGTGCCAAACAAAACATGTGGCAACTCCAGCACCATCGAAGTTTACGGCGCCCAATGTTGGTGGTAGGCCTAATATATTTCCAAATTCATCCGTTACAACCCATTGTGAGTTGAAACCAATATTATCAATTAAAGTATAAGCTTCATTAGAAATTGTATCTGCTATACCATCGCTTACACAGAAAGTAAATGGTCCTCCAGATAGTACACCACCTACAGGTTGGTTCCTTACTACACCTAAGCTATTTGATAGATCATAAGTTCCTGTCAACCCTGACAATGTTGAACCAATATCCAAACCGCCCAATCCAGAGGTGTAGGCAATATTCCAAATCAAACACACGCCTGGTGGTGCCGTATCGAAATTAACATCACTTGGCATATCTGGTAATCCTAATATTTCTCCAGTTGCACTTGTGACCACCCATTGGTTATTGGGTCCTACGTTATCAACTATGGTAATTCCAGAAACATTGTCTTCTATACCGTCCCCAACACAGAAAACAAATGGACCACCTGAGAGTATCCCACCGTTTATACCTGATCCACAATCTATTCTAGAAACGATGATATTATTTGAAAATTCAAAACAACCAACCAAGTCAGAGAAGGCATTATTTCCTACATCCAATCCTTCAAGACCAACTTCAAAACTTAAATTCCAAATTAGGCAAGTACCTACACCTGCATCTTCAAAATTGACATCTTCTAAATTAATAGGCAAGCCTAAAATTTCTCCTACATCACTTGTGATGACCCATTGTCTTTCAGCTCCTGATGCTCCAACAAGTAATACAGAACCTATGGATAAAACATCCGCAACACCATCGCCAACACAAAATTCGAAAGGTCCTCCTGAAAGCGTACCTCCTTCAGGTTGTGATCGGAAAACAGTCAAACTGTTAGATAGAGCAAAGTCACCACTTATATTTATAAGATTTTGACCTATGTCTAATCCTGAAATTGTACCATTATATGAAACATTATATATCAAGCAATTGCCAGCTCCCGCTCCGTCGAAATCAACATCTTCTATCATATTTGGTAAGCCTAATATTTCTCCTACAGCATCAGTTACAATCCACTGATTACTAGAACCGTTATTGCCAGATAACAATATATCAAAAACATTGTCTTCTATACCATCACCCACACAAAATGAGAAAGGACCACCTTCTAATGTGCCTCCTAATATTCCAACGCAATCTACTCTGTTCACTTCTATCGGATTTGATAAACTGTAACAACCCGATAAATCTGAATTCGCATTATTTCCTAACGTTAATCCTGTCAATCCATTTTCATAACTTAAGTGCCAAATCAAACAAGTGCCAAAACCAGCGCCATCAAAATCAACCGCTTCTGGCGTCGGAGGCAACCCTAGAATAACGCCTTGATCGTCTGTTACGACCCATTGGCTGTTTGTTCCAACCACATCTTTAATTGTTAAACCTGATACGTTGTCAGCAACGCCATCTCCTCCACAAAACTCAAATGGTCCACCGGTCAAAAGACCACCATTCGGATCATTTCTCGTGACAGATATCGAATTAGAGAAATCAAAATCTCCAGTTAAAACAGAAACACTGTTGTCTACTGCTAATCCTGACAATCCAGGTTCGTATGATAAGTGCCAGATTAAGCAAACGCCTTGACCTGCACCGTCAAAATCTACCACTTCAGGAGTAGGAGGCAATCCGAGAATAACGCCTTGACCATCTGTAATAACCCATTGACTATTCGTTCCCATATTGCCAGTCAGGTCAATACCTGATACATTATCTGTCATGCCATCACCTACACAAAATTCGAATGGTCCACCCGTTATTGTTCCACCTGAAACAGCATTACATTCAATTCGATTTACAGATACAGCGTTTGACAAGCTATAACAACCTACCAAGTCCGTGCTGGCATTATTTCCTACACTTAATCCTTGCAATCCAGTTTCGTAACTTAGGTGCCAAATCAAACAAGTTCCAATGCCCGCACCATCAAAGTCTACGGCTTCTGGAGTTGGTGGAAGACCTAAAATATTTCCTTGATCATCAGTAATGACCCATTGGCTGTTGGATCCTGAATTATCACTAACAGATACACCTGATACGTTATCTACTATACCATCACCTACACAGAATTCGAATGGTCCACCAGTTACACTTCCACCGTTTGGATCTGATCTGAGTACTTGAATAAAATTTGAAGAAATTGCTTCGCAAATGTCATCATTTAATGTTGATATATGGTTTCCAGATATCGGATCAGATTGGCCGAATTGGCTCCAACCCCAAATATGACACTCACCTTCAGGTGCGCCACTTAAATCCAATGTTGATGTTGTATTCGCATCTGCAAATGCAAGAATATTATCATTGTTATCAGTAATTACGTAGTAATAATCTGCCATATTTGCAGAACTGTTATTTTGCACATCTAATACAATATCACCTACGCAACCGTTAAATACCGTGCTTCCATTTGCCAAGCTCACTTCTCCTCCTTCAACTAAAACTTCATTCCCCAATGAATCAACACATGTTTCCATATCTATACAGTTCGCAGTTAATGTAATATCGTCTATATCCCAAGCACTTATCATGGCAGGTATTCCGATAGGGCAATAAGCAAGTATTTCAAAGTTGTACAATGTCATTTCTTCAGCGATCAATGCATCTTCAAAAGACAAATCAACTAAAGTCGTCGTCCAATCTCTATTCGTTGGAATCCCTGATTGTTCGTAAGCAACCAAACCATTTTTTAAAATACGTATTCCAAATAATGTTGGATAATTATTGTCGCCGCTAGGCCCATCAATCCATGAAAAAGTTACGGGTGCTTTTTCAATTAATGAAAGCATCGATAGTGCAACTGGTTTACCAGAAGTTGGTGTTAATAATACATCAAATTTGATTGAACGCTCATTTCCTGGATTATAATCACAATCCATATCATAAGATACGCACATGGCTTCAGTACCATTAACACCCTCTGTACAAGAGTGTGTATTATTTTCAGGATTTGTTCTGTATAAGTTATCTCCTAATACTGAAATGTCGAAATCTGAACTACTTGTTATTGTCGCTGTAAATTCAGAATAGTCCGCATTACTTCCGGTATCTGTATAAGCAGTACAACCATTTAAATCAAAATGAATGGTTCCATCGCATTGAGCTGCAAGATTTCCAGACATGCAAACTATTAAAAAGAGATATAGATATTTGGATAAACTGTAAACTTTTGGATTCATAAATATGGTTTTTTAAGTGATACTAAATATATATTAAATATGTCTGGCATTTGAGAACGGTTGCCTAGACATAAATTCTTATTAACTAAAACGAACTGGGGATTAATTTTCAAAGACATTTCGTCTTTTATTTTTGCAAAAAATACATGGGTACTAAAAAATATAATTAAGTCCTACTTGTGTTTGCCACTGTTTTAAATATGTTAAGGGACCACTGCTGTTTTTGGGTACTCTAAGGGAATTTAGAGATTGGCCGTATTGGCCATCGAAGACAAATTGCAAATTGTCAGTTAAATATAAACCAAATCCCAGACCTATCGCAGCAGATAGATAATTTTTATTAATATCTTTTATTAATGGCGGCTTTGATTCAAAATCAGCCATTTTCAAATCATGCAAGACCAATGAGGTTTGCATTTGATTGTTATAATGCAAAATTCTATTAAAGCCTAGGTTAGCAGCAGCAAAAAACGCCCACTTATCAGATTTTATAAAATTGTATTTTGGTCCTACAGTCAACGATACAATATTTAATGACTGCGTCGTATTGGTTTCTTGACGAATTTCATCATTAGGAGCGACCAAAGTTGGGTCAACAGCAAAGTTTGTTTGTGTGCCGACTTCACCAAAAGGCGTATCTATAATAACATCTAAGTTATAAACCATTTGCCCATTCCCCATATCGATTTCATTTTGAGGATCATATAAATTACTGTTATCTAAATGACTTCTGTTTTGAATATTTTGATACGCCAAGGCAAAACGCATATCTACTTTTGATGAAACCGTTTTTTCAGCTTGAAATTTAAAACCTAAACCACTGTAGTGATTGTCATATTTAGTGAGATTAGAAACCGATTGACTAGGAATGTTTTCCATTGCTAATGAAGAATAGTTTTGATTTAGAAAAAATCCATATTTAAATACTTCGTCTACTAAATCATTTTTGCTATTACTTAATGTGATAAAGTCTAAACCATTCAAATTAACTTCTCTTTCGTTTGCTAAAATGAAATTAGTCTTAGATAATATCTTCGGTATTGAGGCAATTTCCGGAGACCTATTATTATTAATTAAATCATTTTGCGCTATGTCATCTTTGGATGTACTTATCGAAATGATTTCATTATTATTCGCAACAATTGATTGATTGTTGCGCTTATTAAATTTGCTTTCTATCGAAGTTTGATTTGCTTTTCTTTGTATTTGTTGTTGATTATTTTTCAATGCAACATTTCTTTTTGCATAAACTTCATCTTGGAGTTTTTCAATTGTTTGATTTGAGAATTCGATTTTCGTCTCAGCTGCTGTGATTGCAGATGTCTTTTCAAATAATTCGTTTTCTAATGAGATAATTTTTTGGTCTTTGGTTGATAATGCAGATTGCAGCCTAGCATTCGCTGCTTTATAATTATTATTGCTTTTTACAAGCATAAAAACAGACGATAACAACCCGATCAATAATAATAACAAAAGTGCCCATCTCCAATAAGCGGGTTTTCTTTTGGGTTCTTGAGAATTGATTTTGCTCACAGCATTATCAAAAACAAAATCAGGAGGCACATTCCACATGTTCTCATCAGGCTTAGCGTTTTCCAGCTTGCTTTTAAAAAAAGCGTTTAAGTCGTCTTGTGGATAATCACTCATATTAAATCTTTGCAATAATTACTAATTCTAAATAATAACTTCAATTTGCCTTTTCAACATATTCTTGGCTTTGAATAATTGAGACTTTGATGTTCCAACAGTAATGCCAAGAATTTGAGCAATCTCTTTATGAGAAAACCCTTCGATGGCAAACATATTAAATACAACACGATATCCATCAGGCAACTTTTGAATCAAGCGTGTTATCTCTTCTGCGCCAAGGTTTTCAATTGGATTACTTTCTTGCGTTGTCAATAAGTTTTCGTCATGCAACTCAATGGTTTCATGCGCTCTCCAAAACTTTCTCTGAAACATGATGCTTTCATTAACAACCACTCGTGAAGACCAATTTGAAAAAGTCCCACGATCACTATCAAAAGTATCAAGTTTGGAGAATATTTTTACCAATGAATTTTGTAAAACATCCAGAGCATCCTCTCTTTTTTTCACATATCTCAAGCAAATCATAAACCATCGCGATTTATAACGGTCATACAAATCCCTTTGTGCTTTTGCCACACCTTTTTGACTTTCAGAGATAAGAAGTTTTTCGCTTTTCATGCAATGGTTTAACCTAACACTGTCTATATGAGTCAATTTACCAGATGGTTGCCTATAATATTAATTATTTTTCAAGAAAAAATAAGACTAAAAGCATCCGTAGTAAATTTGGTGACAAACACAATGGTGCATATTTAAAGTATTATGTAAATGTTAAGTCGTCGAATTAATGAATTTTTCACTTTGCTTTAATCGTTGTAGATTGGTAGTCTGAAACTAACTTTATAATTAACAACAGCAAAAATGGACTTAAACAGGGCTATTGGTGTGCTGACTGCAAGGCTTTTACTCGGATTTATCTTTTTTATGCAAGGATTTGGAAAAGTGTTTAATATGGGTATCGATAATGTTTATAACAGCTTTTTTAAAGAAACATACCAAGATTTATTGCCATCATTTTTAACAATTGCAACTGCTTATTACACATCATTTATTGAATTAATAGGTGGCATGCTCTTAATTTTTGGGTTTAAAAAGAATATGGCCCTTTATTTTCTAGCATCAGTCTTAGTCATTGTCACATTCGGACACGGCTTAGCCACTCCAATTTGGGATTTATCGCATGTCATGTACAGAGCGATGTTGCTCATTTTTTTGTTGGTCATTCCAGCAAGTTGGGATAAATACAGTCTGGATACACTTTTAAACCAGAAAAAATAGTTTGTATATATGACCATTTCCCCTTTAATTAAATTTATTCAAAAGATTCCATTGGTAAGAAGTTCACAAAAATTTGGTTTTACAATTTGCTTGTCAATTATTGGAGCATTTGGCAATTACATAGTTGGGCAAGATTTGATTTATGATAATGTTGTTTATGTTGATTACTTAAAAACTGTTAAGCTATCTAATACTGGAAATCAGTTGTCTTTTCCAACCGTAGATTTGGCATCCACATCAAAAGCTATTTTGCATTTAAAATTTGATGATATGGAGGGCGGTTTCAAGCCTTATACTTATAAAATTATCCATTGTGACAAGGATTGGTATCCTAGTGATTTGCAAGAAATTGAATATATGGATGGATTCAATAATGAAGAAATTGAAAACTTTGAATACTCCACCAATGGTTATTCGGATTACACAAATTACAACTTGTATTTACCTAACGATGAATTAACATGGACTATTTCTGGAAACTACCTATTAGTTATAACTGATCAAGACTTGCAGGTTCCAGTAATAACACGGAGGTTTATCGTTTCTGAAAGTGTGATCAATATAGGACACCAATCAATTAAGCCGAGGAACGTTAGAAATATCAATACACATCAAGAATTTAAACTTAATATCTCTTACGAAAATTTTGACATCAATCAGCCTCAGATAGAATTATTCACAACCATGATGCAAAATGATAATTGGAATTCAGCGAAGACCAATTTAGTGCCGACGTATGAAAGAGGGCAATCTATTATTTTAGATCAGTACGATTATATATCTTTTCCAGCTTTAAAAGAGTTTAGAAGTTTTGATATAAGACCCTTGAGCTATACAACAGAATTTGTCAGAAGTATAGATCAAGATGAATTTGAAACTACGGTTCTTTTGGATTCCACCAGTATAAGGGCTCAACGAAATTCTGTACACGAACTTGATGCCAATGGTTATTTTATTATTGATAATGAAAGATATAGAAACCCAGAAGTGTCAAGTGAATATTGCAATGTCATTTATAATTTATTTTCAAATAAAAAATTTGAAGAAGACCTTTACATCGTAGGTGCTTTTTCAGATTGGCAAGCGAAAGAAGAATATAAAATGTATTACGATGAAGAGATAAAAGCTTATCTCGGACAAGCTTATTTCAAGCAAGGTTATTATAATTATATGTTTGCTTTACTAGATAAAGAAACGGGCAATCTCGATATTGACAAAGTGGAAGGCAGTTGGTACGAAACAGAAAATGATTATTTTATTATTGTCTATTACAGAGAGTTTGGTAGTCTCTTTGATCGCATACTTGCCGTCAAGAAGTTTAACAGCAACCAACAATTGAGATAGACAAAAATGTTATCTTAGCAAGAAATAAGTTACTTGTTTAAATTACTCTCCTGGAATATCCGACAAGGTGGTGGTTCGCGCATCACAAAAATTACCAAGTCATTACAATCGTTTAATGCCGATGTCATTGTCCTTTCAGAATTCAGAAATAACGAGGGTGGTCATAAAATAAGGCACAACTTATTGCGCTTGGGTTATCGTTTTCAAAATGTTACCAACGCCAAATCAAACGACAATGCTGTAGCTACTTTTTCGAAAATTCCATGTAATCTAAATGTGTTTTTAAGTGCTGATGAAAAGTACACGCACAATGTCAACTGTTCTGTTTTTGAGGCTTTTAATATCTATGGTGTTTATTTACCACATAAGAAAAAACACAAATTATTTGACTTTTTATTAGAAGAAATAAAACAAGATAAGCCTTGCATTATTGTGGGTGATTATAATACAGGAATTAATCATGTAGATCAAAAAGGAAAATCGTTTTGGTACACGGATAAAATGGAAGCTTTGTCTGAACATGGTTGTGTAGATGCATTCAGATTTTTGCATGGTAAAGTTTCAGAATACTCTTGGTATAGTCATCAAGGAAATGGCTATCGATATGACCATACGTATGTTTCCAAAGCCTTAATACCAATTGTGAAGTCATGTTATTACCTCCATGAATGGAGAGAAAATGGGCTGTCAGATCATTCTCCAATGGTGCTTGAATTGGGGTGATTTTCTCTTTACCTGTCAGGAGTTTTTTTTCGTATCTTCGCATGCATTATTACTATAATATGTTCCTAGCCAAAAATATTATTACTTGTATCAGCTTGCTGTTCCCTTTGCTGATATTTAGTCAGGCTCCAATCCTTGATTTGAAGTCTCGGTTTCAGCTTGACATAAAGAAAGCAAGTGGTGCTATTAATTTGGATGGACATCTAGATGAGGACAGTTGGCTAGAAGCTGATGTAGGCTCAGATTTTTGGCAAAAACAACCCTACTTTGCAGAAAATGCAGATCCAAGAACCGAAGTTCGTGTGACGTATGATGAAGACAACCTTTATTTTGGGGCGATTTGTTATCAAACGGAAAACATTATTATTCGATCTCTAAAAAGAGATGAATTTTGGGACAATGATGCCATTGCCATTGTACTGGATCCTTTAAATACTAAAACAAATGCATACCTCTTTGGTGGGTCTGCAGAAGGAGGTCAATATGATGCCTTACGTTCTGAAACAAGTGGTATAAATCGAGATTGGAATAATAAATGGTTTGTTGAAACACATCAAGCTGATGATTTTTGGTCATTAGAAATGGCCATTCCATTAAAGATCATCAGATATGATGAAAATATAAATGAATGGGGCCTGAACTTTGTTCGTAATCTTCAATTGGACAATGAAAATCACAACTGGACGGCAGTGCCAGAATCGTTTTGGCCTCCTAATCCTGCTTTTGCGGGTAAAATGAATTGGGATGCACCTCCTTCTAAAAAAACAGGTAATTTTAATTTGATTCCCTTTGTAACGAGCAGTGTCAATAAACAAAAAGATGAAGACACAAAATTTAATGCAGATGCAGGTCTTGATGCAAGATTAGCAGTTACTTCTACATTAAATTTAGATGTGACGATTAACCCCGATTTTTCTCAAATAGAGGCTGATGAATTGGTAACTAATCTGACCAGATTTAATATTGGGCTACCTGAAAAAAGAACTTTCTTTTTAGAAAATTCGGACTTGTTTTCTGATTATGGATTGGGTGTAGCAAGACCTTTCTTTTCTAGACGCATTGGCTTAGACAGTGAAGGAAGAGCTGTCCCTATAATTTATGGCGCTCGATTAACGGGCAATATAAATCCCGACCTTCGAATAGGTCTTATGAATATGCATTCTGGAACAACTGAAGATGCATATGGTCAGAATAATACGGCTTTTGCAGTCCAACAAAGATTTGGCAGATCGATTGTACAAGGGATGTTTATAAATCGTCAAAGCTTCGACGGTTTTGAAACAATTGAGAATGACTTTGGGAGAAATGCCAGCTTAGAAGCAAAGTACTTTTCAAATAACGGTCAAATCTCTTTTTGGGGAGGATTACATCAATCATTTAAAGATGCTTATAATTCCAAAACTGGGATGTACAATATTGGATTCAGATTTCGAAATCCTGCTTGGAATTTCAGCACGAACAATGTTACATTACAAGATAATTATTATGCAGACTTAGGATTTATTGCTCGTGTAAATAATTACGATGCTTCCAGAGATACCACGATAAGAAGCGGATTTACTCAATCTTATTCTGAATTAGAATACAATATCAGACCTCAAAATAGCAAATTGGTTAGGAGACATAATATTGGATTTGAAAATTTACTTGTTTATAATAATGATGGCTCCTTTAATGAAAGGTACAACAGACTGCGTTATTTTTTAAGTCTCAATAATGGTGATGAATACAAAATCAGGATTAACAATTCAGAAGTTGATCTCCTCTACCCTTTTAGATTCACTTCTTCCGAATATGATCCACTTCCTGCAGAAAAATATAGATTTACAGATGTCATTTTAGAATATGAATCTGATGAACGAAAACCATTTTCATATGAGGTCTCTGCTCAATATGGCGGTTTTTATAATGGGACTTTAAAGAAAATTGAATTGGGTGTAAAGTATCGGATACAACCATGGGGTAACTTCGGAATTTCTTATCAAAGAAATGACTTAAAATTTCCTGAACAATATGGAAACAGATTGATTTCTGCTGTTGTATCAAAGGTTGAAATTGCTTTTAACAGGGATTTGATCTGGACATCATTATTTCAATATGTTGACCAATCGGATTTTGTAGGCATCAACAGCCGATTGCAATGGCGTTATTCGCCAATGTCAGATTTGTTTTTGGTATTTGTTGATAATTATGATGTGCTGACAGGTATCGGAAGATCAGGATTAGAGTCTAGCAACAGAGCGCTAATTTTGAAGTTAAGTTATTGGTATTAAAAAGAAAGAGGATGCAATTAAGCATCCCCCCTCTACCCTTTAATACAACTATATAAAAAAATTGTAATCCTAGTGCGTTAACACCAAATCGATAGACAATTCAAAGTTGTCATAAATCATTTTATCACCAAGTCCATCAAAGAAAGAACCAGAACCATACTTAATATCGTATTGAGTTCTGTCAATAGAAATATCAGCTTTTGCTTCGTGATCACTAACTTGAGCAATAAATTCAATCGGTTTTGTTATTCCTTTAATAGTTAAATCAGCCATTACTTCATAGTTATTTGAATCTCCTCTTTTACTGGCTTCAGTAATAGTTAATGTTGCTGTTTTGTGATTCTCAATACCGAAAAAGTCATCTGAAGATAAATGTCCTACTAATTTATTTCCTGGTTTTTCAGGTAGATCAGTACATGTAATTGTAGTCATATCAATAACAAAAGAGCCACCCTTAAGCATGCCATCTTTCATCATAAGTTCACCGCTTTGAATTTTGATAGTCCCAGTGTGTTGACCAGTTACTTTTTTTCCAACCCAGTTAACCGTGCTTGCTTCTACATCAACTTTTCCTCCATGAACCGGTTCTGTTGAAGCCATGCTTAATGTAGCTACAAAGCATAATGCTGATAATAATAATGTTCTCATTTTTTTAATTGTTATTTAGTTTATGTTAAAAAATTATTCTCCTCTAAATTTATCCAGCAAATTGTTTAGCTGAATTATTTCATTTTCTGTTAAATTGTCAAACAAGGCGTCGAACTTTGAAATTTCTTTACCAATCAGTTTTAGTATTGAAATACCTTTCTCTGTTAAAGCAACATCGACCAGTCGCTTATCTGTTTCACAAGTCTCCTTTTTAACAAGACTTTTTTTTGCCATCCTATCCACAATTCGAGAAACGTCTGACATTTTATCAAGCAGTCTTTCCCTTATAAATGAAGTCGAAACAGATTTATTAGCACCTTTTAAAATTCTAAGAATATTGTATTGCTTGGTTGTCAACCCATATGTTTTAAAAAACTCACTTAATTGACTTTCATACCAATTATGGGTAAACATCAAATTGACCCCTGCTTTTTGTGCTTCACTCACAAAAGGTTTTAATTGCTTTATAGCTTCTTCGATTCTCACGTTGCAAATAACGATGTTTAAACATTAATGTTCAAACATCGAATAGTTAATTTTTTCTAAAAACTTAAAAAATGCAATTGAAATGGTACTTCATATTGATATATTTATAAAAAATATACCTTTGTCAAAACAATTAAATATATGTCAGCAATAGATAAAATAGACCCAGCATTGATAAATATGGCAATGGAAAGTGCCAGTTATGACGAAGACATTAATATTACTATAGAAACGAATAAGGGTGAAATCAATATGGTGTTATTTGCGACTAAGACACCAAAGACCGTTTGTAATTTCTTAGAATTATCTAAATCTGGATACTATGACGGCTTATTATTTCACAGAGTCATCCCAGACTTTATGGTTCAAGGAGGTTGTCCAGAAGGATCAGGAAGAGGAGGACCAGGCTATCGTTTTGGAGATGAATTTGATCCAACATTAAGGCATGATGCGCCAGGTATTTTATCAATGGCAAATGCAGGACCCGGCACCAATGGTAGTCAATTCTTTATCACGCATGTACCAACACCATGGTTAGATAATAACCATACTGTTTTTGGAAAAGTTGTTGGTGAAAAAGATCAAGAGGTGGTTAATGACATCCGTATGGGTGATAATATCATTTCTGTAAAAATCCATTGATTTGATTAAGAATATCATTTTTGACTTAGGTGGAGTTCTGATAGATTGGGATCCAAAAAATGTTTTCAGGAAAGTTTTTACAGACTCAAATCAAGTCGACCTTTTTATTGAGTACATATGCACGATGGAATGGAATGTACAACAAGATGCTGGAAGAAGTCTGGAAAATGCAACTAAAGTGCTTCAGCTAAAACATCCGGAGTGGCATAATACAATTGCAAAATATTACGGAGAATGGGAAACTATGTTGAATGGACCTATTCACGAAACCGTTAAAATATTTAAAACAATAAAGGATGCAAATAAGTATAAGATTTATGCTTTAACAAATTGGAGTGCAGAAACTTTTCCGATTGCAATTGAAAGGTATGATTTTTTAAAATGGTTT
>JABDKX010000054.1 GCA_013001975.1 Saprospiraceae bacterium | reverse complement strand
CGATCAATTTTCTTAGAGAGTAATTTTTTGCCATTAATGTCGAAAAGCGTTAAAACAATGTTACTCAATTCCTGATTACTTCTGATATTTATAACATCTTCAGTTGGGTTTGGATAAATAATCAGATTTATCGCATTATTTAAATTTTCATTATTGGATAGTATGATGGTTACTTCTGAAGTGACTGTATCTTGTTCGCAACCGTTTGTTGTAATCAAAGTGATGGTATAACTTCCATCTTCATCATAAATGTGTACAGGACTGAATTCGTCAGATGTATTTCCATCACCAAAATCCCATAACCAAGTTGTTGCATTAACGGAAGTATTCTCTAATGCAACGGTATCCATATTGTTTGAAATGATAAATTGTGACTGAGGCGCTGCTCTATTTATAATGGCACTTGTTATAACGCCTGTGCTTAGATTATGAAATGAACCACTTGGCGTAACTTCTAATCGTGATGAACGCACCATATAATAAATAGTGTCATTGGGTTCAGGGCAGATATCGATAAATGTATTTTCAAGAGTTGCTGTTTCATTGATCAGTTGGAAATTATTTTTATCACCTAATGATTTATAAATAAAATATGATGCAGTTGTGTCTTCTGATCGTGACCAGTTGAGTTCTACCGCATCGCTCGTAGTGGATTCAGTAAGTTGTCTTACTGGCGGAACGATGTACATTTTTAAAGTGGGATCTCCCATAAGGCCCATACTCACAATGTTGCCTAAAAACGTAAGTGGTGTATTATAAGTAATGCCATTATTATTCATACTCAGGCGAGCAGAATAACCAATGTTTTGTCCAAGTCCCATATGATGAAAAATCCAATGTGGTCGTCCATTCCAACAATTGGTAAGGATGGTGCCTTGGCCTAAGCTGGCTCGCATCAAATTATTTTGTGCATCCCAATCTCCAAAATAGCTCCCAAATAGACAAGTAAAAATTCCTTGAAGACTATCTCCAGCGATTTGATTGGTGTTACCAACGCCACTACAACTGGTATAAGAACCAGCGCCACATCCGTAAGACCAAACATATGATGAAGTGTCCATACTCATACGGTAATCACCATTGCTGACATTGACAGGATCTACTAAAGGTCCAATACTTTTCCATGCTGAACTTGCAAACGCTTCACCACCAAATCCTCCAAAGTTATCATCAATGACGGCTTGCATGTTGGTTTTGATTTGCCCTGTTTTGTAAGCGTGATTTTTCTGGAGATATTTTCTTAGAAGGTCTTCTTCTGAATCGGTAAATGCTGGCATGTTTGCAAAATCAACACGACCCACTTGAAGCTCTATGGCCGATGGAAAATAGACTTGATCAAATTTTCCGTCTCCTGGGATGTTATGATTTCTCGGTTGACTGGCTGTTGTTTTATTGGCAACTTGATCTGTCCAATTGCCATTCATATCTCCATAATAACCATCGCAGGGCCAAGCGCCATCATGATTATTGGTATGACCATCAGGAGCGAAATCACCAGAGTAGGGAACAGGCACATGTCCTAAACTGAAAACAGCTTCCAAGTTGTTGGGTTCGCTATAATAAATATCCAATACTTCTTCTTTAACATTAATCGCTGTTTCATCCCTTGCAATATATCTGGTTATGACATGCCAACCGTCTCCGATCATATCATCAATCAGTTGATTGATTTCATTTTCAAGAGGTGTCGAAAATGAATCGTCGATTAATAGCAACAGATTACCTTTAAAATGATTGGGTTCTATATGAATTCCAGAATGAATGTATCCAAAACCGTTGACATTGCCTGTTTTTTCAACTTTGTAATCGTAAAGTGTATTTATATCCACATTTGTGTCAACGTAAGAAGTTGTAGTGTCTGGCAACATAGCTAGAGGGCTTCCCCAATTACTTGAATTCACACCTTTTCTAAATACTTGATAAGCATTGGCACCATTGACTGGAGACCAATTAATCGTAATACTGTTTTGGTCCTCTGAAATGTCAGCCCAGCATTGAACAGCATAGTCAGTTGATGCTTGTCCTAAAATGGTAATGATTGAAATCAATGATGAGATAAAAACTAAAGTTACTTTTTTCATATTCGATTTGTATATTTAGTCGGAATAAGGAAAGTGCTCCTAAGTTAATCATTTTATCGAAGCTTAAATAATGAAAAAGAGGGAAAGAAGATATTTTATTAAGCAATCACTGTTAGCGTCTTTTAGCTTTGTTGTAGGCATGAATATCGTGCATGGCAGAAATATACCAATTGGAATGCGTCCCATTATTTTAGATGAAAATGAATTTAACGGATTGCCTGGTAAAAGTAATTTGTTGACAATTTTAAATGACAAACCGATTAATGCTGAAACACCTGCCCATTTGTTGAATGATGATTTAACGCCTAACGAGCTTTTCTTTGTAAGGAACAACGGCAACCCACCTATCAATATCGATAAAGATAATTGGTTTTTGACTATAGAAGGAGAATCGGCCAAGTCTAGTAAAACGTATGATATCAATACGTTAAAGAATAAATTTGAAGTAGTGACTTATAATCTGACTTTAGAATGTGGCGGGAATGGTCGTTCAGAATTTAACCCCCCTGCCAAAGGAAACCAATGGACTGTTGGTGCGGTTGGTTGTGCCGCTTGGACAGGCGTTCGATTA
This sequence comes from Saprospiraceae bacterium, assembly GCA_013001975.1. Lineage (GTDB taxonomy): Bacteria > Bacteroidota > Bacteroidia > Chitinophagales > Saprospiraceae > RFSX01. The sequence continues at coordinate 24,486 of JABDKX010000054.1, read as the reverse complement.
AAAGATGTGTTGGCTGATGTTGGTATTAAAAACGACGCTGTCTATATTGGCTATTACGGCGCTGACACACACCTATCTGGTGATGCTTCCAAAGAATCTATTTCAAGAGGTGTTCCGATTGCCAAAGCGATGGAGGATGAAAGTCTGATTGCTTGGTCGATGAACGGTAAAGATTTACCGCTTTTAAATGGCTATCCGCTTCGTTTGGTTTTTGGTGGCTATCCCGCTTCTTGTTCTGGAAAATGGTTGGAAAAAATCGTCATTAGAAATAAAGTTCATGATGGGCAAAAAATGGACGGTCAATCTTATCGAATTCCGTGCGAAACAGTTGCCCCTGGCTCAAAAGTAGAGGATGAAGACATGTGCATCATTGAAAATATGCCTGTCAAGTCATTAATCACCTATCCTCAAAGCGGCGCTACGATTAAGTTGTCACAAAAATTACCAATAAGTGGTCATGCTTGGACATCAGCGAAAGAAATAGTTTCAGTTGAATATTCAATTGACTTTGGTATGCATTGGCAAAAGTGTCTTCTTAATAAAGCAACCAATCGATATGCGTGGCAAAGGTTTAATGCAGAAATTAATTTTCAAAAGTCAGGTTATTATGAAGTGTGGGCAAGAGCGACAGATTCGTTAGGTAATACCCAACCTATTATTTTGCCAGGCTGGAACCCTAAGGGATATTTGAATAATGCTTGTCACAGGATAGCAGTCAAAGTTGTTGATGGAGAATAATCGTAATAAAGCGCCAATTGACAATTTATCGTTATTAATAAAACTGATAAATATTATCGTGTTTTTATCTGTTTGTGTTTTTATTTATTTGCCAATGCAACCTTATATTAATGCTTATTTAAAAAGACCAACTTATTCGAAAGAAGAGCTGGATTCATTTACAAAGAAAAGAATGGTTTTTCAGGAAGATGATTGGGATAGGGTGGAGCATGGCATCCATGTAAGGACAGGTATGATCTATGATGCCAACTTCAAATATATCGAAGCAAAGTGTTTGTCTTGTCATTCTGCAAAGTTGATAACTCAGAATAGGGCAGACAGAAACGGTTGGCAACAAATGATCAAGTGGATGCGAGAAACGCAAGGACTCCAAGATTTAGGAGAAGCAGAACCTTTTATATTGGATTACCTAACAGAGCACTATGCTCCGAAAGAACTGGGTCGACGACCTAATCTTGATATTGAAAATATAGAATGGTATGTCTTGGAACTTGATTAGAATTTATAATTTATAATTTATAAATATCTGTTGGTGTTTTACACAAAATAGCCTTGTTGCCTTTTATGGCAATTGGTGATTTCATTAATCCGGGATTATTTTTAATAACATTGAGCCAATCGTCCACATCATATTCCTTTCCTCTTAAATTGTTTTGATAAAAAGGATCCGCTTTATTCATTAAATCTTTGGGATGAAGGTCTAAATTTTTAAGAATGGTATTCCAACTTGTCGATGTTGAAGGAGCTTGGCTGTGACAATAAGATCTTACTTTAAATCCAGTGCTTTTAGCATGGGCTAAAACCTTTCTGTCAGAGCTTGATTTCGAATTGTAGTACAATAGTATTTCGTTAGGATGCGTCTTCATCGTAAAATTTTTAGAAATGGCAAAATACAGAATAAATATAAAGTAATATAATGTAAAGCAGGATTTGAATATTGTTTAGTACAAATATATCAAAATAAACAATAAGATGTCTTCCGCGCAATTAAATGCTATCATCTTAGTTCTCAAAGCAATAAATATTATTATTTAATTTAATGTCAAAATATTCAATTTTAAAGAATATTATTTTGTCAATTTATATTATATAAATGATTTATTTTTTTATAAATTAATATTTCAGTATAAAAAACTTTATTGATCAAGTAAATTCTTATAATAATTAATTATGACTATTACATCAAAAAACATCAGAAATGTAAGTCTCTTGGGGCATTCTGGAAGTGGAAAAACCACCTTCGCAGAAACCATGCTTTTTGAAGCAGGTGCTATTCCCCGAAGAGGCTCTATTGAAAACGGAAGTACTGTTTCAGATTTTACCAATATCGAAAAAGAGAGAGGTAATTCTATTTTCAGTACGCTAATGCACGCACATTGGAAAGATTCAAAAATTAATATTATTGATACACCAGGATTAGATGATTTCGTAGGTGAAGTCATATCTGCAATGAAGGTTTCTGACACGGCCATTGTCATGATCAATGGATCACAAGGAGTTGAAGTCAGCACAGAATTGGTTTGGGAGTATATTGAATCTTTTAAGACACCAGCTATGTTTGTTGTCAATCAAATGGATCACGAGAAAGCAGATTTTGATCAATCATTAGAACAATTACAATCACGTTTTGGAAAAAACGTCTTGCCTTTTCAATTCCCATTAAACCAAGGAACAGGCTTTAACAAAATTGTTGATGCCTTACGCATGATAATGTATGTATTTCCTGAAGACGGAGGTAAACCAGAAAAGCAACCTATCCCAGAATCGGTCATGGAAAGGGCACAAGAAATGCACAACTTATTGGTTGAAGCTGCAGCAGAAAATGAGGAGGGTCTTATGGAAAAGTTTTTTGAAGAAGGCACACTTAATGAATCTGAATTAGCTGAAGGATTAACTATAGCCCTTGCCAAGCAACAAATTTTTCCAGTCTTTTGCTGCTCTGCTACTTTAAATATGGGCAGTGGTAGAATAATGGGATTTATCAACGATATAGCTCCCAGTCCAGCGGATCGTCCTGCTGCACTTTTAGAAGATGGGGAAGAGTTGCCATTGGATGCTGACGCAAGTCCAAGTTTGTTTATTTTTAAAACTATGTCGGAGCCACAGGTAGGCATGGTCTCTTACTTTAAAGTTTATTCTGGTAAAGTAAAATCCGGAGATGACTTTGTTAATTCTGATAACCGATCTACAGAACGACTTAATCAATTGTTCGTGTCTGAAGGTAAAATAAGAACAAATGTTGACGAATTGATCGCTGGAGATATCGGCGCAACAGTTAAATTAAAAAATGCGCATACTAATAACACGTTAGTTGAAAAAAGCTTAGGATTTAAAATAAGTAAAATTGAATTTCCGAATTCAAAAATTCGCTGTGCTGTAAAGCCACCAGGTAAAAATGATATGGAAAAGTTAATGAAGGCACTTCACCAAATTGAAGAAGAAGATCCAACTTTGCATGTTGAACAATCTGCAGCGCTCAAGCAAACTATTTTACATGGGCAAGGCCAATTACATTTGGATTTGATAAAATATAGAATCGAAAAAGTTAATAACATTAATGTTGAATACGAACAACCTCGAATTCCTTACAGAGAAACCATTACAAAGGTAGCCAATGAAAGCTATCGACATAAAAAACAATCAGGAGGTGCAGGACAATTTGCAGAAGTACACATGAGAATTGAACCATATTATGAGGGCATGCCAAAACCAACCGATTTAAATGTTCGAAATGAAGATGTCGAAGACTTGCCTTGGGGAGGAAAGTTGATCTTTTTATGGTGTATTGTTGGAGGTACTATAGATGCAAAATACAGCAACGCTATCAAGAAAGGAATTATGAGTAAAATGGAAGTGGGTCCATTGACGGGATCAACTTGTCAGGATATTCGCGTCTGTATATATGATGGAAAAATGCATCCAGTTGACTCTAATGATATGGCATTTATGACCGCAGCTTCTTATGCTTTTAAAAGCGCATTCAATAATGCAAATCCGCAATTACTTGAACCTATTTATGATGTGACAGTACTCTGTCCAAGTGAGTCAATGGGTGATATAATGGGTGATTTGCAAACCAGAAGAGCTATCATACAAGGAATGGGTACTGAAGGACATTATCAGAAGATAAATGCGAAGGTGCCTTTAGCAGAAATGTACAAATATTGCTCATCTCTACGATCATTGTCTCAGGGTCGAGCTAAGTTTACAAGAACATTTGCTGAATATCAAAATATGATACCTTCATTGCAGAAGAAAATTATAAATGAAGCTAAATCTGAACTGGTAGAAGCATAATTTATTTATGGCACTAAAATTGGTATTTCTTAAATGCCTGAGCGTGATAATTTTAATTATTACGATTTATGAGATTTAAAACCGATTTGAGTTTGTAAATAAACAGTAGAATTAAATTGATTGTGGGTTTCGTTTTTAGTCGACCGAGATCCATAAATAAATCCAGGTTTCATTCTCATTATCCGAGGTGATCTAAGCGATCACCTCTTTTTCATTATTTAAGTATTAGAGTATGCTAAAGCACAAATTGATTGTTAAAGCAAATTATTGAGGCATACAATGCAATAGCGAATCACATACTATTGATTTTTGACAAATAAAACATGAATCAATGCTTTTAAGAATTCCTTGTTTCATTTATAAAAAAATCCTCCCCTGAAATGAATCAGTGGAGGATTCGTATTCTAAAAAAGTGAGTTCTCTTTTATCCGCAATACTTATTGAGTGCGCCCATCAAATCATCAGCTATTTGCTGCGCTGATCTTCCTTCAATCATATGTCTTTCGATCATATGAACCAAATTGCCATCTTTAAATAGTGCAATTGAAGGTGAAGATGGAGGGTAAGGCATCATATATCCTCTTGCTGTATCTGTTGCTTCTCGATCAACGCCAGCAAAAACAGTAATGGCTTTATCAGGTTTTGGCGCATTGGCTAATGCAAATTTTGCAGCCGGTCTTGCATTTCCTGCAGCACATCCACAAACCGAATTGACAACTACCAAAACTGTCCCTTCTTTTTGACTTAATATCGAATCAACTTCTTCTTTGGTTGAGATTCCTGTAAAGCCAAAATCTGTTAAATCTTTAGCCATTGGCGTCACTAATTCTACTGGATACATATATTAGGTTTTTAAATTATACGTTAATTGATTAAACTTGCAATTTATTTCTATTTCGAAGCAAAAATAAAGGATTCTTTACTTTGACATACTTTTGTCGAAAAATTAATAAAATTGGTTCTTTATTTGCCATAAAATTGACGAAAAAAGAAAAGTTATTATCAGTATACATAACTCATACACGATGAAAAAGATTTCAAAAGGTGCATTTTTTTTATGTATTATCTTGGCATTTTCCTGTTCTCGCGATGCTACAGAACCTATTGACAACTCGTGTGGGTCTACTTCTAGCTATAATTCTAATATAAAAACGATCATCGATGCCTCCTGTGCATATAATGGATGTCATAATGGAGGTGGAGGTGCTCCAGGCGATTTTTCTACATATGATGGGTTAGAAAATGTATTAACTTCCGGGCAATTTTCGGTTAGAGTTTTTAATCAAAAGGATGATCCTAATATAGGAATGCCTCCAGATTATGCCACTGGTGGTCCAATTAACTTAACTGATGAGGAAATTTTAACATTGATGGATTGGGTCAATAGCGGTTTTCCTGAAGAAGAAAACGCGATTGCAGCAACTTATGACGATGCAATAAAAGGCATAATTGATAATTCGTGTGCCTACAGTGGTTGTCATGATGGCCAAACAGGGATAGGCAATTATCAAAACTTGGAAGGATTACAAGGAGATATTGACGATAATGACTTTTTTGAAAGAGTGGTTGAAATCCGAGAGGACCCTGTCAAAGGAATGCCTCCTGAGCGTGCAGAAGAACTAGGTGGACCTGCCATGCTTACTGATGAAGAATTTCAATTGATCTTATGTTGGATTGAAAATGGATATCCTCAAAATTAAATTAGAATGAAAAATCTATTTTATATAGCTATTGTATTTTGTATTTCCTTTCATTTGAATGGGCAAGATAAAGTGCATCAAACGTTTAAAGATACACGTGTCATCAATACACATTCTGTGGAGACGTTGAGAAAAGGTATTTTGGATTTCAGAATATCACACAGATTTGGAGATGCAGCTGGCGCAGCTGGCGGATGGCCTACTTTTTATGGTTTGGAAAGTGCTTCAGATGTTTTGATTGGTTTGGAATATGGCTTATCGGACAATTTTATGGTTGGTATTTCAAGAACCAAAGGTGCTGGGCCATTACGGCAAAATATCAATGGGTTGTTTAAGTACAGAGTGATGCGACAAGATGACGGTGGAGGAACCAACCCATTCAGTGTAGCGTTCGTTGGTAATATCTCTTATTCAACAATGCAATTCAGTAATCTGATCCAGAAAAAAGTACACAGATTTAGTTATAATCTTCAAGCACTTTTTGGCAGTAGGCTGAGTGAAAACATAGCTATGCAGGTGGGAGCGGCTTGGACATATCGAAATAATGTATTTTCAGATGATACCAATGATTTGCCAAGTGTGTCAGCTGTTTTTAAATATCAATTTTCTAAAGTCTTTGCTTTAATATTAGATGCTAATTTCCCATTTTCTGAAATTAGGAATGTACAAAATGGATATTACAACCCAATTGGCGTAGGCTTTGAATGGGAAACAGGAGGAGGTCATGTTTTTCAAATTAACTTGACGAATGCCAGAGGTCTTATTGAAACAGATTATATCCCGTATACAAGATCAAATTGGGGTGATGGAGAATATAGAATTGGTTTTACTATTTCAAGGGGATTTAAACTTTAAGCTTTAAACATTAATGATTCGTTAAATATGGATCTGCAAAAACCAATTTATACTATAAATGCATTTAAAATAAGAATGCGCAAATGATGAAAACACAATTTTTTTCCAGTAAGTATATAATATTGAGCTTGTTTTTGGTTTTTATAATCGGAGCATCCTTAATTGTCCCTGATGATTACAAAATCAATGAAAATACAAGAGTCAATAAATTATTGGCTACGCTAGGCATACCAGCTGTAGACCATTTTCCTAAAACGGACATATTTGGCGTATCGGCAAAAAGGGGAAAAGCTATCGTTCATGATGGATTCAGCTCAAGGCCTGGAGGTGGCACAACAAGGAGACAAAGCAAACATTTTGTTTGTACTTCATGTCATAATGTAGAGCGTGAAGATCCTGATCTAAGAATTAGTGATCCTCAGGCACGACTTGAATATACAAACAAAAAAGGATTGCCTTTTCTTCAAGCAACTTCATTGTATGGCGCTGTAAACAGAGATTCCTTTTATAATGGTGATTATTATAAAAAGTATGGTGATTTGGTGATCCCCGCAAGAGGTGACATTAGAGAAGCTATTCAATTGTGTGCAGTAGAATGTGCGCAAGGAAGGAAATTGAAAAAATGGGAGTTGGAATCTATTTTGGCATATCTGTGGACAATTGATTTGAAGTTAAAAGACTTAAACCTGAACGGCAGCGAAATAGCTTTCATAGAAAAAGCAGCAAAGAATAAAACAAAAAAAGATTCAGCTGCAACGATAATACTTTCAAAATATAAGAAGAGTTCGCCAGCTACTTTTGGTACTGCTCAGGACTCAAAAGAGGCAGTTGCACAATTAGAAGGTAATCCGGATAACGGAAAGCTTATATATGATAACAGTTGCATGCATTGTCATAATGATAGAAGATACTCCTTTTATTCTTTGGACTATGATAAGTTGACGTTTAAGCATCTTGAAAAGAAAGCACACACTTATGGAAACCACTCAATTTATCAAGTGGCACGATTTGGTATTTACTCTAAATCTGGGAAGCGTTCATATATGCCGCAATATCCTATGGAGAAAATGAGTGATCAACAATTAGCAGACTTACACAGCTTTATAAAACAACAAGCAGCCGGATAAAATCTATATTACTTTTTAAAAGGTGCAAATCTGAGGATTGATTTCTAGTCAATTGTTTTACTTTATGAATTTGTTTTCGTTATTTGTTTCTTACTTATTAATTCAATCTAAAGGAGATTAAAAAATTACTTAAAAAAATTAATACACTCAGCCAAACACAACCTATTGTTGGGATGGCATTCTATTCCGTATTAGGATTTTTAAGACCGGCCATATTCATTTTTCTATTACCGATTTATTTATCAGATCTCGCCGTTGATGAATATGGTATGTATGGTTTAATGATGGACTTTGCTTTGCTTTCAACCATTTTTGTCAGCTTAAAGCTGAATACGTCAATGCTGACAAATTACTACGATTTTTTAGGCGACCAACTAAAGATTAAAACTTTTTTATCAAGTACGTATACATTTAGTTTTTTGCTGGGATTAAGCTCTATTATCATTCTCTATATTATTGGTCCTTGGCTCTTTGGTAATTTGTACAGTTCTGAAAGCTTATTGTTTTTTCCGTTCGGATTTATTGTTGTGTTGTTTACTGCGATCACAGAAATGAATATGACTTATATCGTCTACTTAAAAAACAGAAAAGATATTATTAAATATACAGTTGTTCTCTTAACTCAAGTCTTTTCAGTAGTCATTTTACAAGTCATTTTTATTGTTTTTCTTGAACGTGGATTACAAGGTGCCTTGGAAGGAATATTATTTGGGAATATCTTGGTAACGCTAGTGATATTGCTTTTGGAAAAAGGAATTCTGAATTTTAATATTGACTGGAAAATGATCAAATCTTCATTGAAATTCAGCGTGCCCCTCATTCCATATTTGGTTATTTATTGGTTTTTGACCAGAAGTGGAAAGACATTTTTAGAGCACTATGCATCAGTTGAAACGGTAAGTATTTTTACTTTGCTTATTACGATCGCAGGCTTAGTCATTTTTGGAGTGGAAGCGGTTGTTAATGCTATTCGTCCGTTCTTATTTGAACAATTTGCGAAAGGAGAAAATCGTGATAATGATCAAGTATCCTTGTTGACAAGATTAATTATAAATGGCCCTTTGTTGATTGTACCATGCATCATTTTGGTTGGAACAAATATCCATTTGATTCCTGGGGATCCAATATATCGAATCGTCGACCAATATATAAGTTTTGCAACTTTTGTGTTGTTTGTTTTTGTTTGGGCGAGATTATTTTATCAGCAATTGGTATTTGCTAAAAGATCCAACTGGGTGACCTATATGTCCTTTGTTGTTTTCATCATTCTCATTTTGGCGTTTCTTTATTTTATTCCTCGCTATCAAATTTGGGGTGTCCTTTTTGCTACTGTCATCGCTAATTCTATCATGGCAATTTTATTTTATATCATTGCTCAAAAATTTTTACGAGTTTCGTACAACTGGATTGATATTATTGGTATTCCAGCATTGATGTTTGCAATATTATTTTCGTTGGAATATCTATTTAAAAGCAATGGGTGGTCACTATCTGTGTTTGGGTTTGTTCAATTTGGCATATTAATCTTCTTAATTTTGGCATTAAACTGGAAAAATATTAAGATTTATAAAAGATTATTTGGATTAAATAAAACATAGTTAGGCCGTTTATAAAACTAAAAGTGCATTTTGCAGTTAACTAGATAACCGAACGATAAAAAATGGGGAATAGTAAAAAAGAGGCTGAAGCATTAATTCCAACAGATTGGGGGGAATTTAAAATGATGGCATATACATCAGACCAATTAGACTATGCCCCAAATATTGCTATGGTACATCCTGACCTCAATCCTAATGATATCGTTCCTGTAAGAATACACTCTGAATGTTTAACGGGCGATCTTTTTCATTCACAAAGATGTGATTGTGGTAATCAGTTGGATGCAGCTATGCGCCTTATTGCAAAGACATCTGGTGTTGTTATTTATTTGAGACAAGAGGGTAGAGGCATTGGTATTATCAATAAACTGCATGCTTACAATAAGCAAGATGAAGGGATGGATACTATTGAAGCAAACTTGGCTCTAGGTTTGGAAATAGACAGTCGAAAATATGCCGATGCCGTTGATATACTTAAAGATTTAGGTATATCAAAAATTAAATTATTGACCAATAATCCAGATAAGATTAACGCATTTGATAATTCTGGAATTGAAGTTTTGGAGCGTGTTTCTTTGCAAGTTGAGATCAATGATAACAATCGAAAATACCTCAAAACGAAGCAAGATTCTCTCGGTCACTTTTTAAATGTAAAATAATATATTACAATATTCCCTTATCTGGTCCGTTTTATAGAGCAAAAATGGAAGCCTATGATGACAACTCAACTTCATCAAACTTGCTTTAATCATGGAAAGACTAAGTTTAGGAGCCAAGACTAGTTACCTCATTTATACCTTATTATTTTACCTCATTTCATTTATAACGATCTATTTTTTAAGAGGTAATCCTAGTAATATTGTTGAGTCTTTTGATTCAGGAATTTCTACAGCGATTTATTGGTGTTTTGCGAATTTGCTATTCTTCGCCACCATTGTATTGAGTGCAATATATGGATTGGTTGTATCGATCAAGAAGAAGCAACAAAAAGGTACGAGGTTCTTCAGTGTTTTACTTGTTGGATGTTTTTTCTTTTCAATGTTCTTTTACATCGTAATGCAATAATTATAATTCGTTTTATAGACAACCACATTTTTCATTAATGCTCTAAAGTTCAGTTAAGATTTGAACATAGATCTTGGAAAACGATAATAATCAATGCAGGATATTGGATAATAATATTAGCATAAATGGGTGGTATTGTTGATAGTGTGAATCATTTTAATGCTTAATTAGTAAAACTAAATCCATAAAATACAAAGAGGCTGCTTTAGTAAAAAACAGCCTCTTTTTCCTTATGATAAATTGTATTATTTCAAACTTTCTGCAATATCGATCAAATCGATAAATTTGTCTGAATTAGTAGGCTTAATTTCATATAATGCAGAAATGGATTGTCTATCTCCAATTTCTCATACATCTTTTTCATCATCTAGAAATTCTTCAGTTGACCCATCAATCGGTATTCTTCAACTAAATCTAACAATTGCATTTTCACTTAACTTATTAACACATACTAAAATTAAAGAAGTAGGTTTACTTCACCCTTAAAGGTGAAATGAATAATTAAAATGCCAACCTCATTTCAAATTGTTTAAGCTGTTCCTCAAAATTATTATTCTTAAAAAATGATATCAAATCAGTATCTCTTTTATCAATATTGACAATTCTGTATTTGGGTGATGACTTTGAGATATGGTCAAATAAGGTAAGTCCTAACTTGGTCCAATTGCCATTTTGGACACCAAACTGAGTTAAATTTCCATTTGACTTTTTTATAATTGCAAATCCATATAAGTTATTGCCAAAACGTAATTCATAACAGTCAAACTCATTTGGGTTATACGTTATAGTCGCATCCGTTTGCTCCCATGATAAGTGACGGGTTTTTAAATGATTATAATCTTCAACATTGTAATCATCTATTTTTATAAATATAAAATCATTAGGATAATCTACTGCCTTACCGTGATAACTTATAAGTTCTTGTGATAATTTAAATCCAACACTTTGATAAGTGCGAATCGCAATATTATTATTTTGTAAAACTTCCAACAATCCTTGTTCACAACCAGCTCTTACCAAGTTGTGATAGCACATATCATAGATTTGTTTTACAATTTTTCTTCCACGAAATGCTGGAATAACGCCTGTTCCCATGTTAAAGAAACTAATTTTATCGTAACGTGTATCTATACCGTGCAAAACAAATCCAACCAAATCGTCTAAGTCAAAATATCCAAAAGAAAGAGCATAATCGATGCGCGCTGCTCCCCACCTTTCAACCCAATATGCGTAAGACATTTTAACGGGCAAAGTGTAGTCAGAAAATGAAAGATGTAAACAATCAATAATCTTTTCTGGTGCTATATTCTCTAAACTCTTTATCATTTTGTCAATACAACAGTAGTAAGTTACGAATAATATTTATTCCTCTACGCATAATAACTACCTTCAAAAATACATTTAGAAAGGTACTAGTTTTATCTTATATTTTTCTAAGTCGTCTTAAATTACTTTTGTATGAAAAAGCAACACATCCAATTTAAAACTATTATTTACTTCTTGTCTTTAATTTTAATCTTGAATGCTTGTAAGCAAAAATCAATAGAAACTGTCTCAACTCAAGAAGTCTCTAACTACATTACAAGTCATACGTCATCACAAATTGAACCAAGTGATGAAGTATTTTTTAGATTAAGTAATTTAAAATATGACCAATACAAAATCGGCACAGAACTGCAGTCTGATGCTGTTTCAATTAGTCCAAAAGTAAAAGGCAAATTTATTTGGAAAGACAATCAAAAGGTTGTTCTTGTTCCAGATGAACCACTGTCATTTGATCAATTGTATGAAGTTAAAATTGACCTAGAATCATTTTTTAAAGATACTCAGTTGAAGGATTATACTTTTAAATTTAATACTGACAGATTGATATTTGATCCTTATAATTTTAAATTAAATCAATTGTCTTCTCAAGATTCCGATGAATTGGAATTCAGCGCAGATATCTATTCAAACTTAAATTTAACCCAAGAAAATATTCATAAATACATAGATGTAGAAGTTGAAGGTAAAAACCAAGAAATCAAAAATCTGGTCTTAAGATCTCCGAGCATATTCCATTTCACCGTTGGTCCACTTTTAAAAAATGACAAGGAACAAGTTATTGTTGTAAAGCATGACTTCAAAGAAAGAAATAGCGAGTCTAAAGGAGAAAGGAGCACAAAAATTCCTTCAAAAAAAGATTTTGTTGTGATCTCATCTGAGATCATTGATAACCAAAAAGGACATATTCAAGTTGTTTTTTCAAATGGGTTGAAAAAGCAACAATTTGATGGCTTAATTAAAATTGATAATTACTCAGGACAATATAAATTTACGGCTAAGAATAATCAACTTGATATTTATGTGGATAACACCATTCAAGGAAAACATACGCTGACATTTAATAGCGCAATACTTGATAAAAATAATAATCCATTAAAAGCACAGCAAGAATTTAATCTTGTGTTTAAACAAACCATGCCCCAAATAAAAGCAGTTAGTTCAGGTACAATCGTTCCTTTTGAAAAAGAAGTGATCTTTCCTTTTGAAGCCATTTCTCTTGATACTGTTGAAATTGAAATATTTAAAATTTTTGAAAATAACATTCTTGATTTTTTGAGATACAGTAAGTTGAGCGATGCCAGTTCCGATGGCTTCATCGGTCGTGTCATTCACAATCAAAAAATTGCTTTGAAAAATATCTCAAAAAAGAGTAATAAAAATACATGGGTTAGATATGCTTTAGATTTACACCGCTTAACGACACTTGAGCCAGGAGCTGTCTATCAAGTTAGAATTGGATTTAAAAAATCATACGCCAATTTTGATTGTAAAGGAAAAGATGTATCGGAAATTAATGATACGAAACAATCAACATTCTCTCATTTCAGATATTATAATGGTTACAGTTATGAGCATAATGATGATCCATGTTATCCTGCTTATTACCGGAGAAACAGATTTATTTATCGCAATCTTCTTGCAAGTAATTTAGGTTTGATTGTTAAGGAGGCCAAAAACGACCATATCAAGGTTTTTGCAACAGATCTAAAATCTGGATCAACGGTTCAAGGCGTTACTATAAAATTATTTGACAAACAACAACAATTAATAGCAGAAAAGAAAACAGATGGTCAAGGTATGGTTGATTTTATAGATAAGCCATCAGGATTATATGTCGTAGCAAAAAACGCAAAAAATTATGCTTATGTAGCTTTAAAGAATAACTTAAGCAATTCAATGTCTCCATTTGAAATAAGTGGAACAAGCCACCAAAATGGAATAGCTGGATATCTCTATGGTGAAAGAGGTGTTTGGAGACCAGGAGATACTCTGCACCTTTCTTATATGTTGTACGATAAGAAAAACACAATTGCATCTTCGCATCCCGTTAATTTGGTAGTGAGTGACAGCAAGGGCAAAACTAAATTTAATTTTAGTGAGACCGAAAACAGTGATGGCTTATATGTTTTTCACGTTCCAACAAATACATCCGATCCTACTGGTCAATGGTCTGCCACAGCACGAATAGGAAATCATACAACCTCAAAAAGATTAAAAGTAGAAACAATAAAACCTAATCGAATTAAGGTTGATATGGAATTTCCAAATGATGAAATCGACGTGAGTAATAATGAAGCATTTAAATTAGTTGCTTCTTGGTTGCATGGAGCACCTGCAAGTGACTTAAGAACAGAAGTAGATGTAAAATATTTAAATGTATCAGCTCATTTTAAAGCTTTTGATAACTACAGATTTTCGGACCCTGCTCGAAAAATTGAATCGACACTTTCCAATGTATATGCTGGAAATGTTAATATAGAGGGAGAAAAAGATTTGACATTAAAATTTGGTTCGGGATTCAGGCCACCAAGTAAATTGAAAGCCAAATTACGGACCAGAGTTTTTGAAAAATCTGGAAATTATAGCGAAGATTTTACTCAAATTAATATAAATCCTTATAGTGCTTATGTTGGTGTAAAAGTCCCAGAAAGCCGTTGGGGTTCGAAAATATTAAATCCTCAAAAAAATGAATCTATAGATTTCGTTGTAGTGGACAAAGATGGAAATCCACTTAAAGATCGTGAATTAACAGTGGGCGTTTACAATGCACAATGGAGATGGTGGTATAACAGTAACGACAATAATATTTTTAAATATAATTCCTCAAATCATTATGAAGCTATTGATAAAAGGAATGTCAAGACCAATGAAGAGGGAAGTGGAAATTTTATTCCAAAATTAAATGGTCATGGAAGATATTTGATTCGTATATGTGATACGGAATCTGGACATTGTACGGGTGAGTTATTTTATACCAGTCGGTACAGAAGCAGTAATAAAGAAGATGGTGAGATTGCTACTTTGAATTTTAAGACTGATAAAAATACTTACGCTCCTAAGGAAGATATTAATTTGGAAATACCTTCAAGCCCAAACAGTAACATTTTAGTTTCTATCGAGAATAATCAAGAAATTGTTGATGCATTTTGGGTTGAATCTACGGGAGATTTAACCAAAGTAAACTTTAGGGCAAATGAGCGTATGATTCCAAATGCTTATGTGCATGTCACTTTAATTCAAGGTACAAATAATAATGAAAATGATTTACCAATCCGATTGTATGGTGTTCAAAATATTAAAATTGATGATCCCAAAACACAACTGGTTCCAGAAATAAACTGCGCTGAAGAATTTCAACCAAACTCAAATGTTGAAATATCCGTGGAAGAAAAAACGGGTAAGGAAATGTCTTATACTTTGGCAGTAGTCGATGAAGGCCTTTTAGATATTACAAATTTTAAAACACCTAATCCCAAAAGCCATTTTTTCGCTAAACAATCCTTAGGTGTAAAGTCATGGGATTTGTATGATTATGTTTTAAATAACCATGGTGGCGAAATTGAAAAAATATTTACAGTTGGTGGTGATGGATCGAATGCGCAGGATTCAGAAAATCCTTCAGCAAACAGATTCAGACCTGTAGTTAGATTTTTAGGACCATTCAAATTGAAGAAGGGAGAATCTAAATCTCATAATGTAGATATACCAAACTATGTTGGAGCAGTCAGACTAATGGTAGTTGCTAAGAATAGAGTGGCCTTTGGGCAAACTGAAAAAAATGTTCCTGTTAAAAAGCCGCTTATGCTCATGTCAACGTTGCCTAGAGTTTTAGCTCCAGGTGAAACAATAGATGTTCCTGTCAATGTATTTGCTTATGATGATAATATAAAGGAAGTCACTGTCAATGCGAAAACTGACAATTTGATCTTGCCATTGGCATTAGAAAAAAATCAATTAGCCTTTGAAAGACAAGGCGATCAAATGACAAATTTCAAATATAAAGTAGGGGAGTTGACAGGAATATCTAAGTTTAAATTTGATGCAACAGCTAATAACTTTGAAGCAAAAGATGAAGTTGAAATTGAAATTAGAAATCCAAGTCCGATCAAAACAATCGTTGAAAGTGAATTGGTGCAACCTGGTGAAAAATGGAGTGCTGCATTTGGCAATGTTGGAATAAGTGGATCAAATGAAGCTGTCTTGGAAATAAGCCAATTTCCTGCGTTTGATCTTAAAAAAAGGCTCGCATACTTGATCAAATATCCTTATGGATGTGTTGAGCAGACCACGTCTTCTGTTTTTCCTCAGCTCTATCTTAGTCAAGTTTCCAATCAAACTGAAGAAGAAAAAAATAAAATTCGCATTAATGTAGAAGCTGGTATACGACGATTGGTGGGATTTCAAACAACCAGTGGTGGATTGTCTTATTGGCCAGGAAGTGCTGATGCCAACTCATGGGGAACTTCCTACGCAGGACACTTTTTACTTGAAGCAATAAAAAAAGGATACTATGTCAATGATCAATTTATTAAGAATTGGACGGCATTTCAAAAACGCCAAAGCCAAAAATTTAAATATTCTTCAAGATATTATAATCAAATTGATCAAGCATATAGATTGTTTACGTTAGTATTGGCAGGTAGCCCAGATTTAAGCGCCATGAATTATTTGCGATCTCAACCTAAATTGAATAATACGGTAGCCTGTCTATTGTCAGCCTCATATGCCTTAGTTGGTCAAAAGAACGTTGCAAAAAATTTAATTGAAAACTTAGACTTTACTGTTGATGAATTTAACGAATTAGGCTATAGCTATGGATCCAAGCTCAGGGATCGTTCTTTAATGTTGATGTGTTTGCAATACATCGGTGATGAAAAGGAAGCATTTAAATTAGGCATTTCTATTGCTGAAAAATTGTCTTCGACAAAATGGTATAATACACAAGCTTTGGCTTTTGGTTTGATGTCGCTGACGCAATATATTGGAGGTTTAGAAAAGGGAGATATAATATATAATTTCAAATTTGACGCTGACATGAATGTTAAACATACATCTGGAGAAGCTTTAGATATATATAGTTTGAATGTCAATGATTCAGATAGCCATAATTTTAGTTTTGAAAACAATTCAAATAATCCACTCTATGTGAGAATTTTAAATTCAGGGAAACCGTTGCCAAGCCCGTCTCCATCCTATGCGAAAGGGTTAAAAATGGATGTTAAATATACAGATGATGTTGGTAAGCCAATTGATCCAATTTTATTAAAACAAGGAAAGGATTTTATAATTCAAATCAAGGTTAAAAATGTTTCTTCTACAGGTCAGAGATATGACGAATTAGCATTAAATCATACTTTGCCTTCAGGCTGGGAAATTCAAAATATGAGGTTGGGAGATATGGGATCTCAGAACAATCAGAAATTTGATTTTCAAGATATCAGAGACGATAGAGTATATACTTTTTTTGATTTAAATGGCGGCGAATCAATTACAATCTCAGTGGATATCAGTGCTACCTACACCGGAGAATTCTTTATGCCGAATATAGTTTGTGAAGCCATGTATGACAAAGAAATCTCAGTGAGTCACGAAGGCAACTGGGTGCAAATAACAAAGTAGGAATGAAGGCAATTAAATTTACATATGGTCTGCTTTTTATTTTAGTGTTTTGGCTATTAATGCCAACCGATAATCCTTTGGATAATAAACTGCATTCCTTTGTTCTTTTTGATAAAAATGATGAATTACTAGGCGCAAGGATTGCATCTGATGAACAATGGAGATTTCCCATGTTGGATACGATTCCTGCTAAATTTGAAAAAGCCATTTTAACATTTGAAGACAAATCATTTTATGATCATATTGGATTTGATGTGAAAGCATTTTTAAGAGCAATTTATTTAAATGTCAAACACCAAAAGGTTGTCAGTGGTGGCAGCACTATTACGATGCAATTGATGCGGATGGAAAACCCTCATGCTCGAAGGACCATCTTTAGAAAAGCGTTTGAAATATTTGGTGCTTTAAAATATGAAACCAAATATTCGAAGGAATATATCTTGAAACAGTATTGTACCCATGCACCGTTTGGTGGGAATATTGTCGGATTAGAAACGGCTTCTTGGCGTTATTTAGGAAAGTCACCAGAGCATTTAAGTTGGGCAGAATCTTGTATGCTGGCAGTATTGCCTAATGCACCATCGTTAATTCATCCAGGTAAAAACAGAAATCGTCTTTTAGCAAAGCGTAACAAATTGCTTTTGCAATTACATGAGCAGAATGTGATTGACAAGATGACTTATGAATTAAGTTTACTTGAACCCATTGTACCAAGACCTGAACCACTGCCAAATCTGGCACCTCATTTCTTGGAACATGTTAAACGCAACAGTTCTTATATGAGATATTATTCCGCTGTTGAATTTGACAAACAAACTATGTTGTCTCATGTTGTCGAACGGCACAACCGAATCAATAGAGATAAAGGCATTTTTAATGCAGGAGCTGTCATTGTTGATAACAAATCGAGATCTGTTGTTGCTTATATTGGTAATACAAATGGAAGGCTACATGAAAACTATAACGATATGGTGCTGAGGCCAAGAAGTTCAGGCAGTATATTGAAGCCGATTTTATATAGTTTGGCAATAAATGAAGGTCAAATAATGCCAGAAGGTTTGGCTTACGACGTGCCAATAAGTATAAATGGGTTTAGTCCTAAAAATTATACACGCGATTACTATGGAGCCATTCCTTATAACGAAGTCTTATCGAAATCATTAAATGTGCCTTCAGTTAAATTATTACAAAATTATGGCGTAAATAAATTTTTAAATGACTTACGGATGTTAGGCTTTACTACTTTAAATAAAGAAGCCGAACACTATGGCTTACCATTAATATTGGGCGGCGCTGAAGTATCTCTTATAGATTTAGTCCAGGTATATTCTGGTATGGCTAAAACCTTATCAACTTTCAATATTAAGAGTTCCAAATATTTAGAAAATGCTTTTGAAGAGATCTCCTGGAACAAAGCAATTTCCGACGATGAGAATGTATTAAGTTATGATCCCAAATTTATGAATGCAGGATCTATTTGGTCAACGTTTCAGGCGATGACTCATGTTGAAAGGCCAAACCAGGAAGGGCAATGGGAAAAATTTAAAAGTGCAATGCCTATTCATTGGAAAACAGGAACTTCTTATGGAAATAGAGACGCTTGGGCCATTGGTGTTACGCCACAATTTACAGTTGGTGTTTGGGTAGGTAATTCTGATGGACAGCCCCATCCTGATATAATTGGTGTTTCTGCTGCTGGTCCTTTACTTTTTGACATTTATAATTTTTTAAATGTTAGAGAAGTTTTTGAAGAACCTTTTGATGATATGGTTGAAAAACAAATTTGCAATTTGTCTGGAATGATAGCACAAGAAAATTGTGATAAAATCTCATATAAAAATGTGCCTTTATCATGCATTACAAATCAAGTTTGCCATTTTCATAAACATAAAATAATTGATAAACACACAGGCCATTTGGTTTATCGAAATTGTGGAGATCCAAGCAGCATAAGAGATACTTCATTTTTTGTATTGCCTCCCGTAGCTGCCCATTATTATAAACGACACCATCCGGAATATTCAGTGTTGCCGCCAATTGATAGAATGTGTGCTAAATACAGTAAACAAGACGGTAATATTGAATTTCAATATCCAGTCAACGAAACAACTATTTATATTCCGCGTAATTTATCTGGAGAAAAAGAAAAATGTGTATTCAAAGCCAATCATAAAGATGAAAATGCGCAGATCTTTTGGCATTTAAATAATGATTACTTGGGCACAACAAAAGAGATTCATCACTTTGCTGTCGATTTAAATTCTGGAGATTATACCTTGACCTTGCAGGATGAGTTTGGAACTTCACTAAGTAAAAAGATCAAAGTTATTTCTCCTTGATACTTTTTCTATTGAATTTGTTGGTCGTTGTCTTTTCTACTTAATTTAATAGCTTTGCATCATGTTATCCATTTTGATACCGATATACAACTTTAAAGTAGTGAAGTTGGTTGATGCCTTAAAGAAGCAGTGCGAGAAACAAAAAATCGTATTTGAGATATTGTGTTTCGATGATGGATCAACAAAAAATATCAAACACGAAAATTCAATTTTATCCAGTTACTTTGGTGTTAACTATACTGAACTGTCAGAAAATTTAGGAAGAGCTAGAATTAGAAATTGGCTGGCTAAATCTGCAGCTTTTGAAAATTTACTTTTTTTAGATTGTGATTCTAAAATTGTCCGAAAAGATTTCATCAAAAAATATCTTTCTTACATTCCAGATTATGAAATTATTGCTGGAGGTCGCGGATATTCGAAAAAACCACCCAGAGCAAAAAGCAAGCGTTTACATTGGAAATATGGTCTCAAACGAGAATCGAAAAAAGTTTCAGTGAGACAACAAAATGCAATCCAATTATTTCATTCAAATAATTTTTTAGTCAAAAGAAAATATATGATTCAGTATCCATTTGATGAACAAATCAAAGGATATGGATATGAAGATTTGTTTTGGGCACAAAAGCTTTATAATAAAGGCATTCCAATTATGCATATTGATAATCATACCGAACATTTAGGTCTTGAAAAATCTATAGTATTTATAAAAAAGACTGAAGAGAGTCTAACCAATTTGTATAAGATGATTAAAGAAGGCAAAGCAATTAATACAAGATTGCTTGATTTTGTTGAAAAAGCTGAGAAATGGAAGGTTAAGCCTTTCCTTTTAAATTATTACACCAAAAGAAAAGATAAAATTTATCAAAATTTACTCTCACCAAAACCCAACTTATTTTATTTTGATCTTTATAAATATGCTTATTATTTGGATTTAAATAAGAAATAGCTTCGAAATAGCCCTTATTTACATATAATCTCTAAAAATTCTGTGTTTTCGATCAAAAGGTTTTTTAAATATCACTATAATTTAAATTACTTAGTTATTTTTAACGAGACCCCAGTTGTGAGGAAATTATATTTCTTTCACTATTATTGCATATTAAACTAGAAATGAAAATCGATATATGAAGAAAAGGAAATATTTATTTGCAGGTGCGGTTATGCTTTCCTGTGTTTTTACAGCTTTACAAGCTCAAGTAACCATCAGAGGAGAAGTAATAGATGCTGCTTACAATGATCCAATAATTGGTGCAAACATTATATTTGAAGGAACAACAGAAGGAACGATATCAGACTGGGATGGTACTTTTGAAATCACAACAAATCTTGAATTTCCAGTTAATATTGTTGTTTCATATATTGGTTTTTCAGATCAAGTTATCACCGTTGTTGATGATAAAAAGATCAAAGTATTAATGGTGGAAGATTCCGAAGTTCTTGAAGAAATAGTTGTTAAAGGAAGTCGTATTTCGGAAGAAAATAAGAAATCACCATTAACCGTGGAGTCAATCGATGTGTTAGCAGTAAGAGAATCTCCAACCTCAAATTTCTACGAAGGATTAGGCGCTCTTAAAGGTGTTGATATGACAACAGCAAGTTTGGGTTTTCAGGTCATTAATACAAGAGGATTTAATTCGACCAGTCCAGTGAGATCATTACAAATTATTGATGGTGTTGATAACCAAGCGCCAGGTCTAAACTTTTCCCTTGGTAACTTTTTAGGATCTTCTGAATTGGATGTTCTCAAAGTTGATATCATCGTTGGTGCAAGTTCTGCCTTTTATGGGCCTAATGCATTTAATGGTGTGATTAGTATGGAGACAAAGAATCCATTCTTTCAAAAAGGATTAGCTGCTTATGTAAAAGGTGGTGAAAGAGGAATGAAGGAATTTGGTTTCAGATACGCTGATGCGTTGGCAAATGATAATGGCAACGATTGGTTAGCGTATAAATTAAATTTCTCTTATTTAGATGCCGATGATTGGGAAGCAGATAACAAAAACCCTGTTTTCGATACTGAAACTGGCGTTGATAATCCTGGGAGATATGATGCTGTAAATACATATGGTGATGAATACCAAAGTATTTTTGATCAAAGCTCAGGAAGTCCTTGGAGTCCAGATATTAAAGGATTGGGTGTATATCACAGACAAGGATATGAAGAGCAAGATCTTTTGACATACAAAACGCAAAATCTAAAATCTAATGCGTCCATTCATTTCAGATTGCAGCCCGACAAAACATTTGAATCACCTGAGTTAATACTTTCCTCCAGTTTCAGTAACGGAACAACAATCTATCAAGGAGAAAACAGATTTGCACTGAAGGACATTTTATTTTTCCAGAATAGGATTGAATTTAGAAAACAAGATAAGTACTTTTTAAGAGCATATATGACAAAAGATGATGCAGGTGATACATATGACCCATATTTCACCGCCCTTTTATTGCAAAAAGCTTCCAAGTCAAATCAAGATTGGAATGGTGCCTATATTAATCATTGGAAGAGAAACATAATTCCAAGAATAGATGCGAGTGGATATCCACAATTAGAAATCGAAGTAGATCAAATGGGTAATGTCAATGTCCTTTTTGATTATGATGCATTGGAAACATGGAATATGCAATATCAGGATTCTCTGCGCGTATGGCACAGTGAAACCGCTCAAGTTGCTAATATTGTAGATTCTGCAAACGAAAACTTTACTAATAATTTCTATGAACCAGGAACAGAAAGATTTAACGAAGAATTTCAAAGAATTACATCAACACCTTCGGGGCAAGGAGGTTCGCGGATAATTGACAGATCAGCACTCTATCATCTTCATGGTGAATATAAGTTTGAACCTCAAGCACTTAATTATTTGAAAGTTGGTGCGAATGCCAGATTGTACAAACCAGAATCTGAAGGAACTATTTTTATTGATTCGACTGGTGTCAGTATTTCTAATTTTGAATATGGTGTTTATGGTGGGTTAGAGAAAAAACTACATGATAATGTAACTTTCAGTGCGACTGTTCGAGTGGATAAAAATCAAAATTTTAATCATTTGGTATCTCCAGCAGGATCATTTGTATTTACGCCAGGCGAAAATAATTTCCTCAGATTATCATTTTCATCAGCTATTAGAAATCCGACGTTATCTGATCAATATTTAGACTTCAATGTTGGACCAGCAATTTTGAGAGGTAACCTAAATGGCGTCGACAGTTTAGTTGAGATAGAATCTTTTATAGATTATATTGATTCTCTATTTATCCAAGACAGACCTGATTTAAATTATTTTAATATTGACCCGATCAGACCAGAAAAAGTGAAAACTTTCGAAATAGGGTACAGAACAACCCTATTTGAAAAATTATATGTAGATGCTGGTTATTATTATAGTATCTATAATGACTTCATTGGTTATAACCTAGGACTAGATTTAGCATTGGACAATGGATTTCCAACGGGAGTACAAGCATATAGATATTCAGCCAATTCAAAAGAATCGGTGACCACTCAAGGAGTCAGTATAGGTCTAAATTATTTTATTGGCAGCTTTTTTAAAGTGGCAACAAATTATTCTTGGAATAAGCTAAATACTGATGTGGACGATAACATTATACCTGCATTCAATACACCTGAACATAAGTATAATATTGGCTTTTCTGGTAGAGATATTCCTTTAGGAGGCAATAAATTTGGTTTCAATATTAACTATAAATGGATTCAAGGTTTTATATTTGAAGGCTCTCCGCAATTTACAGGCCCTATTGAAGATTATGGGTTGTTGGATGCGCAAGTAAATTATAAGCTTGAAGATTTAAATACAACTATTAAAATTGGAGCATCAAATTTGTTGAACAATGAAGTTTATCAAACATATGGAGGACCATTGGTAGGAAGATTAGCTTATGCCACGATTCTATATGATTTTCAAAAAAAGTAAAAAATATTAATTAAATAAATAATACACTATGAAAAGAATTTACACTTTACTAACATTATTCATTGGCATCGGATGTCTGGGATTAAACGCACAAGAGCGTTTCTTAGACGAAGTGTTTGATGAAGTAGAGGTTACTACAGATGTAATATACGGGGTTAACACAACTGTATTACCAGTTCTGCTTGGGGCACAGCCTGCTTTCAGGCCGTTAAATATGAACTTAATGGAACCAGTTGGTGATACATTTGACATCAGGCCTGTTATCATCTTATTACACACAGGAAACTTCCTTCCTCAATTGCTTAATGGAAACAACAACGGTACGATTGAAGATCCATATATCGTTTCTCTTGGAGAAAGATTAGCAAAAATGGGATATCTCGTTGCTATTGCTGATTACAGATTAGGATGGAATCCAATCGCTACAAGTCAACAAGAAAGAACAGAAACATTGATCAATGCCGCTTACAGAGGATTACAAGATATTAATACTTGCGCAAGATATTTCAGAGCTTCTGCTGATGCGGGCAACCCTCACAAAGCTGATGGTAGTAGAATCACAGTTTGGGGAGTTGGTACAGGTGGATATATCGCCTACGGAGCAGCTACTTTAGACCAATGGTTTGACATCGTGCTTCCTAAGTTTATCGGTGCCGATAAAGATGGCAATGGAACACCTGATCCTATGGTTATAGAACCAATTAATGGTGATCCATTTGCAACAACACTTGGATTGAATCCACTGAATGGAGATACACTTTGTTTACCGAATCACGTAGGTTACTCTAGTGAATTCCAACTATGTGTAAACATGGGAGGTGCGCTTGGTGATACTTCATGGGTTGATGCATCTGATCCTCCAATGATTAGTTACCACGTGCCTACAG
>JABDKX010000026.1 GCA_013001975.1 Saprospiraceae bacterium | reverse complement strand
GGAAACAATATTCAAGGAATCTAGATTCAAACCTCGTAAATAATGATAGGGAAACACAAATCAACAATTTCACTCACTGTAGAACTGGACGATAATCGCATCCCGGAAAAACTGAATTGGACGGCAGTAGATGGCGGAATTGAGAACGAGGAAGCCAAAGCCATGATGCTTTCGGTTTGGGACAGCAAAACACAAGAAACACTTAGGATAGATCTCTGGACCAAAGACATGCCCGTAGACGAGATGAAGAAATTCTTCCACCAGACCCTTGTGGCCATGAGTGAGACTTACAAGAGGGCAACCCAAGATGAGAAAATGACAGCGACCATGAAGGATTTCTGTGATTATTTTGCCGAGAAATTGGAATTATAAGGATAAGTTCGAGAAAGTTCCGCAAATTATGGCTATTGTAATTAATAAGAACAATACCTTTTGAATTGCATGTTTTAGGCTTATAAATTAACCAAAACGCCTCCGCTTAAAACGAGATTATTAACACCTCCATTAGGCTTCTTGAAGTCTAGATTGCTAATATGCCTGAAACTCGGTCGTATGTCCAAGAAAGTATGATTGTTCAACCTGAAATTCACTCCGACCATAAAATTACTGGAAAATACAAACCCTTCTACTTGCCTTTGGGGTGTGCCAGATACAAAATGAGGCCCTGAGGATATTGCAGCATAAATACTCATTTGGCTTGAGTTAAGATTCTTTCTGATCAAAGCACCAATATTCAACCCAACCTCAAATCCATTGGATTTATCAGAAAAAAAATCTATATGCCTGTATTGGGTAAGATTGAATTGAGGTTGTGCAAGAAGTTCTAGACTTATTTCTTGGCCTTTTTTTAATACATAATAATACTGCGCCTTGAAAAAAGTGATCTCATAATCGTATGGCACTTCTAAGGATAACTGACCGAAATTCTGTGTACCATATCCAACAAGGAATCCGACACGGTGCCTTGAGTCGAAAAAAGAATTCTTTTCTTGAGCTACTAGGATGCTTGAAATAGAAAATAAGAAAAACGAAAAGAGACCTTTATATATCGTTTTCATGTTGCCGATTTTTGTTGATCGCAACAGCAGTTTAGCAGTTAATTCAATCAGGATTATATTATTAAAGATATGAATTATCAATATCATATCCTATGGAATCATGATCCTTAGGTGGAAGAAATGGAGTATGAGCGATGGATTGAAACTATAAATACTTACACATTGCAGAGAAGTCAAAATCTTCTTTTCCAATCGTAAAATCATGACTGCCAATTATTTCAAAGTCATTTTTCTTATAAAAATTAATGGCTCTTTCGTTACTGTTCAAAACAGAGAGCCAAATTGTTTTAAATCCTAGTTCTCTGGCTTTTTCAAATAGCAGATTTTGCATATGATAACCGATTTTCATACCAAGGAAGTCCTTCAGGACGTATATCTTTTGGAGCTGACAAATGTTGTCAGAATCAATGAATTCTGACCCTGAATTGAGTTTTAGTTTTGCATAACCCACAGGTAGCTGATCAACAAAAGAAATCCAATAGATATTATTAGGCTTGGCAAGGCTATTTTTAATCTTTTCGACTGAGAAAGTGGCTTCAAAATAGTTTATAAGATCTTGTTGATCGCTAAAGAAATGACCAAATGTCTCAGCAAATGTTATTCTTCCAAGGAGGGCAATTATTTGGGCATCGTTACTATTTGCTAATCGGATATCGATTTTTTTCATATTGAGCAGTCACTTTGGCACTTAAAGAAATTTCAGGTAAGGAAAGATCAAGAAATAACCATTCAGGTTGCTGAAAAAAGATATTTATTTTTCATTACTGATTATTGAAGAATTTAGTAAGGTCTCTAAATTCCCTTTTTGTAATAAGTCTGAAATTGTTTTTTCTATGCATTCTCTGGTCAATTCCTTTACAAATAGGTCCGGTGGAGTTTGGTAAAGGCCATAAAGATTTTCACCACTCTTCTTATCCATTCTAGTTGCAGTTGCCAGGAATTTATATGTCCAGACATTTATTCCATAATGTCTTCCATCGGGTAAATCGACATGAATATTTGCAAATTCATTATCAGTGTCCCAATTTCCCGGATCGACATCTTCAAATTCTAACCAGAGTTTAAATTCTTTCATTCTTTTGATT
>JABDKX010000019.1 GCA_013001975.1 Saprospiraceae bacterium | reverse complement strand
TTATAAATTAGATTATTGTTTTCTTGAGTCGGAGTCACTATTGTTGAGCCATAACTATTAGAGCAATACAAAAATGGTTTTGAATTGTCTGAAGTCGAAAATTGCAGCTCTACAAGGCTTCCAGCATCATATTGCTCTGAAGTTGATAAAAGTTGAAGATTGGAACTATTATTTGTTTTATTATTCGCAGTATACGAGATTAATAAAAACAATGCTAAAGACAGTATGTAAAAATACTTGAGGTTCATTAATTTGGGTTTCCTATGTAATTATTTGTTTCAATTTTTATAAAACCAAATTCCGGATGATTGATTTCTTGTAGTTCAGAATGGGTATGATTTTCAATCCTGTTTGGTACAATTTTATTTGAGATGTCCTCGTTAGGCAATCCATTTACAAAGATGTTTTTCATTGCATTATTTATTATCTTAATCTTTCCATTCTTCAATAGAGTATATTCAAAACCTTGTTTGCGCTGTTGTTTAATGCCTTCTTTGATAAAAAGATGATCAACCCATAGCATCGTTTTGTCTTTGCTATAATAAGAGACTAATAATTGAGGTATTGTTACTTCCTCTAATCCGCTGTTAAACAGAACTCCTTCAATAGACTTGCTGTTAATGGCAATACTGCTTACAACTGCGCTTTTGTATAGATCTGAACCTGATACATTCCCCGCCACTTGTAAATTGAACTTCGTTGGTTGTTCTTCAAACGCAATTGGAGTGAATTCATCAGGATTAAATGTTTTTGGAATGGAGTCTTCGGTCTTGGACCATGCAATTCCTTCGAAATTTATTTTAAAGGAACTTGTTTCTTTAGGCAAAAGCTTGTGCTTGACATGATATTTCGCATTATAACTTCCGAGTTTCTTGTTAGCGTCGTTATATAAGGTGCCTTTTAAGACAACATCAGCAGGTACATTGTCAATATTTTGTATTTCACCAATAATGACATAATGGTTTTCGTATTTCACTAATTTAGATGAAAGCACTTCAAGTACTGGTTGTTTCAATACGTCCTCATGATGTGTTTGTTCGGTTGTAATACGTCGTCGGCCTTGATTAAAATAACTAGTAGTGTTAGAAGTCAATAATTGGTCTGGTGGTAGGTCGTTGTTTATTTTTTCTGGCTCCACATACCATAGGCCGTTTTGCTTAATCGTTCTTTTAACTTCCGTCTTTTCAATTTCTTCGAGAGGCGTTATCCAATTCGTATTGACAATAACAGATGCGGTACTGTCTGTTTGGTTTGTAATTTCTGTGCGAATTGCGTCTAACTTGGCATAACTACTCAATAAACCATCTGTTACGGATATTTCCAACATATATTGAGCAATTGGAATTTTGCTTTTTGGGTTGATTAATTTATGAGCTTTTTCGAATTGCTTATAATCTAATGCATCATAATAAGCCAAGATTGCATTCTCAGGAGATACATGCGAATCATTTTTTATATAGAATTGGTAGACACTGTAAATCGTAATTCCTGCTAAGATTATTGACCAAACATGTGTTGTGGTTAATAATTTACTTGAAAAATTGGAATAATTAGTCATGAAATCGAAATATACCGGTGCTTTTTTAACTCTTGTTTTCAAGGCATTAACCAATAGCATTTGAACATTTAGAATGAAAGCGATCAGAACAGTAAGAATAGGTATGGTACCCCAAAGGATCTTTTGCCATTTTGCAACATCCTCTTTGGGTAAGATAGAGGATAAAGGAGGAACGTTTAGACGTTCCCAGACCATGATTCCATTCTCTAATTGCTGCAACCGTTGCCAACCACAGAAATAAAGTATAGGGTCATAAAACTTATCATTGGAGAAAATATATTTCAGGTTATATTTTTCTGGTGTAGTTAAAAATTGTTGTAAAGAACCAATTCCAGCAACACCTTTAAACTTAGAATTTTCAAGACGTTCAATAGGTCGTGTTGTCAATTCTGGTAAGCGTCTGGCAGAATGGTAATTTCCATCTACCGTCAAGGCATTGGTTTGTGCACTTAACCAAGCCATTTGGTCACCAAAGCCTAGAGTTAGAAAGCGCCATTTATCATGGTCATCCTGATTTATGAAATTTACGATCGGAAGCATCTTTATCTTCTGAGGTTGCGAGGGTCGAAAATAGCCAAGACTCATGGTGAAGATTGTCATGAAAACAAACAATCCAGCCAATATTCCTCCTATGATGCGATGATAGACTGCTCCATACTTCCTTTGTATCAGCACTTTCAAATCTCCTTCAGCAAAACGGTAAGTAAATTCGCCGAGTAAGGGTAACGACATGATAGAAGCCCAAAGCGTAAACCTGTCTAGGGTAAGTATGTTAAACGCTGTTTCTCCTAACACCATTCGCGGAATTGGCGTGGTGCCTCCAGTCCCTAGAATGGTTAGTATGGTAATGGACAATCCAAAGAATAAATACCGTTTACTATAATATCTATAAAATATATATGGTAAAAGCACGAGTAAAATCCCCCAAGGAATTAAAAAGAATACCAATCCTGATGAGGTGGTCTCCAGAAAATTATCACGCGAGCCATGTGGAATAGGGATTTGTGTTATGGGATTGTTCTTTGAGTTTATCCAATATGGAAGTATGCAAATAATAATTATTACCAATGAAAGTATACCGAAGCTAATAATGCGTCCAAAAAGTTTGAAGAAACTATACAAAAAGGTTTTGAATGTCACAGATTTCATGTCTCCTATGCGTTCCCGCGATTCATCCATAAGGACCATGCCAATTAACGGGAATATGAAAAATACCATTCCAAATATCGGGGTTACATGATGCGAAGTAACAGTTACTGCAATAAGTGATAATGAAGTTGCCAGATACCATTTCTTGCCAGTTTTAAGCCATAAGTATATTTCTGGTAAGGCATGCAACAGGACCGAAATGCCAATTATGCTTGGCAACTGACCAAAAATATGTAAGGTCTCAACAAAAGATGATGAAAAAACAGCCAATATTGAAGCATAGCCAGCCACGATTCGGTTTGATGTAATTATTAAAGAAAACCGATAGACACCTGTTATGAATAAAACAATCGCTATAAGTGCCACAGCAAATAAACCGAATTTTAATCCACCAATTATTGAAAGCAAAGCAATGGATTGGTGAACTAAAGGGGGATAGCTCATAACAGTAAATCCCGTATACCATTTATAATTCCAAGGTTCAAACCAACTGGTTGCATAATGGTCTGCAAAAAATAAATGTATTAAAGCATCATAGGTTGTTTCCAAGGTAAAAAATATGGATGTACCATGAAATGCCAACCCTAAAAGAAGAGCTGAGATCAAATATTTATTTGAAGATTCCTTCATTAATAATGGTGATTCATTATAGTTGTAAATATATAGAATAATAATAC
>JABDKX010000250.1 GCA_013001975.1 Saprospiraceae bacterium | reverse complement strand
ACCAATATTAAAATTTTAGATTTTCTGCCGTTGTAGATAATAGCGCTAAAATGTTAACGATTTCTTAAAAAACGAAATTACTGCCTGGTATAGTTCCTCAATTTGGCGCGTTCATCCGATTTTAAATACCTTTCATCTATGAAACATTTAATTTGTATCCTTTGCCTCACTTTATGGGCCTGTAATACGGAAGAAATGGATGAAATGATCCCAACGCCCGTTCAAAAGTTTGGCGACTTACAAGTTGAAGTTTATAATTGCATAGACCCACCCAACTGCCAAACTGTAGATCCTATTTTAGGTGCTAACGTATTTATATACAATACTGAATTAGCACAATCTCAAGGCATCAACGAAGCCAGATTCGGACAAACAGACTTCGAAGGCAAAGTTAGATTTACACGACTGGACTCATTTATAGTATATATAACTGTCATTCAAGATTCTTTAATTAATACTTCGTTTGAACGGGTACCGGAGGGTAGTGTTGGTTTTCATACTGTTTTGTTTTCGGATTAAAAATTATCCAAATGAGAAGAGGCGGGGACGCCTTTCTCTTAGAGAATCTAAGGACAAAGTAAGACAAAGGTGTCCTCGCCTCTTGTCGACATTAATGCCGTCTATTTATTTGTTCGCCGCTGTTTCGAGAAGTTTGCAACTTCGACTAATTAAGGAGTTAGTTAATTTTAATCATCTTTTATTTATTTGATACTTTTTCTTAGTCAAAAAGTATCCAAAAGACAAGTCAAATTAAAGGCTCTACTCTGTGCCGCTTCGGTCGTCACCAAAGGTTATGACCGACGGTGACCGCCACCCACCCAAATTTGACGGGCTCGGCTTCTATACTTACTCCTAAAATTTAACCTCTATTTTCAATATTGACTATATGTAATTATCTTAATCTTGAATCCAAATTTTAAATTACTTTGTTGTGAGAAGTTTGCAACTTCGACTACTTAAGGAGTTAGCCTTTTAATTTTTAATTTTGAATCTTGAATCTTTAATCTTTAATCTTGAATTTTGAATTTTGAATCTTTAATTTTGAATCTTTAATCTGCTTTCCTACTCGAACAGCAAAAGCCAATACCACCACTCCAAAAACAAAATAGTACCGCTCCTTCTCAACAACATTATTAAAATAAGATCTGAAAAAGATAATCCATATCCAAAAAGACCCCATCGTATGTAACGCCTTCCAATTTTTAGGATCAAGTTTGTTTCTGATGGACGGAAATGTAGTAATCATCATAAGCACCAAAAAGATATAAGCCAAACCGCCACCTAGAAGAGAAGACTTTTTGGCTAGTGTAAAAACAGGATGAAAAGTATATTGCAAATAAATTAATGTCAATAAGTGATAAAGATGAACCAGACCAAATGTAAATCCAATGTAAGGTCTGTTCTTAAGAAGAAACTTTGTTGTATTGTTATTAAGAAAGTAGTGAAGATCTGAAGTAGCGAATGTCACTGAAAAAATGAGCGCAGCTATTTTTGCAGACCATCTTATTTGAATACGGAAACCTTCTTCATTATTCTCAAAAATAAAACTGCTGACAATTGCTGCAATCGCAATTACAGTAATAACTTTTAGAGCAAATAATGCTAGTTTTTTATTTGTCATCTTAGAGTTAAATATAGTAATCTATTGTCAATTGTGGTTTTAAGTTTTCCAAGAGAGGTTAAATACCCTCTTGATGTGATACTTCAAATGAGAAGAGGCGAGGACGCCTTTCTCTTAGAAAACCTAGGACAAAATAAGACAAAGGCGTCCTCGCCTCTTGTCGACAATAATCGAAGTTGCAAACTTCTTAAAACAAGATTTTTGCCTCCCATCTGCTTCGCAGTTCTCTTCATCAAAGCCTCTCGGCTTTGGTCCTTCGGACTTCATTACGTTCACCCACTCAAATTTGACGGGCTTGGCTTCTAAGACTCTAGAATATAGGTTACTCTCATAATATGATATCGCAAAAGAGGTTTCTACTTACCAGTAACAAATAATTTTGAATTTTGAATCTTTAATTTTGAATTCGATTTTCTTATAAATTACATCCGAAGATTATCAATCATATTTTAATAACAGTAGTATTCTTCCTCTCACTCAAAGAAAATCGAGACTCCACCTTCCCAATATTAGGAATGATCGCCAACTTATCTAAAATGAATTGATTATAACTGGTAATATCTTGAAGGAGAAGTTTGATCAAAAAATCGGAGTCTCCAGAAACATGGTGGCACTCCATAACTTCATCAAATTTGATGATCTCTTTTATAAATTCATCGATGGCGTCTTTGCCGTGTTCTTTGATGGAAATATTGATAAAGATGGTGAGGCTTTTTCCAACTAAGGTATTGTCGACTAAGGCAACGTATTTTTTGATGACGCCTGACTTTTCCAGTTTTTTCATTCTGTCAAAAATGGGCGTTGTAGATAGATGAAGTTGTGCCGCCATTTCTTTGATGGTAATGGTAGAGTCTTCTTGGAGTAATCTTAAAATGGCTTTATCAGTAGGATCTAAGTCTATCATTAAGAAATATTATTCGGAAATATTGAACTTTACAATGCAATAATAGAATATTTTTATCCTTTTTTATTGATATAAATACTTTTATTCTAATATTATTACTATTTATAGAACAAAATGGTGCATTAGCTGTAATAAAAGTAATTTTACTGTACAATTAGAAGAGAAATGAGTCGAATTACGGATTTAGATATAGACAGCATAAAAGACAGCGATCTGCTGAAAGGCTTTGATTATAACAACTATGATGAAGGCGACAGAGAACGTTGGAAAACATTACTCGATGGAGTCATGCAAGCACAGGATGGTGTGTCTTGCAAGTCATACACAAAAGGTATGGCATCACTTGGAGAAAACTTTTCTGATATTCCTAACCTCGAAGAACTAAACCACAAACTGGAAAGACAAACAGGATGGAAAGTAATGGCTGTCAATGGAATTTTACCATGTGAAGATTTTTACAAATTGCTTTCACGAAAAATATTTCCATCAGCTACTTTTGTAAGAGATTGGCACTCACAAGCATTTACAGGTTATCCGGATTTGTTTCATGATGTCGTAGGTCACTTGCCTTTGTTTTTTGATAAGGACTTTTCACATTTCGTATCTAATTCGTCAGATATCATTTATCAGATATTAAAGCAAACTCCTAATGGGACAGCAGAAAAAGAACAGTTGATTCAAAACTTCAGTCGATATGGCTGGTTTACTTGGGAAGCTGGTCTGTTGATTGAAAATGGTGAAGCTAAGGCTTATGGCGGTGCGATATTATCTTCCTCGGGGGAAACAGAAAACTTGAAATCTAGAGGTTACGATAAATTTGATTTGCAGGAGGTTTTCAATCAATCGTATACTGACAAAGAGTTCAGCTGCAGATATTTTGCCATCGATTCTTATGATGATTTGTTTGCCAGTTTAGATACTATAAAAACACAGTATAACTTATGATTTGGACAGAAAAAGATAATGCACTTCATGCTGAATTAAAATTTGATAATTTTATTTCCGCCTTTGGATTTATGACGTCAGT
This sequence comes from Saprospiraceae bacterium, assembly GCA_013001975.1. Lineage (GTDB taxonomy): Bacteria > Bacteroidota > Bacteroidia > Chitinophagales > Saprospiraceae > RFSX01. Next base: position 3,211 of record JABDKX010000250.1, on the reverse strand, counting down.
AGCCATCATTGCAGAAAAGATGAACCACCATCCAGAATGGAGCAATGTGTATAATACCGTCAAAATTAAATTAACTACACACGACGCAGGAAATACAATTACAGAAAAAGATCGTACATTGGCTAAAGAGATAGAATCATTGTACAAAAATCTAAAATGAAAGCTTTACTAGACCTCAATTTTATTCTTCCTTGCGCTGTTGCCTGCTTTTGGGCTATCGTGTTTTTACAATCCGGAATTGACAAAGTCTTCGATTTTAAAGGTAATGTCGATTGGTTAAAAGGACACTTCGAAAAATCATTCCTCGGAAAATTTACCAGTCCTTTGGTCGCCACATTAACTGTTTTCGAATTGGTAGCTGGCGGATTATCAGCCTATGGGTTAATAAATTTTCTAATGACTGAATCTACACAATGGATTGAAATAGGTCTGATTTTTTCAATGATCAGTTTGTTAATGTTGATTTTCGGTCAGCGTATTGCCAAAGACTATGATGGCGCAAAAACCATTGCGATATATTTTGGTGTTGCACTCTTAAGTGCATTGGTTTTAGGCTAATCTATCTTCACTGAATACTTTGGTATAACAGCTTCGAAAGCTTTGTTTAATTGTTGGTTTATTTTTGACCCTTTATAATTTTTGATCACTCGGCCATCGATTGATGTGATCGGCGTCAACTCTCCCATCGTCCCTGTACTGAATACTTCATCCGCCGTATATAATTCTGTCAGCGAAATGTTCTTCTCAATACATGCGATACCCTCTTGTCCTGCTAATTCGATAACAAGCCCTCTTGTGATGCCTGGCAAACAAGCATCTGCATGAGGCGTAAACAATTTTCCGTTTTTAACCATAAAAATATTAGTGCCATTTAACTCAGACGCAAAGCCATAGTTGTCCAACATCAATGCTGCATCAGCACCCGCCACGTTAGATTCGATTTTAGCTAGGATGTTATTTATAAGATTGTTGTGATGAATCTTAGAATCTAAATTATTAGGTGAATTTCTTCTTGTCGATGACGTGATTATTTTGATGCCGGATGCGTTATCATAAACAGGTGGTTTGTGTTCAGGAACGATGATTAACGTTGATCCCATATTGTTTAATCGCGGATCCATTCCTGATGTCACTTTTTCTCCTCTTGTTAATGTCAAACGAACATGCACCCCATCGGTCATATCGTTGGCTTTCAATGTGTCAAACAAAGCCTTTGTGACTTCTTCCCTACTTGGTATATCAGCAAAGTGCATAGCATGTGCAGAATCCATTAATCGGTTGAGGTGTCTGTCCAACATGAAAACGCCACCTTTATAAACTCTCAATCCTTCCCAAACAGCATCGCCTCCTTGTACGACACTATCGAATACGGATACCTTGGCATCTTCTCTTGCGACGATGGCATCTTTCACATATATTTTGATCTCCTTATTTCTTGGATCGAATTTTTGTAACATAATTATTCTGCTTTAATTGTAAACGCTTTTAATTTATTATAATACCCTTCTGCTTCTTTAAGCAATTCATTCAAATGATCAGGGAAGGGATGCTCACTCAATTTGCGTTGTGTAAAACCCGTCGTTTTATGAACACTTTTATACCAATATTTTGCCCACACGCCATCTTCTTTTCTCGGGCCAGCTGACCAAGATAACATGTCTTCATCAAAAGGCATGTTTAAATGTGCACAAAGTTTGCTTAACACGATTTTTGGTGATTTTAGTATTTCACTCGAATCCAGAACAACGGGATTATTTCCTTTACTTTCTAAATATTCGAAGATTTTCCATTCTAACGCTAAGCCAATATCCAACATAGTAGGTTTAGGAATGACTTGCGCGAAAGAAGCAATTAATCTTTTGGGTTCTCTGATTAAAAATAGGTTGTCAAATTTTGTTAGAAATGACCAATCCAATTGATCTAAATGATGCGCCATGTTTTTAACAAACAGATAGGGTACTTCTACACTTTTTGATAATATTTCATTTAAAACTTCACCAAACGCATGAGGCTGACTTGCTAATATTTCGCCCTTACCTGGATGGTCACGCAATGGATGAGTGGTCAAATAATTTGCATAGAAAGGTTCATCAATGACCGATGTGTCTTTTCTATTACCAAACGAATACATCAATGCTGTTGAAATATTTCTAGGACCAGAAATAAGGTTTATAATTTTATGGGGACTTTGGATTTCAGACATTCTCAATGCAGCATTTTATTATCTTATAAATGTATTCAGAATGTTAATACTTTTCACTGAAATCATTCAAAATCTTCTTGGTTTAAATCATTACCAGGATGCCAAAAGTGTTTTTCAAAATCTACTATTTTATTGTTGATAATTTCTACGCCTTCGTTTTCTAACAACTCTTGCATGAGTGTGGGTGTTGGAAACTGATTCCTCCCCGATAATTCTCCTTTTCGATTGACTACACGATGGGCAGGGATACTTAAGTGTTCGCATTTATTCAATGCCCAACCAACCATTCTTGCAGATCCCAATGCTAAAAAATCAGCAATCGCACCGTAGTTGGTAACGCGGCCCATCGGAATGGCTTCCGTTACTCTAAACACTTTTTTGAAATATGAATTATCCTTCATCAGATTTATCTTGGGATGTTCCAACTGATACCAACAGATGTATAGTTCATGGTGTTGTTCATACCTAATCCGAAAGAGAAATCAAATTGCAGATTGTTTTTCAACAAGTAAATTAATCCCGTATTAAAATTAGAAAGATGATCGCCTTCATCGTCGAATGATCCATAAGGTTCAATACTGATTAGTAAGTCCTTTGTTAAATTAAAATTGAGCGCAAATGAGTATGTGAAAGTGCTTTCGTCAAAGTAATCGTAACCTAAATTATAGGCAATCCCAACCTTAGGTCCCAACACATGACCCAAAATTAATTTGTTTTTTACCGCATAATCATCATGTGTAAAAAATGTATTACCTGTTGGCAACACCAAATGCGAAAGAAAAGATATTTGCGTCTTCTCACTATCTAATATAAATAGCTTGGCTCCTAATTGTAAATCCCCTATGCCGGCTTCAGTCCCTTTATCTTTATCATTACTGAACTCTTGAATGTTATATTCATGAACCATTCTTAATTCTACCGTATTGGATATACCGTATCTGAATACAGAGCTCGGTAATAGAATGTTTTTTTCTTTTTCAGTTGTTGATCCTGAGTACATCAATATCA
>JABDKX010000237.1 GCA_013001975.1 Saprospiraceae bacterium | reverse complement strand
AGTTGTTTTTGTATCAAGATAAGTTCTTGATGAGTTGTTTATATTATTAAGATTATTTTGGTTTGGTTGATTTTTTGAGATGGCTTCTTTATTATTTTCTGAATGAGACTCTGATATTTTTTCAGTTGCTAAATCTTTGTTTGTCGATGTAATTGATTCGGTATTTATTTCTGTATTGTTAGAATCGTTAGTTAGTATTGTGGTATTTGTTTGTTTTCCTGCTTTGCTATTTGTTATTTGTTCTGATTGAATAATATTGTCAGAATCCTTGCTTTGTTCACTCACTTGCTGATTAACACTTGGATTATATGTACCTAAGTAAAAGGCAACACCAATAATGGTAATGAGCCCAACGCCAGTGAAAAAGAAAAACCAAAATGGCTTATCACTTTTTTCTCTGCTGACGAGTTGTGGAGAAATATTCTGCCACACTTGGTCAGTATCTACATTAAATTGCAGATCATTTAAAACCGATTTTAGTGCTTGTTCATTATCTTTTAGTGATCCCATAACTTCAATTTTAGGATTTAGCTTCTAATTATTTTGAGTTTACTATCCTCAATGTTTCTTTTTAAAAAAGATATTTTCATGCTTTCGTTATCAAAGGCTTCAGCAACCATTTTACGTGCTCTTGAAACCAATGACCTGGAACTGCTTTCTGTAATTCCCAAGTAGTTTCCAATTTCTTTATGAGAATATCCTTCTACTAAAAACATATTTACTGCAATTCGATATTGAGATGGAATGGTTTCTAAAAAACGCATAACATCTTCTTTTTCTAACTTCAATGAGATGAGTTCATCATTCATTGGTTCTTTGACTTTATCTAATTCAGCAGATATGTGTCTTTTTTCTTTTCTTAAAATATCAAGACATTTCTTGACTGTGACTGATCCCATCCATGATTTAAACTTACCGCGTTCTTCATAAAGGTGAATCTTATTTATAATTTGAATCAGCGATTCTTGCAGACAATCTTGAGCTAAGGTGTTCTCTATCACATACCTCTTGCATATCGCAAACAAATACGCTGAGTAGGTATCAACCAAAGCTTTGTATGCTTTTTGATTGCCCGACAAACATCCTTTTATAATATCAGCTTCTTCCAAATCTGCTTTTCGCTTATTTCTTTTTATCTAATTCTACTTAGGATTACCCCTTCTATTGGGTAATTACCTGCAACTGGCGGACTGATGGTTTGTGCCCAAATCACACCTGAAAATTTTGCTCTAAACCATCCATTCGCATTATCTTCAAAGTGAGTGACATTGAAGTTGCTTATACCACATCCAAATGCCGAATTTTCACAAGATATCGCATAACCATTATTTCCAAAATTAGGATCTTCAATAAATAACCTCACTTCATTTTCATTATATTGTCTTTCAACCAAACCATCAAAATGAATTCTTACTTCATTTTGCATAGCTTTTAAACTTGTCGATTCATCATCTGAAACGACATCAAATGCATTATAAATTTGATTCTCACCATTTATAACGAAGTAACTGAATCCATTGTCGTATTCTTCGCAACTGGTTACAATTGTTAAGTCATCTTCAAAATCAAATGACCATAAAAATGATGGTCCCGATTCATCCAATGATGAATTAACACCAGCAATATTAAATTCATTATTACATACTGGAATCCATGTATTTATTTCTGCTTCATTGAATACATAAATAAATGAATTGTTACCATCTTTAATATTGATTGATTGGGTGACTTCTGCATCTCCGTTGCAATCTACAACAGTCGTCTTGATATTTTGAACCAGGTCCAAATCGTCTGATAATTCTATTGTGTAATTCACAGCATCCACTTTGCCAGTTGCTAACTCACTTACTTCAAGTTGATCTTTACAAGGACTTAAAATGTTGAGTTGAACTACATTTTCCTCTTCACCATACGTTGCCCATTTTCCATTTGAAGTCGAGTAAATTAAATTATTTTCATTTAAAATTGGCATATACGAAACACGGTGGCCTGTTTTCAAAATTTCACCTTCCATATATACGCCCGGCTTATAATCTGCAACAATGTACAAACCCAAAGAGGATATCGAAATGATATTATTATTCGATAAGTTATCTTGGATCAGCTCCAAGTCTCCAAATCTGTTTAGTACAAAAAGCGCTTTGTCTATAAAGTCAGTTCCATTTAAATTTAACGATGTTAAGTTAGAATTTAAAGTGATGTCTTGATTATTTAAAGCACCTATATAAAAGCCTAATGATGGATTAATAACCAATGCAGATCCATCCTGATGTTTGGCGAATTTGCCAATTTGATTTAAAACTTCATCTTCATTAAAATAACTGTGTTCCAATTCTACAGATCCAGAAATTATAGTTCGGTCCGCATCTAATAATGCGTCTTGATCCAATGTAATAGCAATTGAAGGTGCAATAGAAACTTGATTTAAGTCATTGTTGTGAACATTTGATAATTCAGGATTTGGAAAAGGGCTTATTTCTAAATAGTTAACATCATTTTCAATTAGAAGAGGATTTGCTATGCCTTTTATCTTGTTATTTTCTTTTAAAAAAACCAATTGGCCATTTTTATACGCAAGATCTAAATGGAAGTAGAAAGAAGTATTGTTTAAACTATAAGATTGATTATTTACCTCTAAAGTATGATTGGCGAAATTAGCTTCATTTATATTCAATATTTGACCAGTTATGCCTGTTTCAATCTGGGTATCCGGAACTTCTGTGACAGTCTCTGATGTAGAGTTGTCGATGTCTTCATAACATCCAAGAAACATCATAGAAAATACTAACAGATATATTGAATTTCTCATTTTTCTTTCTTTACACCAATATAAAGGAGTAAAACTGCATAACGCTGCAATAAATCATAATTTTTTTAATATTTATAATGACTTTATAAATGTGCCTCATTAATCCATAAATAGTTGACTGAAAAATATAATAAGATGTGAATGTGCAGAACCTTATATTTCTACTTTAAATTTTAGGTTAATCCTCCTTGAAGTCAAGAAGTTAGGGATAGCATATTGTTGGTTTCCAATGGTTTTAATCCATGTATTGGATCCCACATTTGAAATGGCTAATAAATTAAAGATTTCCAAACTAACCCAGGAGTTTCGGCTGAATCTGAAAGCATGTCTTGGACTCTTCTTTCGCTTCGAATCATGCCATATTTGATATGAAAATCCGATATCTACACGTTGATATGGCTTAAAGTTGAAGATATTTCTAAAAACTTTATTATTCCCCTTTTGACCAAACGGTAATCCTGAACCAAAACTTAAATTGAGGTTCATTTTAAAGTCTTCATTTTGTGGTAGGTAATCTTGGAAAAAGATTGAAAGACTGAAGGCTTGATTGGTTGGTCTTGGAACATATTTAATATCGGTCGCAATGGTGTCTCCAAATGAACGGGTCTGATGCTGAACATCCAACAAATTTTCTTTAGCTGACAATAACGATAAGTTGATCCAAGATTCAGCACCTGGAACAAATTCTCCATTTACACGTAAATCGAGACCGGCGACATATCCTTCAGCATCATTTATTCCAGAGTAACGTATCCTCACATTATCAATTTCGTAAGAAACAAGGTTACTTAATTTCTTATAATATGCTTCAGAAATAAATCTGAACTTCTTGTTACTACGGCTCTTCCAATCAAAGTCATAACTAAACCCTGCAACCAAATGCGTAGACTTCTGGGCTTTTATATTTGGATTGATGACGCCTTGTGGACTTCGAATCTCTTTATAAAATGCAGGTTGTGCATAAACACCACCTGATAATTTAAATGTAATATCGGATTTCCAAGAAAGGGGCTTATAAAAAAGTTGAAATCGAGGGCTGATGTTTGTCTCGCCACTAAAGCTCCAATAATGAGCTCTTACACCAGCGGTTAATTTAAATTCATATTGATCATCCTTTTGAATATTGAAGCTGTTTTGCAAATAAGCTCTCAATCTGTGAGACTTTATTACATTTTCAGATTTGATGACTTCACTTAGAAATAATTCTGACTCAGAAAAAGGAATGGAATATCCAGCAGAATCTATTCTTTCCCATTCACTTAACCTGTCATCAACGTCTTCACTTTGATATTTTAAACCCCATTGAATAAAGTTGTTAATGGGTTTGGTTTCAGATTGCAATTCCAAACCACCTTTTAGTTCTACATTTGAAATAATATTCTTCAACCTATTTCTTGCATATAGTTGTTGTGTTCCTACCCCTAAAACACCAACTTCATTTACAGCGCCTTCTCCTTCTAAATCAAATTCTACTTGCGCCAACCTATAATACCCAAGAATATCAAATTTTTCATTTTCGTAATTATTGTAGTATGATGCCAGTAATTTTATAAACAGTGGGTTTTTATCTTTCTCAGGAATGAAAGTCAATGACAAGCCTCCCATCACATTTTGAAATCCATCTTCTTCCTGACCTTCGAATACGGTTGTTAATTGTAATACTTGAGTAAACAATCCAGAAGCAGAAACTCTTTCTTGGGGTATGAAATTGTATTGGCTCTTATTAAAATTACCAAGAAAGCCAATTTGCAAATCTTTAGTCAAATCATAAGTGATGAAAGTTTGGACATCTCCAAAGTTTGGAGTGAATTCTCCTTTCACATCCAATGAGCCCAACAGATATTGAGTAGTTTTGTAACGAGCACCAACAAGATACCTTAACTTGTTGTATGCATTGGCGCCTAACTTTTTACTTCCTTCAATATGCGCCGAAGCACCCAAGAAACTAACAGAAGCAGAGGCAGCAAATTTATCCGGTCTTTTATATCTGATATCTAAGACAGAGCTCATCTTATCACCATATTTACTTTCAAAGCCGCCAGAAGAAAATGAGACATCTCGAATCAAATCTACATTTGGAAATGAGAGACCTTCTTGTTGACTACTTCGGATTAAAAGCGGTCGGAAGATTTCAAAGTCGTTTACATAAACCAAATTTTCATCATAATTTCCACCTCTCACATTATATTGAGAACTCAACTCGCCTCCAGTTCCACCAGTTGTTCCTAAAGCGATATGAGGAAGGATGCTTTCAAAGTTACCACTGGCTGTCGGTAATTTTTTAAATTCGGTCACCTCTTCTCTAACCATTCCAACATCTTCAATTTTGCTCCCTCTTATGACAACGTTTACATCAGAAACTTTGGGTGCAATTTCAAAATTGACATTTCTCTTTTTATTGGTAGGAATTGATTTGATTTGAAATTCTGATTCTGTGTAACCTATCCGAGAGAGCACTAAGGTAAAATTCTTATTGCTTTCTACTTTTATAGAATATTCACCATAACTATTTGTTTCGGTTGCAATATTGGTTCCTTTGATGAATACAGAAACAAACTCGATTGGTTCTTCTGTATCTAAGTCCTTAACTACACCAAAAACGGTTGACGTATTTTGACCGTTAAGTGTTCCAAAAAATAAAAAGGAAAAAGTGAGAAGAATGAATTGCTTCATCGAAGTAGTTAGTTTTACAAAGTTCTTAAACGATATATTTTATTGCTATCGTATAGGAATTAAAGTTTTTAATATTAAATGTCGAAGTTATTAATTTCAATAGCTTTGAGACGTTCAATTGTTAGAGGTGGATTCTCTGATTTAAATACGCTGCTTCCTGCGACCAGTACATCAGCACCAGCTTTTAAAATAGCTTCCGCATTTTGTAGCCCAACACCACCATCTATTTCTATTTTGACATTTAAATTTCGTTCTATAATTTTTGCTTTCAATTTTCGAATTTTATCTAATGTTCTATAAATGAATTTCTGACCTCCAAATCCGGGGTTGACAGACATCAAACAAACCATATCCAAATCTTCAAGCACATCATCTAAAGTGTCCACATTGGTTTGAGGGTTTAATGCCACACCTGCATTAACTCCAATGGATTTTAAATGTTGGATCAATCTGTGCGCGTGATTAGTTGCTTCAATATGAAATGTAATCGTATCAGCGCCACATTCCTTGAATGAATCAACATATCGTTCTGGATCGCAAATCATGAGGTGAACATCTAATGGTAGTTTTGATACTTTAGCCATTTGCTTAACCAACATTTGCCCAAAAGATATATTTGGTACAAAGATGCCATCCATAACATCAACGTGTACCCAATCAGCTTTTGAAGCATTCAGCATTTCAAAATCCTTATCCAAATGTCCATAATTGGCTGCTAATATTGAAGGGGCAATTAAATGGTTACTCATTATATTCATTTATTTGGTGCGGTAAAAATACTTTTTATTATCTGATTTGAGCAAGCAATTTAAAAGTATCTTAGATAAACCAAATGAATATAATTCTAATGGCTTCTATAAATCAAAAGGCAGGGAAATCAACATCGGTTCTACTTTCATATTTACAGTTTATATGGAGTTTAATCTTTGATAATTTCGCTACTAATCTTGCGACTGATATCACATCATTTTCACAATAGTCACATATGCTTTTGTAATCTTTATTTTGCCAATAAGCATCATGAACATCTTCACCATGCATAGATTTTTTTGGAGATGGAATATCCATTGCAAAGCACAACAAATCTAGGGAGGTATAATTTTTATAATCGCCAAACTTCCATGCTACTAAAGTATCAAAAAGGTGATCAATTTGCCACGGTTTTTTACCAGACAAATCGAGTATATCAGGTAAAGCGATTTCATTTATAATCATTCGTCTACAAATAAATGGAATATCAAATTCTTTGATATTGTGGCCAGAGACAAACATCATTCCTGTATCGGCAAAATCATTTTCTAAAAAATGTTTAAACATATTTAATAAATCCTTTTCATTTTCATGAAAAAATGATTTCGTTTTGACAGCAGTGACTTGATTATTTCCTGTTTCAACATAGCCGATTGAAATGCAAACTACTTTGGCGAATTCAGCAAGAATTCCTGCTTTGCTTTTGTAGCAAAAATCATATTGTACGTCACCTGCATAAAAAGGATTGTTAATCCATTTATTGGCTTTAGCTTTCCATAGTTTCTGTGCTGTATCATTTAATTCTGCAAATGAATTTACAATGGCAACAGTTTCAATATCAATAAATAGTATTTGTGTTATATTTTTTACCGTTATTCGCATAATAATAGTGATCTGACAGTTATATTACAAGGGTTTTCAACCATATAATGACAAATCAGAATAGAAGTAATCACCCATTTTAAATTAACTTGCTTTTATATATGGCCTATATGGGTCATATTTGTATAATAAAATATTTTAACATGAGTACTAAATCCAATAATCTTTCAATTTTTACCATCGTTGCATTCTTATTACTTATCGGTGCGGTTGGCTATTTATTGATGTCAAATTCAAACCTTAAGAGCGAACTTTCTTCTACTAAACAAGAAATGTCTAATCTTGAGCAAGCAAACACAGAGCTAAATCAAAACTATGAAGCAGCTTTGAATGAACTCGAAGAATTAAGGGGTGATAATCAGGAATTAAATGCATTAATAGACTCTCAAAAAGAAGAGCTGGGAAGACAGAAAAAGAGAATCAGCGGATTGATCTGGTCTGAAAGAGAATTGGGTAAAGCAAGAGAAGAAATTGCTCAGATGAGCCAGATGGCGCAAAAATATGTTGCTGAAGTAAATCAACTCAAGTCAACCAACAAATACTTGTCAGATGAGAACTCATCATTATCAAGTCAAAATGAAAGTCTGACTCAGGAAAATGCCATTAACAAGAAACGTATCAATAACTTAGATTCTGTCAAAACAATATTGGCAAGTAAGACTGAAAATTTAACAAAATCTAACAAGCAATTATCTACAAAAGTTGATATGGCTGAGTCTATTAAAATAAATTTCCTTGAAGTAAAAGGCTATGACGTAAGAGATGATGGAAGCGTCAAAGAGAAAGCGCGTGCAAAAAAAGTTGAAATGTTGAGAACTTGTTTCAGAACAGAAACCAACTTAGTGACACCAGCTGGTTCTAAAGAATTTTTCATCAGATACACATCGCCATCTGGTGAAATTTTATATGTTGAAGAATTGGGATCAGGTTCATTGACAAACAAATTGACTGGTGAGACTGAAAGATATACAGTTTCAGGTGAAGTGACATATAATAATGAAGATATGACAGCATGCTTAGATTGGAGCCCTAATTTTAAGCTTATTAAAGGAAATTATAAGATTGAAATGTTCCAAAATGGTTTCAACGTAGGGAATGGTTCTTTTAAATTGAAGTAGCGTTATTCCTTGAGAGGTCAAAGACCTTCAAAGTGGCTTACTTTCATTTAATATTATAACTGTTAAAGCAAAAGAAGGATTCTGATAATTATCAGAATCCTTCTTTAGTTTTATAATCTCTAGAGAAGCATTTCTCTAAATTCAGGATATACACAAAAGGCGTCCTCGCTTCTTTACTTGAAGATTAAAGGAATATTTCGCAGATAAGAGGTTGAATACCTTTCTCTTAATTCAGGTTCTGAGTAAAAAAGAATTAATTTGATAAACAATCAAAAACCTTAAGTGTTATGCTAATGGTTTTTTTATCTTCCCATCCATAATTGAAATAAAAATAAAATGAAAGGCTGGCGGTTTTCTTCATTAAAAATTACGAACATACATGATCCTTTTGAGGAGCTGCTGAAGTTATTCAAAGAACTTTTAATTCATACCGCAGGAGATGTTTCTGAAGCATTGTCTTGGCTCACTGCAATAGATAAGGAACATAAACTTACAGATGATGATTACGGGATTGCTGATTTCATACAAGATCTTATCGATAAAGGATATATCAGCGATACAAGCCAAGGAAATGGCACTGGGGGAATGCAACCAACTAAAAAAATGGAAATCTCATTGAGGCGCCATGCCCTAGATGACATTTTTGATCAATTAAAGAAATCCAAACCTGGTAAACACAATACGAAATCAACGGGTCATGGAGATGAGTTTACTTCAGAATTAAAGCCTTTTGAATTTGGTGACAAGCTGGATAAAATCTCTATATCAGAATCGCTTAAAAATGCACAAATAAATCATGGACTTGATAACTTTAAGTTGACACAAGATGATCTTGAAGTTCATGAAACCTTTTATCAGTCACAAACCAGTACAGTCTTGATGATTGATATTTCGCATTCAATGATACTCTATGGTGAAGATCGCATTACGCCTGCCAAAAAAGTAGCTATGGCGTTGTCTGAGTTGATAACAACACGATACGCAAAAGACAGCTTAGACATCATCGTATTCGGCAATGATGCGTGGCAAATAGACATCAAAGATTTGCCTTATCTTGAGGTGGGCCCTTACCATACAAATACAGTTGCTGGTCTTGAGTTGGCTATGAATATTCTTAGGAAAAGAAAGAATAAGAACAAGCAAATCATGATGATCACAGATGGTAAGCCGACTTGCATAAAGAAAGGCAAAAAGTACTATAAAAACGCTTTTGGATTAGATCGAAAGATATTAAATAGAACATTAAGCTTAGCAGTCAAAGCGCGAAAATTAGATATTCCCATAACAACATTTATGATAGCAAGAGATCCTTTTTTGGTGCAATTCGTGGACAAATTTACTCGCGCCAATAATGGCAAAGCTTTTTACAGTTCTCTGCAAGGATTAGGTGAATTTATATTTATGGATTACAAGGAAAATAAACGTAAGAGAAGACAATAATAATTGATAAAAATAGCAAGGTAAATAAATGGATATCAAAAATATAACAACATTAGGAGCGCTGAAAAAATCAGGATATACTTCAAAAAGTATTAAGGAAGAATTACGCTCAAACTTAATCAACAATCTTCGAAAAGACAAAACCAGTTACGATGGTATTTTGGGTTTTGAAAACACAGTGCTGCCAGATCTGGAGAGAGCCATTTTATCTAAGCACAACATATTATTCTTAGGGTTACGTGGACAAGCAAAAACAAGGATTGCACGATTGACAACTGGACTTTTAGATGAATATATTCCCTTTATCGAAGGTACTGAGTTGAATGATGATCCTTTTAATCCGTTGTCAACAACTGCTCAAGATATCATTGCAAAAGATGGAGATAATACAAAGATAGGCTGGATGCACAGGGACCAACGATATGTTGAGAAATTAGCCACACCTGATGTAAGTATTGCTGACTTAGTTGGTGACGTTGATCCTATCAAAGCAGCCAGTCTGAAGTTGCCTTATTCTGACCCTCGTGTTATACATTATGGCTTAATTCCAAGGGCTCACAGGTCTATATTTGTGCTGAATGAATTACCTGATTTACAAGCGAGAATCCAGGTTTCATTATTTAATATCCTTCAAGAAGGCGACTTACAAATCAGAGGTTTTAAGTTGAGAATGCCGTTGGACATCTTGTTCATTTTTACTGCCAATCCGGAAGACTATACCAACAGAGGAAGTATAATCACGCCACTTAAAGATAGAATCGAAAGTCAAATACTAACGCATTACCCACAGACGATTGAAATAGCTAAACAAATTACTGATCAAGAAATACAAATTACAGATAAGGTAAAGGAGAAAATAACAATCGCTGACCTACATAAAGACTTATTAGAATCGATTGTTTTCGAAGCCAGAGAAAGCGAATTTATAGATGAGAAAAGTGGTGTCTCAGCTCGTATGAGTATATCTTCCATGGAAAATCTTTACAGTGCTATTGAGAGAAGAATTCTTGTCAACAATGAAGACAAAGGTACTTCCCGATTATCTGATTTTTGGGGTATCATACCATCGATAACAGGAAAGGTTGAGTTGGTGTATGAAGGAGAACAAGAAGGCCCTTACAATGTTGCATTACACCTTATAAGTGGTGCTATCAAGAAGCTATTTTTAGAATACTTCCCGCATCCTGAAAGGTCTATAAAGACAGATGAAAAAGATCCTTATGGCACACTCAGAGCATGGTTTGGCGCAGGCAATCAAATTGACTTAATCAATAATGAAACTCAAGAAGGTTTTATCAAAGATTTAATGTCAGTTCCTGGCTTGGAAAAATTGGTTAAATCTAGAAATATTAAACATGAACTGGTACCAACGTTTATGGAATTCGTGTTACACGGTCTTACAGAATTTGAAGTTATCAGTAAGGAAATATTGCAACATCAAATGGTATTTAAAGACCCATTAGCGAATATTTTCAAAGATATGTAAGGAGGCTTGAGAAAGGATTCTTTTAAGG
>JABDKX010000224.1 GCA_013001975.1 Saprospiraceae bacterium | reverse complement strand
GCAATTGTTTTGATTACCTTTGTATCCCGTATTGAAAATTCTGTAGGCTGAACCTAATTTTTATTATGACCAAATATATTTTCGTTACGGGTGGCGTAACTTCTTCGCTAGGAAAGGGTATTATTTCCGCTTCTCTCGCTAAATTACTTCAAGAAAGATCTTATAAAGTCACTATTCAGAAGCTTGATCCTTATATAAATGTAGACCCAGGTACTTTGAATCCATATGAGCACGGAGAATGTTATGTGACTGAGGATGGAGCCGAAACGGACCTAGATTTAGGGCATTATGAGCGATTTTTAAATACACCTACGTCTCAGGATAATAACGTAACCACGGGAAGAATATATCAAACGGTCATAAATAAAGAAAGAGAAGGGGCTTATTTAGGAAAAACTGTTCAGGTAATTCCACATATTACTGATGAAATAAAACGCAGAGTGCAATTGCTGGCAGAGAAGAATAATTTTGATATTATCATAACAGAAATAGGCGGGACAGTTGGAGATATTGAATCATTGCCATATTTAGAGGCCATCAGACAGCTTAAAAGAGAGCTTGGAACAGAGAATTGTTTGAATATTCATTTGACTTTAATTCCTTACTTGAGCGCAGCTAAAGAGTTGAAAACCAAGCCTACACAGCACTCTGTTAAAGAACTTCTCCAAGCAGGTATTCAACCTGATATTTTGGTCTGTCGTACTGAAAAATCGCTATCAAAGGAGTTAAAACAGAAATTATCGCTGTTTTGTAACGTAGACCAGAAGTCTGTTATTGAAGCAATTGATGCAGATACGATTTATGACGTACCTATATTAATGCTTAAAGAAAAACTTGATACGCGCGTACTTAAAAAGTTGAAGCTCAAGACAACAAAGAAGCCAGAACTCAAAGCATGGAAGGAATTTTTGGGAAGGCATAAAAATCCAACACACGAGGTAAATATTGGTTTGATAGGCAAGTATAATGAGCTTCCAGACGCCTATAAGTCAATTTATGAAGCATTTGTCCACTCAGGAGCGACGAACGAGTGTCGGGTGAATGTTTACCCTATCCACTCAGAAAGACTCGAAACTGGAGAGTTTAAGAAGTATTTTAAGAATTTAGACGGTGTTTTGGTGGCTCCAGGGTTCGGAGAAAGAGGGATAGAAGGCAAAATTAGGGCGATTAGTTATGTAAGAGAAAATAACATCCCATTCTTTGGAATTTGCTTAGGGATGCAATGTGCAGTCGTAGAATTTGCCCGGAATGTGATGAAGTTAAAAAAGGCCGGTTCAACAGAAGTCAAGCCAAAAACAAGTGACCCTGTCATCAGTATGATGGAAGATCAAAAATCCGTTACACACAAAGGAGGCACTATGCGATTAGGTTCTTATAAATGTAAACTAAAGAAAAGCTCACTGTCGCATAAAGCATATGGCCGCACAGAAATCAATGAGCGTCACCGACACAGATATGAATTTAACAGTGCTTATGCGAAGAAGTTTGAAAAAGCTGGTATGTCTTTAACCGGTATAAATCCGGAAAACAACCTTATCGAGATAATTGAATTGGAAGGTCATCCGTTTTTCTTAGGTGTTCAATTTCATCCTGAATTAAAAAGTACTGTTGAAAAGCCACATCCTTTATTTGTTGCTTTCGTAAAAGCAGCTCTTAAGCATAAGTTGAATGAGAAAGCTTAAACTTGACGAGCTAAACAGAGTAGATGTCGATACATTTAAATCACAGTCGAAATTGCCTTTGGTTGTTGTCTTAGATAATATTCGATCCGCCCATAACGTGGGGTCGATATTTAGAACGTGTGATGGTTTTGCCATTGATCATTTATATCTATGTGGGATAACAGCCAGACCGCCCCATAAAGAAATTAACAAGACAGCTATTGGTGCGACATCATCAGTTGATTGGACTTATTCAGAATCCATTACAAGTACGTTAGCGCAATTAAAATCTGACGGCTATGTTATTTTGAGTGTTGAACAAACAGATAATTCAACTGTTCTTCAAGATTTTAGGGTTGTTAAAGATTCTAAATATGCCATTATATTAGGAAATGAAGTTGAAGGTGTTTCTGATGATGCTATAAATTTATCTGATCTGGCTGTAGAGATTCCTCAATATGGCACTAAGCACAGTTTTAATGTGGCTGTGTGTGCTGGGATTTGTTTGTATCATTTTTCGAATGGGATGAGGTAGTTTTGTTGGTTGACATAGGCGGGAGCCTAATACTAGCAAGCCACATCTCATGTATCATTGCAAAGAGGCGAGGACGCCTTTTGCTTATTGAAGCGCTGTCGCACTTCACTCTTCGCCTCCGTTAGTTGACGTAGGCGGAGCCTACTAGTAGCAACGGATTGGCTTTTGCAAAGAGCAGCCCACCTGCTGTCGCAGTTCATTCACTTGAAGCGTTGTCGCACTTCACTCTTCGCCTCCGTCGGTCAAGACCTTTGGTGACGAACGAGATCGTTCATTCACCTTTTGCTTAGTCGGTTTCCAATTTAAATGAGTTGTGAATAAGAGAAAGACGTCCCCTCCATTTCTCGACAAGCTTGACTTGTAGTTGCGTATACTTACATTATGTGTTAGTTGACGTAGGCGGAGCCTACTTTTAAAAGCAGCGGAGTTAGCAACGGATAGTTGTTTATACTTACATTAAGCGTTAGTTGATTAAAAATTGTTGAAAAAAGCTGTAATTAAGAGAAAGGCGTCTCCTCCTCTTCTCTGGCAGAGGTGGGTTGGCTTTTGCAAAGAGCAGCCCACTTGCTTTCGCTGTTCATTCTTCGCCTCCGTTAGATGACGTAGGCGGAGCCTACTACTAGCAACTTAAGAAAAAGGCGTCTCCGCCTCTTCTCGATAATCTTGACTTGGAGTTGTTTATACTTGCATTAAGTGTTAGATTACGTAGGGTGTTAGCCTCCAATAGATGACGTAGGCGGAGCCTTCAACTAGCAAGCCACATCTCATGTATCATTGCAAAGAGGCGAGGACGCCTTTTGCTTATTGAAGCGCTGTCGCACTTCACTCTTCGCCTCCGTCGGTCAAGACCTTTGGTGACGAACGAGATCGTTCATTCACCTTTTGCTTAGTCGGTTTCCAATTTAAATGAGTTGTGAATAAGAGAAAGGCGTCCCCTCCATTTCTCGACAAGCTTGACTTGTAGTTCCTTGTTGTTAGCAACGTGTAATTGCGTGTGCTTACATTAAGCGTTAGTTGATTAAAAATTGTTGAAAAAAGCTGTAATTAAGAGAAAGGCGTCTCCGCCTCTTCTCTGGCAGAGGTGGGTTGGCTTTTGCAAAGAGCAGCCCACTTGCTTTCGCTGTTCATTCTTCGCCTCCGTTAGATGACGTAGGCGGAGCCTACTACTAGCAACGGATTGGCTTTTGCAAAGAGCAGCCCACTTGCTTTCGCAGTTCATTCACTTGAAGCGCTGTCGCACTTCACTCTTCGCCTCCGACGGTCAAAACCTTTGGCGACGAACGAGATCGTTCATTCACCTTTTGCTTAAAATTATTTCGTTTAGGTTCATTCAACTCTTAATTACTCAAGTGTTATCCAATCAAAAAGGAGTTCGAAACTTTCGGCTTTTTTGTTGCCTATAAGGAAAGCTATTTCTTCTAATTGTTCGACAGGGTAGTTTGGCATATCTAGTTTTCTGCCTCTCCAAGAAGGGTACATTTCACTTAGCGGAATTGATATTGTTTCCCATTCGCCGCTTGTTTCAAATTGATATATGTAGGAATGGCGATCATATGCCTCTGATTTTGTTCTGAATTGATACTTTTTACCATCACCTTTTAATCTAATTTTACATGTAGTGTATGCAGAAATATTTTGATTATTGAGTCGATATCTGATTGATGAAAAACCACCGTTGTTTTCTAGTGATACTTTACCGTAGTACATTCCATATCCATCCTCATTAATTTGAAAATTCCCATCAGATCTTCCGCCCATGACTACATCATCCATGACATACCAATTAGAAAGGTCGCAGTCTTTATTGAAATCAAATAAGGTTATTGGTTCCATAGATAATTGGCTGGTTAGGAGGAATAAAAATGCAAATAATGTTTTCATGGAGTTTAAACAACAAATTACTATAAATGTTTATGTGGAGAGTGTAAAAACGTAATTTTTTTAATTGATTCTGGTAACGATTGTTCAAGGAGGTGCTCTAACAATGAAAACCTAATTATGAAAAATATAATATTAGCTATTCTAGCAATTGTAATGTTTGGATATTCTTGTAAATGTATAAATGATTGCTGTCCTATAGGAGAACAAGAAAATCTGGGAACTGCATCTGAAGGTAATATGAATAGGGCGCAATGTGATTTATATATTGATATGGACAGAACAT
This sequence comes from Saprospiraceae bacterium, assembly GCA_013001975.1. Lineage (GTDB taxonomy): Bacteria > Bacteroidota > Bacteroidia > Chitinophagales > Saprospiraceae > RFSX01. The sequence continues at coordinate 2,501 of JABDKX010000224.1, read as the reverse complement.
CTGTTAAAGATCTTAGTCAATATTACTATCTTGAAACTGTTGTTGCACATAGAAATGATGACGCTCCAAGATTTGTCGAGTTAATTATCAATCTGCCAGTAGAAATAGAATTTTCTTCTTTTAATGGAAGTGTACAATCGCCATCAGGAAGTTCAAAACTTGATTGTAAACAATGTGGCCATGTTATTAAATGTACACCACAAAATGAATTCCTTAATTCAGGAGAAGAAATTAAATTTTCTGCAAAGATTGGAAAACCTAGGTTTAATAACATTAAGGCAACTATTGGCGTAACCGCGCTTAGTCATTTTCCAGCTGATCCTAATCCTGAGAATAATACATTTTATTGGAAAGAGTAGAAAAGAAGAAGGCTTTCATTAACAATGCAAATATTTAAAGACTGGATTTACTTTCTTGATATAATAATGTCGGAAGAGTCACAAATCGTCCATGAAAAGTCATAAACGTAATTAAATATCTTACCGCGATTATTGATGTAGTATCCAGTCACCTAATTGAAATTGAATTTTTTAAAGTCAAGAATCATGCGATTGATTTTTTTCTTTTGAACATTTGTGCCTAATATTTCAAGTAAAATAGATCTGTTGCGATGTAATATTTTGTCGGTTTGCGTACAAGCATTGAATGTCACTTTATTAAGCTTGGTATTATAAATGGATTTACATTTAATTGAGCAATATTTTTTATCTGTTCTGCCAGTAAATACTTTTTTACAAATGGGGCATTTATTTTTCATTTCATACGCTATAAAAGAATATGATTTCTTGTTGAAAAGGTAAACACAAAACCACATTTTAAATTTATTCGAAATTTATCCGTTAGCGATCGACTTTTATCTTTCATAAATCATGAATGTCAGTTATTATTGTCAAACAATATTTCTTCAACTACAAGGACAGTTTATGATTATTATAAAACCACTTTTTCACAGAGAGAAAAAATGGATTGGTCTATTTTTTGACTACGACATTGATATCATTAATCAACTTCTAAATGTTCCCTTCAGAAAATTTTCCAAGACTCACAGATGTTGGTATATACCATATACCAAAGAAGCGTTTCATTTATTTAAAAAATCTGGGTTGGCATTTAAAATTGAGTCTCCTTTAAATAAAGAAAATAATATTTTGGACAATGCTGAAACTAAGGATGTAACACATTTAAAAGTAAAGAAGGCATCTGTTGAAGCCACTGAAACCAAAAAAGAAGACATTACAAAAAGTAAATATCCTTCTATAGTGTGGCAAGGAGGGCATTTTTTTATAAAAGTAAAATATGAAGAAAAGACAATCAATTTCCTCAGATCGTTATATGGTTCTTATTACAGTTCGAAATACAGTAATTGGGTTTGTAAAGGAAATGCTATAAATCTCAAATTATTGCAATCTCATTTTAATTATTGGACATTGGAGAAATATGATGTCTTGCAATCAATATGTAAAAAATATCATCCTAAGAGTAAAGTTGTTATAAAGGCGATAATTCAAAATTATTCTCAGTTAGAAATTTCAATTAAACATGCAACGAAAGTTATAGATTTTATAAAGTCAATGCCAGAAATAAAGTTTGATAATGTCAGAAAAATATGGACTATTCCGAGAGACCAAAAAATTGTAGAAAGCATCAAGAAGACTTGCGATCGATATAATTATAAATATGTTGAAAATGTGACCTGGAAAGTGAAGCAGCCTATGTTTAAGTCAAAAAATGGAAAGGATAAGCTGAAATATGTCTTAAAAGATGTGCCTTCTAAAAACTTTAATCTCATCAAGAAATATGCTGAAGTTTTTGTTAGAGAGAATTATAGTTTTAATACGATGAAACTATATGTTTTTGCCTTTCGTGCATATATCAATTGGTTGCCGCCACATGCCAATGCATCTGACTGTTCTTTTGATCTCATTCAAACATATCTTAATGAATTGAGTCAAAGCAAATGCAGTGTACAAGAAGTGAACAGGCGATTGAGTGCCATAAAGTTTTATTACAAAAAGATAGAAGGGTGGAGTGAGGTTAGGTTGACACAGATTGTTAGGCCAAGAAGAGGATTGCGTTTACCTCAAATTTTAAGTATGGAGGAAGTAAAAATATTATTCAGTTCAGTTGTTAACGACAAGCATCTTTGTTTGTTGTACATGGCCTATGGCTGTGGTTTAAGGTCAGGAGAGATTATACATTTGAAGGTAATGGATGTGAATTTTGATCGTGAGCAAATTTTTGTGAGAGGAGGAAAAGGTAATAAGGACAGATGTGTTATGATGCCGAAAGTGTTGCAAACTTTACTACTGACGTATATGGATAATTACAGACCTGATTATTGGTTATTTAAGGGGGCAAAATCGGGTGAGCCATATTCAAGTTCTAGTTTGCGAGCCGTATTTAAAAGAGCCTTGAAAAAGGGAGGACTTCCACTTCATCATAAGTTGCATAACTTACGTCATAGTTTTGCTACGCATTTAATGGAAAGTGGTACACAGCAA
>JABDKX010000221.1 GCA_013001975.1 Saprospiraceae bacterium | reverse complement strand
CTTCGCCTGCCGTTTTTAAACAAATTTATAATCAAGGAATCGAGCAATTAATATTTTTTGTTGGCACAATGATTTTAACGCTTTACACTAATTTATTAATTGGATTACTTGGTGGATTATTATTGGCCATGGTCAGTCATATGCTATTGGCAAAGGCATCCATGCCTCAGTTTTTTAAAATGGTCTATCGCTCAGGTTCAAATTTAGTTTTGAATACAGATGGCAGTTACGATATAAAAGTTAAAGGGATTGCAAACTTTTTAGGCATCTTAAACATCGATAAGATGGTTGCCCAAATTCCTTCTGGAGCAGATGTTAATATTGATTTATCAGAAACACGTTTAGTAGGCATAACCTATATGGATTACATAGTAGATTACCTAAAGACACAAAACAACACTGGCGGTAAAGTCATAATTAAAGGCCTGGATTCCCATGTTTCGTCCTCTACCTATAATAGAGCTTTGAAAATTGCTTTAAATAATCAAGTAGCAAAATTATCACCAAGACAAATTCGATTACAAAATTTAGCTAATGAAAAAGATTATCAATACACAAGTCAAGTAGATTGGAATACAACATATTTAAAGAAATTTCACTTTTTTGAAATTAGGCCTATCGAACGCAAATCAAATTGTCTAAAAGGAATATTTAAAGATTCAGATATATCTTGGGAAATTGCTGATGTAACTTTCAGTGAGGGCGGAGCTTTTACGGCTGAGACGTTTAATATGACTCTAATGGTCCTGAAATTGAACAAAAAAATACCCGTTTTCACAATGGAAAAAGAAGGGGTATTAGAAAAAATATTTGATCGCGTAATGGCATATACGGGCTATAAAGACATTGATTTTGAGATGTATCCAGATTTTTCCAGAAAATTTCTCATCATGGGAAATAAGGAGTCTGAAATTCGGTCATTTTTTACAGATGAAGTCATTCGTTTTTTCGAAAATCACCAGATTTATCATTTAGAAAGTAATGGTGAAGCACTAATCATTTTTGATAAAATTAAATTGGCCAGGACAGATGAAACCATTGCGTTTATAGATTATGGTAAAGAATTAACCACGCTATTGGATTTAATAGATTAGTACATAGAAATGGATTATAAAATAAAAACAGTAACTAACAACGGCTTTAAGTAATTGCTTCGCAACTACGCATAGCCGAGACCGTTGGCGGTAATGTGAGAAAACAAAATTATGACATTTTACGAAAAGGAACTTAACAGAATTCGCACCGTTGTTTATTCAAACGAAAGACAAATTAATACCGTAATTGGAATTCGAAACTATATCGAAAATAATTATGATTCCAATTTAAATTTGGACTTGCTGTCACATATTCGGTTTGTTTCCAAGTATCACTTGTTACGCCTGTTCAAAAAGTATTATGGACTAACACCAAGACAAAACTTAATGGACAAACGAATTGAGAAGTCAAAAGAAAATTTAATAAATGGAATGACTGTAACTGAATCCTGTTTTGCAGTTGGATTTGAAAGCTTAGGTTATTTTAGTACTTTGTTTAAAACTAAAACGGGGAAATCACCAAGTGAATTTCAAAAAGAGCAATTTTCAAGAAGCAAAATAAATTTGAAATCCTGAACTTTGACCAGAAATAAATAAAACAAAGATGAAAGTAACACTAATTAGCATCCCCGTTCGAGATCAAGAAAAAGCTTTAAAATTTTATACAGAAAAATTGGGCTTCCTAAAAAAGAAGGACTTACCCTTAGGAGGTGGAAATAGATGGCTAACCTTGGTTTCTTCAGAATGGCAGGATGGACCAGAATTATTATTGGAACCAGGACCAAATCATTTTGAGCCTTGTAAAACCTATCAAGACAAGCTGATGGAAGCCGGAATGCCATACACTCAATTTGATGTTAAAAGTGTTGATGCAGAATATGAAAGATTAACAAAACTTGGAGTAGAATTTAGTGTAAAACCATCTAAGATGGGAACATGGAAATATGCAGTATTTAACGATACCTGCGGAAATAATATTCAACTTGTGGAGGAATTGTAAAAACACTACTGCCAACAACGTGTATAATCCATTACCGGTTAAGTCTTTTATATGAAACTTTGTATTTTAGTCGTGCATCGATTCCTGTCTGCCGACAGGCAAGCACGAACACGTTAGCAATAATTATAATAAACTCATGATTAAATACGCCTTTTCAATTTTAGGACTTTTGGCTTGCAGCTCGTTGTTGCAATGCCAATCTAAGCTAGCCCAAGCTGACCTAAATCAAGTCACACAATCCAAGATTACTGAGATTGAGAACTATCGTGGCATCAAAATTCTAGACGAGGGACCAACAGGAAGCAAGCATACAAATTCTAAACGTGGTGAATTCGGGTGCTCAAAATTCAGAATCACAGTATATAATGACACTATTCTTCCAATTGAACTGGAAATTAAATTCCCTTCACAACCAACAACCTCATTGCCAGATCCCGCCTTTAACAATCAGTATTGGGTACTACCGGACTCACTCACCCCTGACACTTTCCAAAACGCTTGGAATTTTGGAATAATCGGATTAGAAGAACATTTTAATTCCGATTTTACAGATTCTCCAATTGTGAAAAGAACGATTCAGCCCAAAGAATATTATACCTTTTACTTAGCGGGTATAGGTGAAACCACTTTTGGAAGTGGCCAAAACTATTCGAAGTTATTCATCAATGGTCAAAAGATTGACGTCCCTTATCTTCAAGGAAAATCCATAAAAGATGAGAATACTGAGAGTGATTCATTAAATCTTGTTTGGGGCATCGGTCACTCGCCCCATAACTTGTATACGTTGATTCCTTGCGGTCAAATTTCTTATCTTGAACATTAAATTGAAAACATACCGCTAACAAAGTATTTAAAATCATAGTGGCTAAACGCCTCTATGCTTCATACACAAACCGTTACTTGCAAGCTGAAAAACCAATGAAGAAATATTTACCAATAATTCTGATTTTATCAGCTGTCAAGTTTATAATTCAATGGTATGGAAATCGAAATTATGGATTCCATCGTGATGAATTACTGCATTTATCAGTAAGCGAGCATCTAAATTGGGGATTTATGGAATTTCCACCATTCATAGGTTTAATTGGAAAAATAGCCTATTGGATATTCGATCATTCTCTTTTGGGAGTAAGGTTTTTTCCAACTCTTGCTGGTATTGGCATCCTAGTTTTATGTTGCTTAATTGCTAAAGAACTTGGCGGAAAATCAAAAGCAATATTGCTTTCTGGAATTTGTATCCTAGCATTCCTACCATTTTATCGAAACCATACTTTATTCCAGCCTGTTGCATTCGACCAATTATTCTGGACACTTGGATTTTACTTTATTATCAAATTCATAAACTCAAAAAACAAAATATTTCTGATTCTATTGGGAATAACTTTAGGTTTAGGATTGATGAACAAATACACCATATTAGTTTGGGCTTTTGGACTATTTATTGGTTTGTTTTTCTATCAAAGAGGACGTGTATACAAAAACAAATGGCTTTATATTTCAACATTGTTGTCATTACTTATTTTCTTACCTAATGTTGTTTGGCAAGCACAAAATGATTTTCCTCTTTTAAGGCATTTACAAGCTCTAAATGACAATCAACTCAATGGAATAAACCCAATGGACTTTGCCCTAGAACAATTAAATTTTCCGTTTACACTAATTATAAGTCTTTTCGGTATAGTCGCATTAATTATAGATAAAAACTTAAAAAAATACAGAGCAGTTGGGATAGCCTCTATAGTGATTTTTTGTACTATGTGGCTACTCAATTCTAAAGCGTATTATGTCTTTGCCATTTATCCTGTTCTTTTTGCAAGCGGAGCAGTTAAAATTGAATCTTTACTTTCTAAAAAGCCAGTTTGGGTTTATGTAATCGCGATTGTAACTTTAGTTCCTTCCATTTATTTCATTCCAGAACTTACACCAATTCTACCAATCGAAAAATATGTAGAATATTCTCAATTAGAAGAGAATAATGGAAGAATTGAATTAACTGGAGATTATGCAGATATGTTCGGCTGGGAGGAACAAGTAAAATTGGTTGATAGTGTTTATCAATCTTTAAGTCCTAAAGAAAAAAATAATTGTGTTTTATGGGCAGAGAATTATGGAGAGGCAGGTGCTCTTAAAATATTAGGTAAGAAATATAACCTTCCAAATCCAATTAGCCGACACGGAAGTTTTTGGGCTTGGGGTTTCGGAAATAAAGAAGCAAATGTTTGGATAAGTCTGGGAAACGAAAAACCATCTGTAGAATATGTTTTTGAAGAAGTAGAATTGGTTAAAATAATTACGCATAAATATGCAATTGCAGAAGAAAATGGAATACCTCTATATATTTGTAGAAAACCGAAAATTGATATTGAGAAATGGTGGAAAGATTATGAAGAACATATATTCGATTGAAAAAAAAGCCAGCAGCCAACAACTTGTATAGCGCATACCTTTGAATACACTGAACTATGTCTTTCTTAATTAATTACATTACCAATACCGCTATAGTTAAACACTTGACAGTAAGACCTCATCAAAATTAATTCCCTCAATTGGTTCAATTATCTGTTCAGTAGCATTCCAATCGATCCGTCTTCCTAATTTATATGAAAGACCAGCCATATGAGCTGAAATAGCCTCTTCGAATCCTTCTTGAATTCCACAGCTTAATTTCCCTCCATTTTTGATGCTGCTTAACCATTCTCTGAGATGCAAGAAGGTAGAGTCTACTCGTACGCCATCTATATACGTCCACATCAAACCTTTATCGGCAAAATATTGAGATGTTGCAGAAGAAATAGCATCAGGGATATTAGCTGCTGGATTATATTGGTAAATAGGTTTGGATGGTTTCATCCGTTCAGATTCCAACTGATCAGCATATTTTGTTGACCTGCTGTCGGGCCAAATAGTAAGATTATTACCTAACTCCATAGTCCCGTCGTGACCCATGAGAATTGTTGGTCTACTAAATCCATTACCAAGGGTAGCACTATAAATAAAGGTCATTCCCTTTTCCTTTCCCTTTTCCTGACTTGCGCCAATATTATAATTTGGAAACTCCATATTGACTTGCAGCACGTCAGGTACATTTCGTCCATCATTATGGGTATAAACGCCTCCAGAAGCAGTAACAGAATCTGGAATTCCCATATTCATCACACAATTAAGGCGGTCGTAATCATGGGTTAATAGATCACCAGACAAACCGGATCCATAGGCCCACCATTTTCTCCATCTGAAAAAATGATTTTTGTTGAATGGTATTTTAGGTGCAGTCCCTAAGAACATATCCCAATCTATGGTTTGCTCGTTGGCTTCCTCTTCTATATGATAATTCCAAGCGCCATTATCGTCGTTTCTATTGGTATTTGTTTGAATTAAGGAAATATGACCTAGTGTCCCTTTTTCAATAACATCTTGAGCGGTCTTGAAGCTCAATGTTTGCCTGTGTTGATGGCCAACCATAAAACGTGCATTTGATTTTTCGGCAGCTTCTTTAAGTCTATATGTTTCCTCAACGGTATGAGTCATTGGTTTTTCAACATAAACATGAACACCTTTGTTCAATGCGTAAATAGACATTGGAGCATGCCAATGGTCTGGTGTCGCAATGATCACAGCATCTACATTTCCGCTATCGATCATTTCCTGATACGTTCTGTATCTTTTGACCTGATTATCTGCGGTTGTAAAAGATTCAATTGCTTTATTCGCCCTTTTATCAAAAGCGTCACAAACACCTACCAATTTCACGTTTAATTTATCCTGTTCAAGGAATTCTTTCAAGACTGTATGTTGTGGATTTTCATCAGCGGCCTTTTTCATATCGGATAGCCATTCTTTGGTAGCAAAACCCAATGATCTGCATAGTTGTTCGCCTCTTATACCAAAACCAATAATACCTACTTTAATGGGTGGTCCATCTATTGAAGGCAAGGATGTAGGATAAGAAGGTTTTATATTAAGACGCTCCAGGATCTCTGAACGTTCCTTACTGCTTAATACACTATTGGCTGCTCCAGCCCACCATATTCCACCTGCTATTGGCAAGCCAACTAATCCCTTGAGCATATCTCTTCTAGTCCATTTCATAGATCTAATTTTTAATGTCTTTTTTGTTTTTCTTGATAATTCGATTCAACCCGAAATAATCACCCGTTGGTAATTGATAAATAACCAAAAGAGCAGCCAATTCTATTAAATTCTTATTAACGAACCAATAATTTCCTTCAGCCCGTATTTGGTCTAACCATGGAAAAGCAGGATGTGCTAAATAATACATGGCGAGTAAACCAATACCGATGATTGCGCCTATTTTCTCAAAAACCCCTAATGTGAGGGTTAGGCCAACAATTATGAGAGCTGCTATATTCAAACCGTTTGTCCAATCTATAATACCGTCGTTGGTCATAGCCAAAAAGAAATCTTCCAACGGACCTTGAGCTGATGCTAGATACCCAAAGGATGTCCATTCAGGATCGTACAACTTTATAATTCCTTCGTATAAAAAGTGCCATCCTATCAATATTCGTAAGACGACCACACTGTCTTTTATACTCCATGTTTTTTTGATCTCACTCATTGGTCATTTATTTAGATAACATCAAAACTACATCTCTTAATACAGTTTTTTTATGATTTTTATCATCCCTTTAGAGTGCAACCTCCATAAACCCATGATCATTGTCTCGG
>JABDKX010000170.1 GCA_013001975.1 Saprospiraceae bacterium | reverse complement strand
TGGCACCAATGGATATGGTGTTGCACACTATAATGGCGATAGTATAGTTTATTATTCAGTTGATCAAGGATTCGAAGGACAGCAAGTTACTGGTATTGCGCAAGATTCGAAGCATAATTTATGGTTTGCAACAAACTTAGGCGTAGTCCGGTATGATTGGTCTAAGAATAACGTTGAGCCTAAACATTTCACAAATTTTTCAGATCAAAATTATTTTAATGGCAAACGATTCTGGAGCATTTTTGCAGACAGTAAAGATGTTATTTGGGCAGGGTCATCAACAGGTATATATCGATTCGATGGCGTCAAATGGGCATCCTTTGACATTCCTTATCCCGGTAAAGTAAATGGTGATTTTATAACTGAGCGTACGTCTTGGGGTATTACAGAAGACAGCCAAGGCAATATTTGGTTTACCACAAATGGCTTTGGCACATTTAGGTTTAACGGACAATCATTTACGCAATATTCAACCATGGACGGATTGACAGATGATAAGGTTGATGTTATCTTAGAAGACAAAAAAGGGAATATGTGGTTTGGAACAAGATATGGAGGTGTTAGTCGTTTTGATGGATCAAATTTCACAAATTATACCTCTCAAGATAGTATTGGCGATGATGAAGTTTGTGATCTCTTCGAAGACAGTAAAGGCAATATTTGGATGACTTCTGAAGGCTTTGGTGTCTATCGTTTTGATGGAAAATCATTTACAAATTTCAGTTTGGAAGAGGGTCTGAAAGTGAAAGCAGTGCAAGCAATCTATGAAGACAGACAAGGGCAATTATGGGTTGGAGGAGGTGGAGGTCTTTACAGATTGGAAGATAACGAGTTTATAAATGTGACTAGGAATGGACCTTGGTGATAGGTCATATTTATTGAAACGGTCTTTAGGCTATGTGTAAAATATAAATCAAGCAGAGTGATTAAAACTACAATATTATATTCAGGAGTTTGTTAGTATATGTCAGAAGAACAGAAAGAGAAAAAATATTTATCAGAACTTCTTAACAAAGTTGACAACAAGCTTACTGAAATAAATCAAGCGATTAAGGGGAAGAGTGATGAAATTGCGGGAATGCACAAGCATATGCAAGATCACAAACGCGATATGGATAATCTTGAAAAAAATGCCATGCGCGAAGTGATTCGAAATTACTCCTTGCAAGGAAATCATAGTATAGAAAATCGAAAACGACTGATTCGATTGAAGGATACAGCATTTTTTGGTCGCATTGATTTTTTAGAAGACAACAATAAAGTTGCTAGAAATATTTACATTGGCGTTCACAACTTCCAAGATTCTGAAAGTAAAAAAAATCTGGTTTTCGACTGGCGAGCACCCATATCAAGTCTATTCTATGATTTTGAATTAGATGAAGCATATTACGAAATAAAATCAAAGAAAATTGAAGGAAATATTCTTCTAAAGCGACAGTTTAGAATTCGAAATGGTGAAATGGAATACATGTTAGATACCGATGTGACCATTCATGATGAGGTCTTACAAAAAGAACTAAATAAGGCTTCTAGTGCGAAGATGAAGAATATTGTAGCCACCATTCAGAAAGAGCAAAATGCTATTATTCGAAATGAGGAAGCACGCCATCTCATAATTCAAGGTGTTGCTGGATCTGGAAAAACATCAATTGCCCTACATCGGATTGCTTTTTTATTGTATCGCTTTAAAGAAACCATCACTTCGGAAGATATTCTGATTATCTCGCCTAATAAAGTTTTCGCCAGCTATATTTCCAACGTTTTACCAGAGCTTGGTGAAGAGTCTGTAGCTGAAACCAGCGTTGAAGAAATTGCTGATGAATTGCTCGAATATCAAATAAAGTTTCAAACATTTTTTGAGCAAGTTACTGAACTGCTGGAAAGAAATGACCAAAAATTAATTGAACGTATTCAGTATAAGTCATCTAAAGAGCTCTTAAGAAAACTCGATGAATATTATATATTTCTTCAAAACGACGCTTTTAAAATAACAGACATTTATGTTAAAGGTAAACTTGTTCCCTCGTGGTTTATCAAAGAAACATTCGAGAAGTATAACAGAATGCCCTTATTGAAACGCTTTAATGAAGTTGTCCGTGAGATTGTTGAAAATGTTTTCAGATTCTATAAACTAGAAATTCGATACAAAGACAGAACTGAATTGCATATCACCATTCGAAAGATGTTTCCATCTTATAGCCCAAGAGTTTTATATAAAGGATTTTATGATTGGTTGGGCAGGCCAGATCTGTTTAAGTTAAAGAAAGGAAGCAAGTATGAATGGAGTGATGTTTATCCTTTCATTTATTTTAAAATGAAAATAGAAGGCTTTAATTACAGCCAAAAAGTTAAACACCTTGTCATTGATGAAATGCAAGATTATTCCTATGTGCAATATCAAGTATTGAGCAGACTGTACGCTTGCAAGAAAACTATTTTAGGAGATATTAATCAATCCGTCAATCCTTTCAGTTCTTCAAGTCTTGAAAGTATTGAAAAGATCTTTCCAGGTGCTACATCAATGACGATGCTTAAAAGCTACAGATCAACATATGAAATAACTCAGTTTACAAAACGCATCAGTCAAAATATCAATGTTGAAGCGCTGGCAAGGCATGGCGACGAACCTGTTGTCACAGCTTGTAAAACCAATGACGACGAACTCAATGAAATTAAAAAACGCATTGATGAATTTGATGGTGGTGAATATAATTCATTGGGCATTATAACAAAAACACAGAAACAAGCCGATGCTCTTTATCTTTCCATTAAAGACTTTTATAAGATAAATCTTTTGAATGCAGTCAGTGTAGCCTTTGGAAGTGGCATAGTCATTACAACAGCTCATTTGGCTAAAGGCCTTGAATTTGATCAAGTGATCGTCCCTTATTGTACTTCGAAAAATTATAATACTGCACCTGATCAGCAAATGTTATATGTGGCTTGCACTAGGACGATGCATAAATTATATGTAACACATACTGGTAAGCCAAGCCATTTTATATTACAATAAAGAAGATTTAAATTTTAACCTCTCAGAGAAGTAACGCATTCTTTATAATTCATATTCAGATAAAACCACTAAAAAATCACCTTCTTCAATCGTGATGGTTTCATCTTTAGGAATGTTGAGTCGCACGCATAATAAATCTGTTATATGTTAGGCAGTTTGATATAAGACTTTTGATTTGGTATACGACGAATACTTATTACTTTTATAGGTATGGATCAGATAGTTCACATCAATGCTCAATTTATTCAAGAGGAAACCAATTTTCTTGAACTAATAGATGAGTTAAAATCTTATTTTATTAATGACAAGATTTTAAGTCCGCTCAGACATCACCATGAATTTCTTAATCTAAATAGTCATAGTAAAACAAGTTTACTCTTAATGCCAGCTTGGAATCCGGGTATCAATGCAGGCATTAAAATGGTTACAGTAAATCCTGAGAATTCAGAAAAAGGAATTGATTCAATACAAGGCGTATATATTTATTTAGATGCTGAAACTGGTGTTGTTAAAGCTATTTTAGATGCCAAAAGTCTAACTGCTAAAAGAACGGCAGCAGCCTCTGCTTTAGCTTCAACATATCTGTCAAATCCGAAATCAAATGCTTTGCTGATGATAGGAACAGGTGTATTGGCTCCAAATCTTATCAGCGCCCATGCTTCCGTTAGGCCGATTAAAACGGTCTATGTTTGGGGTCGCAATTTAAATAAAGCTCAAAAAATTGCCGACATGTTTATCAGCGATGATATAATTGTGACTGCTGTTGATTCGATTGCTGAAGTATTACCTAAAGTTGATATTATATCGAGTGCAACACTTTCTCCAACGCCGCTTATCAAAGGAGCGTATTTGAGAAAAGGACAGCATGTTGACCTCGTTGGTTCATATCAACCACATACACGTGAAGCAGATGATGAAACCATTCAGAAAGCTTCCGTTTTTGTAGATACCTATCAAGGCGGATTGAAAGAAAGTGGTGACATCGTAATACCTCTCAAAAATGGCATTATTAATAGGACTGATATTAAAGCTGACTTAAATGAATTGTGTTCTGATAAAAAGAAGGGTAGAGTCTCTGATCAAGAGATTACTGTTTTTAAATCTGTGGGTCATGCGATAGAGGATTTAGCTGCTGCAAATTATTATCATAGAAAGTTTATCAATGAATAGGACATATCAAAATATACTAAAGAAAACCAGTTTTACGCCACATGACGGTTCTATTAAAATAAAAACTATCGATATGCATACAGGAGGCGAACCGCTTCGTGTAATACTCGAAGGCTTTCCTAAATTGGATAGGCATTCTGTTTTGGACAATCGACGATTGTGTAAAGAAAAATACGATCACCTTAGAAAAGCATTGATGTTTGAGCCTCGAGGGCATAATGACATGTATGGCTGTATTCTTGTTCCTCCAAATGATGCAGAAGGTGATTTTGGAATAATCTTTCTGCATAATGAAGGTTATTCAACCATGTGTGGACATGCTATCGTTGCCATTTCAACTTTAGCCGTTGAAATGAATTGGATTGAAGTAAGCGAAGGTGATAATTTGATAAAAATCGATGCGCCTTGTGGCAGAATACAATCCTTTGTGAATGTCGCTGATGGCAAAGTCGTCGGTGTTCGTTTTCATTGTGTGCCTAGTTTTGTTGTAAGCTTAGATAATCAAATTAATGTCGATGGTTTAGGTAATATAACTTTTGATTTAGCTTACGGAGGTGCATATTATGCTTACGTTGATATGGCAAAAAATAGTTTTGATTTTGATTTAGGCGTTAACTCATATTCAGAACTGATCAAACAAGGCATGGCTATTAAAAACGCGGTTGTTAAATCTAACATTGAAATAGAACATCCTTTTGAAGACGATTTAAGCTTTTTATATGGAACAATATTTATCGATAACGATCCTTCGTCTGAGCAAATTGACAGTCGTAATGTCTGCATATTTGCAGAAGGTGAAGTTGACAGATGTCCGACAGGTTCTGGTGTGTCAGGAAGAATGGCCATTCACAAAAAAAGAAATGAACTTGAAATAGGAGAAAAGATGATCATAGAAAGTATAACAGGTTCAAGATTTACAGGTTCTGTCGTTTCAGAAGTTGAATATGGCCCTTATATTGCCGTTATACCAGAAGTTGAAGGCAATGCATTTGTCACAGGTCAACATGCGTTTATTATTAATCCTAATGATCCATTCAAAGAAGGATTCTTTTTGAAGTAATTGTTAGTTAAAAGAATTAATAGATTTAAACTATTTTAAATCATGAAATATATAATATTACGTGTAATATAGAATGGGTGACCTAGGAAGACTTGAATGTATAATTATAATTTATTGTATAAATGAAAATGAAAATAAATTTTAAACCAGATTTTTACTTGATCTTTAGCTTTATATGTTTGTTTTTCAGTTGCCACGTGCAAAAACAAAATATTGAAATCCCTACTTCAAACATTATCGAGCAAGTGAAAGAAAAAGTCTATGCTTTTCACACTGCAGATACTTCAATGAACGCTAACGCCATAGTTGATTTGTTGTGGCCGGAATATACGATGTTGGTTGATGGAAATTATGTAAATTATGAAAATATAAAATCAGCAGCTTATACTTTTATGGCATCTTTAAAAACATTTCATTCAGAGTGGAAAGATTTGAGAATTTTTCCGCCTGGGCAAAATCATGCCATTTCATCATATACTTTTATAGATTCTTTGGTAGCAAAGGATGGGACAATTACTAAGAGCAGAGGTCCAAATACTTTTGTTTGGGAAAGGCGAGGTGAAGAATGGAAAGTTATTTATGGTGATGCTGATCATTATCCAATCAATGAAGTTGAGGCGTTTGAAAGCAGATCAATATCTGATGAAAAGAAAGTTATTTTAAAGCAAGACGGACAAGATGAATTCGTTTATTGGGAAATGAAGGACGAGAAGAAGTTATGGGGTTTTTACTTAGGAAATATAAAAGGATTAAAGAATTACCGAGATTCAATTAAATTAAAATTGGGAGATGAATTATTTAAGTCTTCAGTTGAAAAAGAATCAATACAAACGTTAGACAAATCTTTGTTGGATAATGAAAAGAACGGTGATAGGATTAATGCACTGCTTGTGCATACTGGAAGTATAGGAAATATAAGACAAATCAATTTTCTTGAATCCCAATTATTAAATTATCAAGCAAACAAAGTTTCAATGTTTAGTTCTCCATCTGAATTCCATGGCTTCATTGCTAAAAATGATACGCTTGAGAAAGTGAGAGTTTATTTTTGCTCAAGCGGCTCTGAATGGCCTCCTAAACCAACCATCATAATACGAGAATTAGAAAAAGAGATTAATAACGGATGGAAACTCATTGGTCATTTACATAATCATTATTGCAAAGAGGAAAGTAATTTCATAGGTATCCTAGCACCCAGTTTAGCGGATGCTCAATACTTTAAAATGTTAAAAGATAAATTTAATGTAACACATGCCTTGATCACAAACGGATTTCATACCGTCGAAATCGAAAACAAATATTTTGCTAAGTTTGAATCACATTAAAGTACAAGACTTTTACTTTCGTCTCAAAACATATATGGCGCTGCAATCGTCATCTAAGGTTAATTCAGATTCTGTTTCTAAATTGTTGCCAACAAGTCTGTAGAAGCCACTGCATGAAGAACTGACTAAGCAATACCTCACTTCATTGTCTACAATTTCGTATGTAATGTTGGCATCTGATTGACTTGAAAATTCAGACCAAAAAAATGTGGCTTGACCATCAGCCATAAATTCAAGATTAATACACCTTGAAGCATTTCCCAATATTTCAAGTGGTTTGGCGCATCCGACTTCGTCAGCTAAATACTCATCTGGCACATCGTCTCCAAATAAAAATTTGCAATCAGCACCTTCAACTCTGATGCGTTCAAGCTGCCAGCCACCTAATATTTTTTCAACAAATTCGTTATTTATATCTCCCATGTCTGGATTATTATCAGAACAGGAGAAAAACAGAATAGACAATAGTAGTAAATTGATTTTGACCATGGATAAAGTTTTTGTTTAAAATTGATACAGCGATGATATAATAATATGATTGACTTTATTAATCCGCTGCAACAAATTTAATAAACTATATCAAATTTGTCAGATTCATTAAAATCTAAGTCTAATTTTATGTTTTCTTTTCCGTTTATGGAATAAGTAAATTCGATTAGTTCTCCTTCAGCTGCTTCAAATTCTATTTTTGATTTGCCGATTTTATTTTTAAAATTGCTTATGCGAGATTAATAGCGATATAGTTTTTTGCAATGAACTGTTGTAAATAAGAACTAATACATTTAGGATTCCAGTAAAAGCCTCGTAATTATGTAAATATTCACATTAAGACTGTACATTTGATCGTAAGTGAAGGTATTTTTTTTAAAACTTGCGGATTATGGCAGCAATTCAATCTGATAATTTAACGAAATATTATGGACAGGAAATTGGAATAAAAGATGTATCTCTTGAAATCCTATCAGGTGAAATTTTTGGTTTTGTTGGTCCCAATGGTGCTGGGAAATCAACAGCTATTAGAACATTGCTAGGATTGTTGATCCCAACTTCTGGTTCAGCCAAAATATTTGGGCAAGATGTAGCTTCATTAGGACATAAAATTCGAATGGATATTGGTTACTTGCCTTCAGAAGTTAACTACTATGATGAGATGTCATCAAGAGAATTGCTGGAATACCATTGCCGTTTTTATGGCATTTATGATTATGCAGATGTTGATAGGTTAGCTGATATATTTGAATTAGATCTTGACAAAGAGATTACTGATTTGTCATTTGGTAATAGGAAGAAATGTGGTATTATCCAAGCTTTATTGCATAAGCCTAAACTGCTGATAATGGATGAACCGACTTCGGGTCTTGATCCATTGATGCAAAATGTGTTTTATGATGTGCTGAGGAAGGAACGTGAGAATGGAACTACCATATTTTTTAGTTCTCATATATTATCGGAAGTTCAAAACATATGTGATCGTGCGGCTATTATTAAACATGGTGAAATCAACGCAATTGAAAATATTCAGTCCTTACTACAAAAACAAATGAAAAAGGGGGTTTTAGTTTTTAATCAAAAACCATCTCGATTAGAATTTCCTAATGGCATCCAAAAACAAAAATGGTATGATAACAGACTCTCGTTTGAATATGTTGGTTCTGTCGATAAATTGATTCAATGGATGTCCCAATTAGATCTTTTGGATGTGATTTTAGAAGAACCAGAATTGGAATCTATATTTATGAACTATTACGAAAATGATCATGAATAAGAACTTATACTTCAAAGAGCTAAAACGGAATAGAAAGAGTTTAATAGTATGGTCCGCTGTTGTCATTGCGTTTACATTCATAGTGATGTCTGTTTTTCCATACATGAGAGACATGGGCGATGACATGGCAGTCATGATGAGTAAGTTGCCCGAAGGAATGCTGAAAGCTATGGGGATTGATGCAGAAACCTTTAAAGGCATATTGGGAATGTACAATACTTATTATGGGATTTATATAATCGTATTGCTGTCGATTTTTGCTTCTTCAACTGGCGCAACCATAATTTCGAAAGAAGAAAAAGATAAGACTGCTGAATTTCTTTTGACAAAACCTATTTCCAGAAAAAATATTTACATCACGAAGATGTTGGTGTTAATTACATTAGCATTAACTGCCTTTCTAATTCAGACCATTACTGCCATTATATTTATTATTGGTTTTGGAGAAGAAAATGTAAATTGGTCAGTCTTCGTTACAATGCATCTTCATGGACTTGTTTTAATATTATTTTTCACTTGTATTGGTGTTTTTCTTTCGATGTTGATTAAGCCAAAGAAAAACTTTATGGGCATAACTGTAGGTATTGTATTTGGTTCCTATTTTTTGAATGCTATAGCACAAGTTGGCGGTAATCTCAGTTGGTTAGGATATTTATCACCTTTTCATTATTTGGATTTTTCCGTGACAGATCCAAATTACAGTGTTAATGTCCCACAGGTTTTTATATTTCTATTCCTCAGTGCTGCTTTACTAATCCTATCTTTCCGATTATATAAGTCTAAAGATATCAGCGCCTGATAAAATAGAACAACTTATGAATAATTAATTGAAATATAAATAAACCTATACATGAAAAACTACATCGACGGATTTACACTTCCTATTCCGAGAAAGTATTTGAATGAATACAAAAATGTGGCTTCTAAAGTTGCTGAAATATGGAAAGAACACGGAGCATTGGCATATTATGAATATGTAGGTGATGATATGCAATTAGAAGGGACACGTTCTTTTATAAACGTGTTAGATGCAAGTGATGACGAAGTTGTCATTTTTGGATGGGTGGTTTTCGAATCTAAAGCATCGAGAGATCTCGCAAATCAGAAAGTGGCCACTGATCCCAGAATGGTTGATTTGATAAGTCCATTGACGGATCCGTCAAAATTGATATTTAATGCGGAACGTATGGTCTATGGTGGTTTTGAGTCTCTTGTTTAATCTAACTGATTATAAATGGAAAGATCGTTAACCAAACTGTGCATTTTTTATTTTGTATTGCTAAGTTGTTCACCTGAGAAATCTTTACCGATTCCAGATGCAGGGTTTGCCGCCCTAATCGTCAACGATATAGATGTGTCTGTCAATTGGTATTCCGAAGTATTCAGTTTAACTGTGTTAAACAAAGTAAACTTAGAAGATCGCGGAATTAAACAAGTTAATTTGAAAGGCGAAAATATGCACATTGAATTAATTGAATTGACTTCTGCAGTATCCCAGAATGAGATACTCAAAGATTATCCCATTAAAACGAAAATAGAAGGCATTTTCAAAGTTGGTTATTATGTTTCTAAATTTGATGAGTGGGTAGATTCACTAATAGAACTAGATGTGAATTTTAATGGCGACGTCGTTAAGGATAATCTTTCTGGTAAAAGAATGTTGGTTGTGTTTGATCCAGATGGCAATAGAATCCAATTTTTTGAAAAATAGGAATCGCCTATTTTTGGGATTACAGTCTTAAACAAAAAGTAATTTATACTCAATCGCTAATTTTTTATTTATAATAAAGTACCTTCCTAATATATGAGATTAATGATTCGTGAAATTATTTGGACCATCTTGAATTAAACCATTTTAGAAATTATACAGATAACAATAAAAAAATGAATATGAATTCCTTTCCTTATTTTATCCTTCTCTTATTTTGCTTGTTTAATTACAATCTGATTGCCCAAATCAATTGGACAACAGATGGTGATGCTTATTATAAGTATGGAGATAATCAGTTGGCAACTTATACTCTCCCTAATCATGACGCCAATGTAGTCATAACAAAAGCGCAATTGACGCCAAAAAGAGAAACAGAACCTTTACAAGTAGCACATTTTTCATTTTCTGAAGATCAACAAAAAGTATTATTATTTACAAATACCAAAAGAGTTTGGCGTCTGAATACCAAAGGTGATTATTGGGTTTATAATTTCGAAACCAATACCTTACGACAAATTGGAACTTCACTCAAACCATCATCATTGATGTTTGCTAAATTTTCTCCAGATGGGAAATACATCGCCTATGTCTCTGAAAACAATTTATACTTTGAAGATGAGGTTGATGGAAATATGAAAGCACTTACAACAAACGGTTCAGTATCGCTTATTAATGCCACCTTTGATTGGGCATATGAAGAAGAATTTGCTTGTCGTGATGGTTTTCGATGGAGTCCAGATAGTCAATCGATTGCGTATTGGCAAATTGATGCCAGTGGTATTAAGAAGTTTCATATGATAAACAATACAGATGCCATCTATTCAGAATTAATTCCATTGGAATATCCAAAAGTAGGAGAGACGCCTTCTGCTTGTCGCGTTGGTGTTGTGAAATTGTCCGATGCCAAAACCAATTGGATAGATATTCCGGGTGATCCATCTCAACATTATTTGGTGAGGATGGAATATATTCCGAACACCAATGACCTTTTGATCCAACAATTAAATAGAAAACAAAATAACAGTAAGCTATATAAAGTAGATTTGGAGAAAGATAGAATTGAGGTTATCTATGAAGAATCTGATGACGCTTGGGTTGATGTTTTTCAAGTTGGTAATCCATATGCCATTGATTACACGAATGACTTTTGCTTTTTAAATGGAAATAAAAGTATTTTATGGACCTCAGAGAAAGATGGTTGGCGACACTTGTATAAAGTCTCTTTAAATGGTAAGCCAGAAGTTTTGATTACAAAAGGCGCATTTGATGTTATCGACTTAAAGCATGTCAACACTAAAAAAGGCTATGTCTATTATTTGGCTTCTCCTGATAACGCAACGCAAAAATATTTATACAGAACAAAATTAAATGGGAAAGGGAAAAACGAATTGATCAGTCCTGAGGTATTAAAAGGAACACATAATTATTCATTTTCATCGAACGGTAATTATGCAGAGCATTCGTTTTCTAATCATTATACACCTTATTCAAAAGAGTTTGTCAGTATTCCGGATCACAAAGCATTAACAGAAGAAGAAAGCATTATAAATAAATTAAGTGAAATAGAAGAAGAGCCTAAAACAGAATTTTTTAAAGTAAAAATTGATGATGATGTTGAGCTGGATGGATGGATGATAAAACCCACGAATTTTGATCCACAGAAAAAATATCCTGTCGTCTTTTATGTGTATTCAGAACCAGCAGGCACCACAGTAAATGATAGGTATAAAGTTGGCAGAAACTTTTTTTATACAGGTGATATGGCAAATGATGGTTATATCCGAATGTCATTGGATAATCGAGGAACACCGGCGCCGAAAGGGCGTGAGTGGCGCAAGTCAATCTATAGAAAAATCGGGATTATAAATATTGAAGACCAAGCTAAGGCCGCTAAGGAAATTGTAAAGTGGGATTTTGTGGATGCTGATCGGATTGCAGTTTGGGGACACAGTGGTGGTGGTTCCGCTACATTAAATTTGTTATTCAGATATCCAGAGATTTACAATACAGGAATTTCATTGGCAGCAGTTGTCAATCAATTAACTTACGACAATATTTATCAAGAGAGATATATGGGCTTGCCACAAGAAAACATGGAAGATTTTGTCGCAGGTTCTCCCATCACATATGCTAAAAATTTACAAGGGAATTTGTTATACATCCATGGTACAGGTGATGACAATGTGCATTATCAAAACGCTGAAATGTTGGTCAATGAACTGATTAAGCATAATAAACAATTTCATTTTATGCCTTATCCCAATCGGTCTCACGGTATCAGAGAAGGCGAAGGGACATATCTGCATTTATCAACAATGTATACCAATTTTTTGAAGTTACACTGTCCTCCAGGTGGAAGGGTGAAAAGCAACGATAATACGCCATAGTATATTTTTCTTAATGGAAATCAACAATATTTATTTTAAATCCGTCTTATCAATTAATACATATTATTTTGCATAAGATATTTATTTTAATTACAGTTTCACTTGTGGGTTTTGGTTGTAATCCGAACTTAATAGAGAGGTTAAGGCATCCAAGTAATATAGAACTGGATCTTGATCAAGATGGGATAATTGATTTTGATATTGTTTATTCAAGATATACTTCGGGTGATCCTATTGGCAATTATGAACAAATTGAAATGAGATTTGAATCTAGAAATATGAATCAAATTTTACGGAATGAAGATACTGGTTTTCCACTTTTTTTGAATGATGTAAGTTTGATAATGCATGATGTCACTGCTCCTTACTATTGGGCAGCTTCAAATCGTGCTTCAAATATTTCTATTGGCTTGGCAAGAATTCGAACAGAGTATGATAGCATTGAATGGGATAAAAATTGGGGTATCTATAGCTTAGAAGAAAAAGACACTTACAAAATTGGTTTTAAGTTATTTGGATCA
>JABDKX010000080.1 GCA_013001975.1 Saprospiraceae bacterium | reverse complement strand
CCAGTGCTGAAAAATGGGACCAACCATATATTAAACACACAATCAATCCAATGAATAAAATGATCATTTGAATGGCATCGCCCCAAACAACCGCCTTCATCCCACCTTGCCAGGAATAAATAATCGTAATGACACTGATGATTAAAATGGTTACACCAAAATCCAAATTGAGAACTGCCTGCAAAATGAAGGCTATCGCATATACCATCACACCAGTACTCAGCGCTCTATTGATTTGAAAAACAATGCTTAAAATCATCCTCGTCGAATAATCGAATCGTCTTTCTGCATATTCATATATACTGACAATGCCCGCTCTAAACAAAGGTGGAATGATGATCAACATTATAAATAACATGGCAATAGGTACTGCCATTTCAAATGTCAACCACTTTAATCCGCCACCCAATTTCAAACCTACAAATGCAGGCGCAGATATAAAACTGATGGCTGAAAGTTGGGTCGCCATTGTTGATAAACTTAATGGAAACCAACCTAATGAATTGCCTCCTAAAAAGTAATCCTTTGATGTTTTGTTCTTCTTAAAAATAAAGCCCAAACAAATGAAGCCAATGAGATAGGTAAATATGATTATGTAATCTAGTATGTTCACTCAGCTGTATTTAAATGTATGTAACTGGAAGCTGTCCAAGAAAAATTATCCCCACCGTAACCACGATGTAAATTATCTACAACTTGCTTCTGTGCTTCAAAATATTCGAAGAACCCTAATTTATGAATAAGTTCGTTAAGATCAGATTTTACTTTGTCTGCTGTATCATTAAATCCATATTGGCGCAACCCTTTATGAACCATCCAATTCATCTGCGGCCAAATGGGCCCTCGCCAGTATCTTTTAGAATCGAATTTTGGACTATCGACATCAAAGCTTGGGCATAGATAGTATCCTCTATCTGATAAATTCTGAAGATAGTTATTCATTTTTTCGGCTTTGGCTTGATCGGGAATATCAGCAAAGAGTGGAATCAGTCCGCCGATCTCACGATGTAATAATTGTTTATTATATCTGAGATCAAATCCAACGTAGGTTTCCAAATCTTCATTCCAAAACTTTCGGTCATAATTTGACATACTTAATTGTTGCCATTCCTTCACTTCATTGGAATCTAATTTGAGATCATCAGCCATTTCAATCAAACTATTATTGGACTTGATGAGGATGGCATTCATCATATTGTCCTGAATTAGAAATGGACTTTCTTCAGCGATTTGTTTGCCATCGTATTTATACTTCTTTCCCAATTCCAAAAGATAGACATACCTATCATATTGTTCTTTAGTTGGACGCTCATCCGCATCGGCGATAGAAGTATCTCGTCTTTGATAATTTGGTATTGAGCCGGGGTGAATTTTAATCTTATCCATTGCATCATCCCATAGCGGAGAATTATCCCGCCCAGATTCCCAAGGGTGAAAAATGAAAAACAAACCTTCTTGATTCGGGTCTCTATATTTATAAAGAAAGCGATGATATTTGACCAGTTTGGGAAAGATCTTTTTAACAAAAGCTTTTACATCTTCATTTTCCCAATGATTTTTCAATATGTCATTTAAGATAAATCCAAATACGGCGGGTTGCGTAATTCCTGAAGACTTTGGAAAATTAGGAGCGCCTTCATTTATATTGCTGTTCCAAAAATCATAATTTGGAAAATATGTTTTTTCTTTTTCACTGTGAAATAAGATATGCGGTAACATGCCATTTTCCCATTGACCGGAAAACATGTTTTCAATTTCTCGCAGAGACATATTAATATCATAAGTGGAAGTGCCCAGAGCTACAAAACCAGAATCCCACATCCACTGAAATGGATACAACTTAGATGTTGGAATTGTAAATCCATCTCTCCAATTATTTTGAATTATTTGTTTTGCTATTTCTAAGTCTCGCAAGATCTAACTGTTTTATAAATACGATGAGGAGCGCTTTCAAAAGCTCACAAATAGCTAGTTTAAGGAAAATTGTTTAATTAAATAATTATTGTGAATAATATTATTTAAATGAACACAGACAAGCGTAAAAATTAACTCCTTGTATAACGAAGTTGCAAACTTCTTAGAACATTTTTATTATAACATTGAGGTGTCAGTTCGTCTTTTAAATTCTGAAAGTTCACTAATTGGACTAGTGTTAAAAAAGGCATTAGCTATTTTAGACAAATTCGATATAAATGACGTTAAAAACAATGGCATGTCTGAGCGAAGCGAGTTTGCGCTTGTTTAGTCATCTTATATTTAATTTGTCGTTAAGAAATAGGTACAGCCTTGACTTCCGATAACTATCGGAATTGATTCGTTTTTTGTGTCAAGACAAAAATATGAATGCCCTCGCGGCGAGCGAAAAAAAAGAAAAATATAAGAATTTGTACTATTCAAACTCCTCTATCAAAACACCCATTTTTCCAATTTGAGCATCACGCATCGCTTGCATAATTTCAGTGGTATTATTCATTACGAAAGGACCATACGATTCAACAGGTTCTCCAATCGGTTTGCCTGTTAGAATCAGCAATCGAGAAGCTACATGAGATGCTATTTTGATGTCTCCACCTTCGTTTTCAAAAATGACCATCGACTTTGGACCCGTTTGATTTTCATTGATTGTTACATCACCATCGAGTTGATAAATTACAACATGATGATCTTGTTCTAAATCTAAATTGATGGTCGCATCAGCATCCATATCCAATCTGGCTACGAATAGCGGACTCATTTGAGGAATGGGTCCTTCAACATTATCGTATTGTCCTGTTAGGACTTGTAATCTTGCTTTACCTTCGTCAAAATTTATAACAGGTAATTCATCTTTTGTTTTAGGATAATAGACTGCTGGATTCATTTTTGAACCTGATGGTGTGTTGATCCAAAATTGTATAATTTCAAATTCACCCCCTTTCTCCGCCAGCGCTTTTGACGGTCTTTCAGAATGTGTAATTCCTTTTCCAGCATGCATCCACTGAACGCCGCCTGCTTTAATGACACTGTCATTTCCTAAGGAATCTCTATGATGCAATGCGCCTTTAAAAATTATAGTCACTGGAGAAAACCCTCTATGCGGATGAGGACCTACACCAACTTCTTTTTGAGATTGCCCGCCTTGAAGAATACTCGCCCAATGATGGATCAGTAAAAACGGATCAACTTGATTGGTCGTCATATTAGGTAAGGGTTGGTCAATGAAGATGCCACCCATATTTACCTTTTCAGCTTTCGTTATTCTTTTAATAGTTCTCATAATCATAAAAACGGTTAACCTAATTAAAAGTTTTATCACCGCAAAAAGCATTCTTTCCTATCCCTAAATATAAAAATATAGATGTGGCCAAACTGTAAAATCGAAAACATCTGGAACCGTTATAAAAGATGGCCTTAGTTATTTTTATTTAAATTCATTATAATAGCATTAAGAATGAATGAACAATCTCTTTAGTGAAGTGCGAAAGCACTTTAAGTGAATGAACTGCGATAGCAGGCGTGTTAGCTGTTGAGTGCTAAATCTATTTCATTTTATTATTTTTTATGTATTACTTTTTCTTAGTCAAAAAGTAATCAAAAGACAAGTCAAATTTATGACAGCGCTCTGTGCCGCTCCCGCCACCCACTCAAATTTGACAGGCTCTACTTCTTTTGTTTCTCCTATAAATAGAATTCTCTATTATAGCTTAAAGTGAAAGAAACGTATCAAGACAAAAATATGAATGCCCTCGCGGCGAGCGAAAAAAGAATAAAATAGAAGAACTTATTCCGCAACAAAGAATTTTGAAGTATCTACGATTTCATCATCTTCAATAAAACTGATAAAGTAGAGTCCTGAAGAAAGCACATCTGTACTTATCCAATCTTGATTTGTAATGCCGTTTTGCTTATAGATCAATTGTCCAATTGTATTATGAATGACGATGTCAAATATTTTCTGATTTGAACTGTTTGAAAAGCGCAAAACATCTTTAACTGGATTCGGATATATCACATATCCACCTTCTGTATAAGTTCTTTTATCGTCTTTTTTCTCATACAGCTTGATATCATCGATCAAAACAAGATCTCTGTCTTTAGTAATGTCCTCGTTTTCAAATATTCCATCTTTGGTTAAAGTGACAATGACAATTTGTAATTCACCAGAATAATTTTCTGGTAGAGCCACCTTATGATTTATCAAAGATCCTTCTGGTTGATCATAAATTAATTGGCTCGAAATATCTGCATATTCGACACGCAACATACTGCTGTAGGTATGATTAGTCAACAAAGATTCCTCATCTTCATTTAAAAACATAACCGCATTAAATTCAAAAATAGGTTCTGTCATCTCAGAAGCATCGACACAGTACTCAATTCTGGTTTCAAAAAAGTACTGTTCAAAGAAATCGATATCATTTTCACAATTGCGATAAAATGAATGATCTTGTTGGCCGTAAATACCAAGCATATTATTTCCTCGATATTTTAGAATTGTATCACCATTATAAAAGTCACTTGAATTAAGCACATATAAGTGAGATTGATCCTCGCCTTCAAAATTTTCACTATACCCTCTTTCAATCGGAAAAACTTCAACAATATCATCTTCATAAAAGTTATTCTCTTCAAAGTCATCATCTTTATGAACCAAAGTCACACTGTATGATTTGATGTCAGATGGAAAATCTGGTGAAATGGCATTGACACCTCTCGAACTTAAAGTAGATTCTCCAGGTTCTAATTCAAAAAACATTCTTATTCCAAAATCAAGATCACCTTTATCGGTTTTGATTTCAAAAAATATAGAATCGCCAATTTCAATGGATCGACAACCTTTATTCTCGATTCGATATCTGAATAAATCTATATCGCTTGATAGACAAGGATCTCTATTATACAAGTCAATTGAAACGAGCTCAATATCAACACCTTCGACATCTGAAGAAATATAATCGCCTCTTACTTCTGATAATGCAGAAATCACATTTTTTACTTCAATGCTGATATCGAAAAAACCATTATTTATTAATGACTTTCCAAACGGTTCCTGAAACGTATAAAATATAGAATCCCCTACTTCAAACTCTTCATCTAAAACCAGATCTTCAAATACTTTATTTGTTCCGCTTGCTTCAAGAATCAAAACGAATTCTGTTCCAGCAGGAATGTTTTCCCTGCCAATATTACTGATATAACATTCTGGATAAACCGTCTCTGATGGACAAGCCGTATACACTTCTTTTGGCAATTCTAGTTTGACAAACAAATTATTAATACCCGGATATAAGCCGACTGCTTTCCAAGCGTTGATGACCGATTCTTCTTGAAAAGAAAAATCACCAAACAAATCTTTACTGGATTCGATGGAAGCATATAATGCATCAAAGTAATTTGAATTTTCAGTCAAGTAAGATGACTGCATTGTAAATGCAATTTCTATGGCATCGTCCATGCCGATTGGAAAAACTTGATAAGGCTCACCAACTTCATTTGTACCTATACCGCCTTCGACAAGTAAATAAAACCAATGATTCAAAACACCGCTATTGGTATG
Organism: Saprospiraceae bacterium; assembly: GCA_013001975.1. Taxonomy (GTDB): domain Bacteria; phylum Bacteroidota; class Bacteroidia; order Chitinophagales; family Saprospiraceae; genus RFSX01. The sequence continues at coordinate 5,176 of JABDKX010000080.1, read as the reverse complement.
CACACCATAATTATCACCACTGCCAGAAGCCCAATGTATGCCTTTGTAAAATTTAGGGTCACTTCTGTCTCTCGGATCAACCATCGACCTGATAAAATTGACTTCTTCATGTCGTCTGATTTGATCTCCAATGAGCCAAGTAAAATTATCGTAGTCATAATAGTATTCTAGCGCCTTTCCAAAAATATCTGAAAAAGATTCATTGAGTGCACCTGATTCTCTACTGTAAATTAGATCGGACGTATAATCAGTGATGCCGTGTGCAAACTCGTGCCCAACAATATCTAAGGTAACCAGTGGTTTGTATCTGTCGCAATCGCCATTGCCAAATCGTGCACGTCTGCCGTCCCAGTATGCGTTTACTAAAAATTTCCCGCCAGCATGTGCAACCGAAATCAGTTCACCGCCGTCTCCATCGATACCACTCCATTCAAAACGATCCAACATCATATCATAAAAAGCAGAAGCGCCATAATGCAAATCACCAGAAACTTCATCTAAGTTTTCGTTCGTCAAGTCCCAATATTTTTGATCATGTTCATACACATCTAAATCTTCATCTAACGTTATCACACCCAAACCTCTCGACAAATCTTGAAGTAAGTATTCGTCAGGCGCTATGGAATCAATGATGACTTCTCTTTCGCCATAGTAACTTGTCTTAACGACGCCAGGAACTTGATGAATATGAATGTGTGAAAAGTGTGTGATCAATCTTCCGTCAGAAGCATCTAAATAAACTTCTTCATTTATTGGGTCGCTTTTATCAGGTGAAGTTGCAGACACTTGATATACCAAACGGTAATCCCCTGAAAAATCAGGATATGATTTGTCGATAATACACAGCCCTTCGTTTTCAAATTGAAAATCGATTGTATTTGGATTATAAATGTTTTGCGTTAATGTTAATGCCTTTTTTAATTGAACTTCACAATCTTGAATGACATCATCAAATGACAACTTTGGCTCGACTTCTATATCTATGAATGGCCAAAGAGAACCGCTCCCCTTTTCTATTTGATTGCCTTTAGTATGCAAAATATAAGTACCACCAATGACATTTAGATTTTTATAATATTGTCGGTATTTTTTAACAGTTGTTCCATTGCGATTTTTTCTGCTGTTGCTGGAAACCAACTTATCATATTTCGATAAACCAAACTGAGCTGCATTATTTTTAAAATAGGCATTGACATCTGACTCAACGGCATTAATCTGTTTTATTTTATTTGCATTATAAACCAATCTCTTACTTAATGTTGTTTCCTGGCAATCAGCTTTTATTGTCAAGATTATAAATGTTACAAAAAGAAGGCATCTAAACATTAATATTATTTTTAGGTTTACACTTTAATAAAAGCCCATATAATTCAAGAATAATATCAATATAGGCTTTTGATTTAAAAGTTCTTGAAATAAATTCAAAAAAACTTATCCTTGCACCTTTAAAAGACATTTAAGTGGTACAAATTCTGAAATTAAAATGATGGTCGAGAGATATGATAAATTATTAGAAGCGATTGAATGTGAGCGCACAGAAGAAGAAAAATACTATCGATCTTTAGCAGCAGATAAGTCAATCAAAGAAAAAATGGAGGCAGGAATCCTATGGTATCCTGTCATCATGACCAAGCACTTTTATACAGTAGGTGAATACTTAGAACTCCAATTCGAAAAAACCAGAAACACCAATGTGCCTCATAAATTAAAAACGGGTATGGGTTGTAGGATTTATAAGGACCTCGGCCATAAACAAGAATTTGATTTTAAGGGGACCATTTCATTTATAAGAAAAAATAAGATAAGCGTCATCTTAAGAGATAACGTCGTTACGAAGGACGATCTCGCCAACATGAATACGAATTTATGTATCGAACTTGTTCATGATGAAAGACCTTACAAGGTCATGAAAGCGGCAATACAAGATTTGATTAAAACAGAGAAACCGCACTTGGTAAAGTTAAGAAATGGTGTAGCAGAAAAGTCAGCATTTCAAACCAAACCGTCAGATCCATTTGTTCATCAACCAACGCATTTGAATGAGTCACAAAATAATGCACTTAAGAACATTTGCTACTCCGATCAGATGAGCATTATCCATGGACCACCTGGTACTGGAAAAACAACAACCTTGGTGGCATTGATAAAAGAGATCGCTAAAAGCGAAAAAAAGATTCTCGTTTGCGCGCCAAGCAACAATGCTGTTGATTTATTAGCGACACAATTAGATGCTGTTGGATTGAGCGTTTTAAGAATTGGTAACGTCAGTAGAATATCCGATAACCTCACCCATCTGACATTAGCAGAAAAAGCAAGAAACGACGATGAATGGCAACATATCAAACGCGTTAAAATTGAAGCTGAAGTTGCGAAAAATCATGCGGGAAAATATAAACGAAATTTTGGAGCACAGGAACGATTCAATAGAAATGCACTTTATAAAGAAGCAAAGGAATTGAGACATTGGGCAAGAGACCTTGAATACAAATTACTCGATCGGTTGGTTTCTAACAGTCAGATTATTTGTGCCACTTTAATTGGTGCTTCAGATAAATCTATTAAGGATTTGTCATTTAAAACATGCGTTATTGATGAAGCCTCGCAAGCTATGGAGCCAGAATGTTGGAATGCGATTATCAAAGCTGAACGTGTGATATTGGCCGGCGACCACCTGCAACTTTCACCGATGGTAAAATCGAACGAAGCAAAAGCATTGGGTCTTAATCAAACATTATTATCTAGAATGACCGATGTTATTCAGCACAGTTACTTGTTAGATACACAATATCGAATGAATGATAAAATATTGTCATTCTCAAATAAGATGTTTTATAACGGCTTACTGAAATCTGCACCAAATAATAAAGATTGGACATTGCCAGAAGATGATCAAATTGTGGTGATGATTGACACCAGTGGCTGTGGATTCGAAGAGTCCTTCAATGCAAAATCAAGGAGCCGATATAACGAAGGAGAATATTATATTTTGAGAGAACATTTCATTCAATCGAAAAAACAATATGAAGGGGCATCCATTGGCATCATCAGTCCTTATTCAGAGCAAGTAAAACATTTAAGAAATCATATCGAAGATGATGAAATGTTCAGAGGTTTTGACGTCACCGTAAATTCTATTGATGGCTTTCAAGGTCAAGAAAAGGATGTCATTTATATCAGTTTAGTCAGATCAAATAATCAAGGCGAAATAGGTTTTCTTAAAGATGAAAAAAGGCTCAATGTAGCCATGACAAGAGCCAGAAAAAAATTGATTATGATTGGTGATTTGAGTACCCTTTCTCAAATATCACTTTTCAATAACTTAGCTAAACATATTGAAGAAAATGGTACCTATCGTTCTGCTTGGGAATTTATGAATATGACGTAGTAAATCCTCATTTTTAAAAATGAGATTGATAAATAGCCATTACCTAAAAAGTATTATTTAAAAATTTGAAAAAACAATACGTGTTGTTTTAATAGAATATTACGCGTATTATTAAAAAAAATAAACTCATGAAAACCAAGTTATCATTAACTATAGAAAAGGAGATAATAGAAATTGCTAAAAAATATGCAAAAGAAAAGGGGCAAAGTCTATCTGATATGATTGAGAATTATTTTAAACTGATTACACATGAAAGAAGAAAACTGAAACCAAATCAGTTATCACCAAGAGTTAAGCGATTACGTGGTATTATTAAAACCGATCAAAAATTAGTTAATAAAAAAACGCTTACTGAAGAATTAATTAACGAGTATGATAAATGAAACTTTTATAGGTTCGGATGTCATAATTGATTTGTTTACCGATAGAATCCATTTGCAAATACAACACCGTAAAAATGATTGGTTGACTAAACCGATTATGTAGCTTCTTATAATTTTAAGCTGTTGCGCATCTTGTTCTGAAAATAATTCAACTCACTTGATAGAACCTGAATTTTATGGAACATGGCGATTTGAAACAGGTTTATCAGTATTACTAGCTGACAATACCTTAGAACCAATAAATATGGATTATGTTTTAGATTCAAATAACACATATTCCATAAGATCAAGTGTTAGTGGCATGATAACTATTTCATTATTTAGCAATCCAAGTTTATCTGGAAATTGGGAACTGGAACCAAGTTTGGAGAGAATTAAGTTTTTTGTCGTTAAAGACGGACAAATACTGAATTTCCAAACTACTTATTGGGATATTATTCGCCTTGAACAAGATTCATTATTTGTGACCGCTACTGATACCGATGGTTTCATTCTTCAAGAACAAACATTAATCAGGCAATAATTAATCTGCGCAAGTTAACTCCAAAAAAAAAGGTTACGGAAATAAGTCATTTCAGTTTTTTATTACTTATACTGAAACGCTGCATGAGTTGCAAGAAAGCTGCAGATTATCCTAAAGATCTTTAATATAATAAGAATCACAACTGGAATGACCTGTATTTCCAACATTTTGATTGAGAGGCTTGAATCCATTTTTAGCGTAAAGCTTTTTAGCTTTTGTCATTCTGGCTACCGTTTCAAGGTAACATTGTTTGTATCCTAAAGATTTGGCTTTTTCTAAACACAGATCCAGTACTTTTTGACCGATGCCCAATCCGCGCAGGTTTGGATAGAAATACATTTTCCTCAATTCACAAATATCAGTGCTACCTTTCAAAGGACCGATACCGCCGCAACCTGCTATTTTACCATCAAGTTCTACAACCAAAAAATAAGATTGGGCATCTGCATAAGCTTCTGACATGCATTTGACTTCAGCATCATTGATAGAAAACCCTTCCCCGACACATTCAAATTCAGTCATAACAGTGGTGATTAAAGTACATACTTCTGTGTTATCCTGGCTTGTTATTTCTCTGATATTGATGTTAGCATTCACTTCCAAAACTGTTTTCTAAGATTCGTTATAAATCCAATTTAATGGAAGCGGTGCCTTTTGTTTTAAATGAAAATCGTAAGCAACAGTAGCTTGTTTAGAAATGGCGACTAAGTGTGATTGTGATTTACTAAATATTTTGACTTCCGTAATAATTCTATCTTCTAGCGTTTCAATTTTTCGGATGCCTACCAATACTGTATCGGGGTAAGTAACTGGCTTAATATATTTGCATTCTTGCCATGCTAGGATTGGACCAATATGTTCATTGTTTTTAAGATTGCCTTCATT
>JABDKX010000078.1 GCA_013001975.1 Saprospiraceae bacterium | reverse complement strand
TTTATCTTTTAAATGAAGGATCGTGGAATAACATTAACCAAGATAACAACGCCTTTTTTAAAGACAATGACATTATACAGTTTTATCAAATTGAAACACATCCATCACAAGAGAAGTTTTATATAGGATCTTTTTGGGCTGGCTTAGTAGAATATGACGAAACAACAGGAGACCAAATTTTATATACTGCTGATAATACTCAAGGCGCGTTACAGACTGCTGTAGGAGATGATTTGAGAACGCGGATTTCAGGTTTGGCGTTTGACAATAATGAAAACCTGTGGGTCGCTTCTTATTTAGCTTCAAGACCGTTGGCAGTTTTCTCCAGCGAAGGCACTTGGCACAGTTTTGACATTGATGGTGAGACCAGATTAACCGACATTGTCGTAGATGACTTGGGCTTTGTTTGGGGTGTAATAGGAGGTAATACAGGTGGCGTAACCGTTTATGATTCTGGCGCTTCAGTTCAAGACCCTACAGACGACCGCAGTAAGTTTTTTAATATAAATAACTCAGAGATTCCATCAAACATTGTCAATGCAATCGCCAAAGATTTAGACGGTACTATATGGGTGGGTACTGCTCAGGGTGTTGTGGCGTTTGAATGTGGTGGTTCTGTTTTTGAAAGCGTTTGTACGGGTAATAAAAGGCAAGTACAACAAGACAGTATTGGTGCATTTTTATTAGAAACGGAAGATGTGCAGGCTATCGCCATTGATGGAGCAAATAGAAAATGGTTTGGAACTCGAAACGGTATTTTTGTTCAATCCCCAAGTGGCGAAGATCAAGTCGCCAAGTATGATGTTGATAACAGCAAGTTATTCGACAACAATATAAAAGCGATGGCCTACAATGATAAAACGGGAGAGATGTTTATTGCTTCAAACAGAGGCCTCCAAGCATTCAGAACACCAACGACGGGCGCACGCGTTTCGCACAGCAGCAACGTCTATGCTTTTCCAAATCCAGTCAGACCAGAACATGTTGGTGATATTGCTATTAAAGGTTTAGCACGAGACGCAGAAGTTAAAATAACGGATATTGACGGACAGTTAGTTTTTCAAACTGAAGCCTTAGGTGGTCAAGCGATTTGGAATGGCAAAGACATTTCTGGAAGAGATGTTGTTGGCGGCGTTTACTTGGTTTTCAGCTCTTCTTCAGATTCTTTTAGAGACCCCGATAGTTTTGTTACTAAGATATTGGTAGTAAGATAATTAGCGACACGGTATTACCTAACCAATCCATACTTTTTGTAAAGATTCGTCATCATTATCTAATGATCCTCAAATGGATTAAATGATGGAATTAATAAAAAGAGAAAAATTGTCACCTAAGTATTTTTTGCTTTTGTAAGTTTACAACAGAATAGAAATTAATATTGGAAAATAAGATAGCCGGTCAACACACGAGTGAAAGCAGTCAGTCGTTTTATAGAAATATAGCGCTGCTTCTTCTTGTTAACCTAATTATCAAGCCAGTGTATATTCTTGGAATAGATGCACAAGTTCAAAATGCATTGGGAGAAAATGTCTACGGATTATTTTTCACGCTATTTACTTTCAGCATGCTGTTTCAAATTGTTTTGGATCCAGGCATTTTAAATTACAACAGCCAATTGGTATCTAAGAACACCAAAGATATTTCAAAAATATTTGCGAAAATTGCCGGCTCAAAAATAATTTTAATCTTATCTTTTTTATTAGCTGTTCAAGTTGGTGGACTGCTCGTTGGTTTTCCGACAAGTTACTTTCCAATCCTGTATGGTGTATCGACAATATTAATTTTAAATTCTTTTCTTATCTATTTAAGAAGTCATTTTTCAGCTTTGGGTCACTATAAATATGAGGGTCTTTTTTCTGGGCTTGACAAGTTGTTAATGATCTTGATAATTGGATACTTCCTTTACGTTAAGGAACACATCACGTTAAACATTTTCATTCTCAGTCAGATAGTGGCACTTATAATAAGTTGTTTTATTTTCCTTTTGATGCTGAGACGCTTTTTTAAAATGCGTATCCAGTTTTCGTTTTCTGAAACCAAGTCACTTATTAAATCAACAGCACCCTATGCATTGGTTTTATTATTGATGACATTGTATACCAGGTTGGATGGTTTGATGTTAGAAAGGTTGTTAGATGATGATGCTTATTCCGCTGGGGTTTATGCAACGGGCTTTCGACTGTTAGATGCTGCGAATATGATCGGTATTTTATTTGCCATGTTGATGTTGCCCATGTTTTCAAAATTGATAGATAAGAAGGATGAATTAAACAGTTTGGTTTCTGATATTACAAAAGTCCTGTTTTTAATTTGTACACTTATAACCCTAACAAGTTGGTTTTATGCAGAGCCTATAATTGATTTTATTTATACGAACAGTACTGAAATGCACTATGATGTCTTTAAGTATTTAATGATAGGTTTTTGGGCGATGTGTATTTCAAACATATACGGTTGTTTGTTTTTAGCCAAGGGACAACTAAAAGCTATAAACTGGTTGTTTTTCGGAGGAATCATCATCAATGTTTCATTAAATTTCCTTTGGATTCCTAAAGACCTGGCTTTTGGAGCGGTCAAAGCCACCATATTTACCCAGCTATTTGTGTTTGTTGGTCAATTTTTATTGGCCACCAAGATTTTTCAATTTAAACATACAATTCAAAAATCATTGGCTTATTTACTGGTTTTAAGTGCTTTAATCGCTATTTTTTATGGATTTGAACGATATATTTCATGGCATTGGTTAATTGAAATGCTTTTCATTTCATTTTTAGCATTGGTCTTATCATTTTTGTGCGGCTTTTTACGTTTTCCTATAGAATTCCGTAAAAAACTAAAACCGTCTTAATCAAGTATAGGTCGGATCAGCTCTAAACGAAACACAATTAAATGCAAAACCAAAACGAAAGTCTTCTAGATATCATTTTGTTGTTATTCAAATGGTGGAAACAAATAATAGGCGCCAGTTTTTTAGCAGCAGTCATTACAGCAGGCATTTCTCTCATGCTGCCAAATTATTACGAAGCTTCTACTCAATTTTATGCTGCGAGTCCAGATTTGGCTCAACCAAGCCCCTTGGGGAATATGCCAGAAAGCAAAAGAATTTATGGTAACGATAATGATATTGACAGGTTGATTTCTATCTCGAAATCTAATACTGTCAGCAATTATTTAATTGACTCTTTTGACCTTTATAATCATTATGAAATAAAAGAAGACGACCCAAAAGGAAAATATAAGTTGCTTTTAAAGCTGGAGAAACATTTTGAAATAACGAAGACAAAGTATGATGCAATCAAATTGTCTTTTGAGGACAAAGTTCCTGAAACGGCAGCAGCGATGGCGAATGCAACAAGAAACAAAGTGGATGAGTTGGCAAGAACCATGATCAAGTCCAGCCAGGAAAACTTATTGAATGCGTATAAAAGAAATGTCACCAATAAACAGTTACAATACGATGCCATTTCTGATAGTCTTTACTATACAAGAAACAAGTACAACATTTTTAACACACAGTCGCAAGGTGAGGCATTCGGAAGCAGTATGGTATCGTTGGAAGGAAAAATTCAAAGCTATAAAGCCAGGATTTCTTACTTACAAAAAAAGACGGATGTTCCCCAAGACAGTATCAATATCTTTAAAGCAAAACTTGAAGGATTTAAAACACAGTATAAAAACTTAGGTAGAAACATTAGTGAGTACAACAATGGATATCCAAAGATTTTGAATTTCGAAAGGCAACTAAAAGACTTTGGGGATCAGCTGAACATCGATAAAGAAAGACTCAAACAACTGCAAGCTGTTTATAATTCTGAAATCAGTGCTATTCATATTGTTGAAAAGGCAGAAACGCCAGTTATAAAATCCAGACCTAAGCGATCCTTTTTAGTAATTGGTATTGCGGCACTAACTTTTGTGTTGATGAGCATTTGGGTTATTGCTCAAGACCAACTCAATAAGAGTGATTGGAGAAAAAAGATATCTGAAGCATAGTGCTTTTAGCCATTTCCAAATATAACGATCAAAAGATATTTTGGGCCCTAGCGGCTGTATGCATTTTCTTTTTTGGTTTGGCAACGATCCTATACAATCCATTGCCAGCCTTAGTCCCCATTGCTTTAATTTCTGCAGTCTTAGTTATAACAAGACCCATCATTTTATTTTATGTGTTTTTCTTTTTACTGCCATTTTCAGTAGAAATATATTTACCTAACGGTTTGGGAACAGACTTACCCTCTGAACCCATCATGCTTTTATTGACAGGAATTTGTATCGTCTTGTTTTTTAAAAACATAAAACGGATAGATAAACAAACATTTGTGCATCCGATTACGTTGGTTTTAATTTTTCATATTTTTTGGATTGCATTGACATCGTTGTATTCTACAAACATGATGTTCTCCATTAAATTTTTATTAGCGAAGTTTTGGTATGTCCTTCCGTTCTATTTTTTGCCACTTATTTTACTGAAAAGCTTCGATCAATTTCGCAATGTATTTAAGTTCTTAAGTATTGGATTGTTTATTTCAATTGCTTATGTTATGGCACGCCATGCAGGCGTTGGATTTAGCTTTGATGGCATCAACGATGCGGTGAAACCAATCTATAGAAACCATGTCAACTATGGCATAATGCTGATTTCATTTTTACCATTTATGTGGTTTTTATATAAGAGCTCACAGTCATTTAAATGGATTAAAACGTTGGGAATAGTGATTCTTCTTATTGCTATTTATTTGACTTATACAAGAGCAGCTCAATTGGCTGTTGTGCTATCGATTGGCATCTACTTTGTTATAAAATGGCGATTAGCGAAGATCGCAGTTTTGGCTTCTCTTGCTGTTATTATTATGTTGATTTCTTTTTTAGCCATTAATAATAACTATTTAGATATGGCGCCAGATTATAACAAAGCAGTAGAGCATAAAAAGTTTGACAATCTTATGGAAGCCACGTATAAGATGGAAGACATTTCTACAGTTGAAAGGTTTTATCGTTGGGTAGCAGGATTCTATATGATAAAAGAAAAGCCAATGACCGGATTTGGTCCCGCAACATTTTACTCAGAATATAAATCACATACAGTTACCAGTTATAAAACTTATGTGAGTGATAATCCCGAAAAGTCAGGCATCCATAATTATTATTTAATGACAGCCGTTGAACAAGGTATTCCTGGTCTTATCATCTTTCTTTTGCTTGCCTTACTACCTATTTTCTACGGAGAAATGGCTTATCATCATACACAGGATAGCAGTAAAAAGGCACTTATTATGGCAGCCATAATCTGTTTTGCATTGATTGATATCGTCATATTAATTAATGATTTATTGGAGGCAGATAAGGTGGGCCCTTTCTTCTTTTTAAGTGCGGCTATCATTACTTTTTTCTATGTCGAGTCAAAGAAAGCGGTAAAAGAGGCCGAATAAGTTCTGTTTTCAAGGAGTCTATAATGCTTTGACGAAGGTATTTATATATTAATTAATACCGAACCACCTCAATTTCAATACCTTATAACTTACATGATCTTAATAAAATAATTTTGGCTTAAGATTTGCATCTAATGCCGTGTGCGATTATATTTGCACTCCTTTTAAAAAGGAAATCAAAAAATGGGTGATTAGCTCAGTTGGTTCAGAGCACCTCGTTTACACCGAGGGGGCCGGGAGTTCGAGTCTCTCATCGCCCACAAAAAAAAGACCGAAACGAAAGTTTGGGTCTTTTTTTATTTATAGGCGAAAAAGGTTCAGAGTATCACGCCAAAGGCGTGGGGACCTGGAGTTAGAATCTCTGTTCTCCTATTAAAATAATACCAGAAACGAAAGTTTAGGTCTTTTTTTATTTGTGAGTGAAAAAGGTTCAGAGTATCACGCCAAAGGCGTGGGGACCTGGAGTTAGAATCTCTGTTCTCCTATTAAAATAATACCAGAAATAAAGTTTGGGTCTTTTTTTATATGTAGATGAAAAAGGTTCAGAGTATCACGCCTTTGGCGTGGGGGCCGAGAGATAGATTCTCTGTTCTCCTATTAAAAAAATACCAGAAAGAAAGTTTATATTTTTTTTAATAATAGAACAACCATTTATGATGTACTACACCTATATACTTCATTCAACAAAACAAAATAGATATTATATATGCTATACAAATGATATAGAAAGGAGAATTAATGAGCACAATAAAAAGCGAGTTGGCTATACAAAAATTGCTGACGACTGGATTTTAGTTTACAAGTCAGAGCATGAAGAGAAACGGTCAGCAATGCAAGAAGAAAGGAAGATATAAAAGCGAGGAGCGAGTCGATTTCCAGTCGTTCTTCATCAAAAATTTTTAGAAATGAAAAGCCCCACTGTTTCACAGCAGGGCATTCTCATTAAATATTTATTACAGGTTTTTATTTCAATAATACAGATTTCTTTGTGTCAATTTTCTGTCCATCAACGAGTAATGTATAGAAATAATTTCCAGATTGTAGTGTTCCTGCCTTAATCTGAAGTTCACCTTTTCCTCTATGATCAATTGGAATAGTTTTTAATAATTTTCCTTGAATATCGAAGAAAAGTATTTCGGCTTGTTGACTTGATTCTGGAATGTAATATTTGATATTAGTATCCATATAAAATGGGTTTGGCGCATTTTGTTCGACCCATGGATTATCATTTTCTATTGTAGTGCTATGACTAACAACATCTCCATTTATAATTTGATTTACCTTTTCAGAAAGTAAAGCCAATTGTTTTTCTAATTCATCGATTCTCTCATCTCTCATATCAATTTGGCTTTGTTGTTCTTTCATGGCCTCAACAAGAACCGCGGCCATATTTGCATAACGTATACCCAGATATGCATCCTCAGTTCCGTCACTGGATACCAGTTCTGGTAAAACCTTCTGAACATCTTGTGCAATAAACCCTATTTGTGTTTGTCCTGCTTCAGCGTCAAATCTTTTATGGTCATCAGTATTGTATTCATAAGTAACACCTTGTAGTTTTAAGACCTTATCTAAAGAATTAGAAATCTCTTTAATATTCTTCTTATATCTGATGTCCGAAGTCAATACAGTTCCTGCTGCTCTAACATCCCCACTGTTGTGGAGTTCGCCATTGTTTGCGGCAACAGTGTTAAAACCCGCTGCCGTAGAATATTCTCCTTGAGCTGTTGTATTTCTTCCCATTGAAGTTGAATACAAGCCATCAGCTTTTGTGTTAAAACCCATAGCCATTGCTCCATTATTATTAGCTTGTGTTCCTCTACCTAAGGCAGTTGACATCAAACCGCTTGCTGTATTTTCATACCCTATGGCTACTGACCACTCGCCACTTGCAGTAGATAACTCTCCCATTGCTGTAGAAACTCTACCACTTGCAGTATTTCTATAACCAATTGAAGTTGCAAATTCATTTGAAGCCAATGCTGCTACACCAATAGCAGTCGACCATGTAGTTGTTGCTTGTGATAATGAACCAAATGCCATTGAAATATCGCCCAATGATTGTGCTCCTCCACCAATAGCCACAGATTGCCACCCAGTTGCATTGGCTCCTTCCCCTAGAGCAAAAGATGACTCACCACTTGCATTTGAATAAGTACCTATTGCTACACTGGAGGTAGCTAATGCTTGAGCATTAGACCCAAAAGCGAATGAAGATTGGCCCTGAGCTATTGCACCTTCAACACCTCCTGCAAATGAACCAACACCGCTAGCAGTATTAGCACGTCCTGTTGCGGTAGACCAAGCCCCACTAGCAACATTTTCATAACCTAACGCAATTGAAAGATCACCACTGGCTGTATTTTGAAATCCAGCAGCCAATGACCATCCACCACTTGCATCATTTATTCCTCCAATGGCAGATCCAAGTGGGGCTGTAGAATTGTTTTCTGAATAAATAGTTCCTGTAACAAGAGCAGATCCGTTCCAAACTGGCATTCTAAATGTAGCGTTTGTACCTACTTCTGGATCTAATTCGGGAGTATTAGCAACACTTGTCAAATCAACTGATTTTGTTCCAGAGGCGTCAGTTACAGACAAACTATATCCATCGAGTAAAAATGAACTTATCAATTCATTGGCTGGATCATTATCTGCATCATCTACATTGTCTACAGGTGTCTGCCAGCTTGACAATCCATTAGTATCTGAAGTTAATACTTTTCCTGCGCCTTCCGAACCGTCCACCATTTTTATACTTCCTCCTTCAATATGCAGTTTAGCATCTGGTGAAGAAGTACCTATTCCTACATTGTCTCCTGTGGCGCCAAGCACAACACTGTGATTAGTAGAAACTACCGCTCCTGCTCCTATTGCCGTAGCGCCAAATAAATTTCCGTTAGCTACATTAGCACCAGATCCTATCGCTGTATTGCCGCTTCCTGTTGTATTGCCTACTAAAGAATTTACACCAATAGCTGTGTTTTGTTCTCCTGTTGTATTAGACCGTAAACTTCCTCCACCGAATGCAGCATTATTGGTTCCTTCGGTATTGAATTCCATACTTTGTATTCCAATGGAAGTGTTGTCAACACCTGTGGTTATACTTTTTAAAGAATACCTACCCATTGCTGTGTTGCCAATACCAGATTGGTTAGAATACATACTGTTATATCCAATTGCGATATTCCAATAACCAGAATTATTGGAATATAAAGCATTTCCACCCACTGCAATATTTTCGTTTCCAATTTGATTGAATCTCATTGCGCCACCACCTACTGCTATATTTAAACTGCCATTCCCTTTTTCTAAAGTATGGTCACCTATAGCAACATTTCCAAATCCTGTGGTGTGCTCAAAAAGTGTTCTATTACCTATGGCAACGTTTCTATCTCCTGTAGTATTATTTTGCATGGCCTCTGCGCCAAAAACATTGTTGCTATATCCAGACGTATTATTTAACAATGTTGCATACCCTAAAGCAACATTGTTAAATCCTGTCGAATTTTTTTCTAAAGAACCACTTCCCACAGCTGTATTTGCGATATTTGTGTTGTCTTTTAATGCATGCCAACCTACGGCTGTATTTCCGTATGCCCACGTATTATTAGATAAAGCATTTTTACCTATGGCTACAGATCTAGCTCCTGAAGTATTGGCATTTAAAGCTAATGAACCAACAGCAGTATTCTCAGTTCCTCCTGTAGTACTTCCTTCTCCAACTGTGATGCCATTAACTAAGGCATCATTTGTAATTACTACTTGGCTCCCATTATCCTCGATCAAACCATCTTGCAATTCAGTACCGTTCCAGTGAGGTACTTTGTTGTTGCCGAGACTTCCAACCTTGGGGTCTGTTTCAGCAGGAGCTGCAGGAAGCGAAATCGTATTTCCACCTGTTCCAGATATGCTTAAATTATTACCAGATATGCTTAAAGTTTGAATCTCATTTGTTGGATCACTATCTGCATCATTGACATCGTCACCGTCTGCAATATCAGCCGGAATCAAAGGTAAAGTTGTCCAGTCTTGTAACTCATTGGTAGGATCGTTATCCGCGTCATCCACATTGTCAACCACATCTTGCCAGCTGGCAACTCCTGTTGCATCGGAAGTTAATATTCTGCCGGCTGCTTCTGTACCATCTGTAATTTTTACTGTTCCTATTACATCCAATTTCTGAGAAGGAATAGAAGTTCCAAAACCAGTATTGCCATTCTTAAGAATGACCATTGCATTAGACTTAATAACTGAGGGCGAATTGTTTCCATTTGCAACAACAAATAGTCTATCTGTTGCAATCCAATTTTCAGAATCTCCAATATAGCCCGTATTGTCATTATTTATACCAACAACAGTTTCACCAACTGATTTGGCAACTGTTCCCATTCCTGATGTTGTAGAGAAATTACCATGAGCCTGTGTAGGTCCTGCTGCAAAAGCACCTCGACCAAAAGTTCGTGCACCTTCTCCTAATGCAACAGAAGTCATAGCTTCAGCATAAGCGCCTATTCCAATAGCCACTGCATCCTGATTAATAGTTCTTGCGTCTCTTCCAATTGCAGTTGAAAATCGACCCTGAGCCGTAGGTCTAAAACCCATAGCCGTTGAAAAATTACCAAGAGCTTGTGCGTCAAATCCTAGTGCACTGGCATCAGTACCTGCAACTGTTCCATTCATTGATATACTACCACTTACAAGCTCAGAACCATTCCAAACTGGTCCTCTATTAATTGTGTTTGATCCAACTTCTGGATCAACTTCATTTGTAAGGCTGCTCAGGTCCACAATCTGAGTTCCACCTCCATCTGTGATATTCAAATCTGTGCCTATTAAAGTTGCATTGGTATTGTACTCATTCGTTGGGTCATTGTCCGCATCATCAACATCATCACCATCCGCAATATCAGCCGGAATTAAAGGTAAGGTTGTCCAGTCTTGTAATTCGTTGGTAGGGTCGTTATCTGCATCATCCACATTGTCTGTTATCGTATTCCAAAACGCATTGCCTGCGCCGTCAGTTGTCATGACCTGGTCCAGACTTCCATCGCTTGTTGGCAAAGTATAAGCTTGGTTTACATTCAGGCTTCCATTTATAGTAAGCGCATCTGTATCAAAGTCACCATAGATCAAAGGTGTTGTACTTCCAGAATTTTCAATATACAGTTTGTTACTCCCACTCTCATCAGCACCTGCACCAGTACCTAAAAATATATTTCTACTTCCCGATGTATTATTAAATCCTGCATCAACTCCTATAACAACATTCCCAACACCAGTTGAATTGTTTATAAGAGCCTGTGAGCCTACAACAGTATTTAAACCACCGGTTGTCATAGAGCGCATTGCTTCGTCTCCGATTCCGGTGTTTCCATCACCTGAAGTATTATTTCTAAGTGCTTGCCTACCAACTGCTGTATTTGAATTAGATTGATTGCTAGCCAATGCAGATAAACCAACTGCTGTATTATTTTCTCCAGTAGTATTTTGATCCATTGCATCAATTCCTATGGCCGTATTCGTAATATTATCTCCGCCTCCTTTTCCAACTGTCAGTTCATTGATAAGCGCATCTCCAGATACATCCAATTTGGCTTGAGGTGTTGAAGTTCCTATGCCTACATTTCCACTAAGATTCGAATATTGATCCGATCCATTCTGAACCCAATCACCATCATCGACATTGTCAATCCCATCTGAAAATCCAGCAGGTATTCCTGCCAATGTTGACCACGTTTCAATTTCGTTGGTAGGATCGTTATCTGCATCATCGACATCGTCACCATCGGCAATATCAGCCGGAATCAAAGGTAAAGTTGTCCAATCTTGTAATTCATTCGTAGGATCGTTATCTGCATCATCGACATCGTCACCGTCTGCGATATCAGCCGGAATCAAAGGCAAAGTTGTCCAGTCTTGTAATTCGTTGGTAGGATCGTTATCTGCATCATCGACATCGTCACCGTCTGCAATATCAGCTGGAATCAAAGGCAAGGTTGTCCAGTCTTGTAATTCGTTTGTAGGGTCGTTATCTGCATCATCGACATCGTCACCGTCCGCAATATCAGCTGGAATCAAAGGTAAAGTTGTCCAGTCTTGTAATTCGTTGGTAGGGTCTAAATCTAAATCATTAACAATATGGTCTGTTATATCAACAGGGCCAATTCCACCGGTATAGGTAATAACGAGCTTAGGGGCTTTGGAAGGATATTTATCAGAAGAATATGCCTTTCTTTTTTTACTACCAGTTGCCTTTAGTACAAAAGCCATTTGGTTCCCTAGGCTCCATAAGTTAAGATCAATAATTTCCTGGATCATATTACTGATGTCAGGAGAGCTGTAATTAGAATCATTGTCCCAATCGCCATAAACCCAAGATTCGGAATTGGTAGTTAAGGCTCTTCCAGATATGTTGTAATCAGAAGATAAAAAGCTCGTCGCATAAGCTTCCAGTTCCCCCGATATCAGGACGCTTGATGGATTTTTATCTTCATTACCGTCAGCTGTAAATTCAATATGTGCAGCTACAACAGTAGCTCCAGCAGGAACGGTTACATTTTGGAATCGAAGACCGATATAACCTTCTTCTCCTAATTCAAGATCATTATCTGAAAGCTTCATGTCACCGTTATCTTTCTCATATGCGTCATCAGTTGATGAAACAACAGAAAACGTTACCGTCGTTTGTGCTTCAATAAAATAACATGAAAGCATAAAGAGGCCTATTAAAAAGGGTTGTAATCTTTTCATTTTGTAGGGTTTAATTTAGTTTGATAATATTTTTCAGAACACAAGTTAGATACTGTTTAAAGCCGCTACAATAGCTTATTCTAATAATATTTCTATCTGAAAAAGGAATTTCATTATTAGAATCAATGATTTTTTTATCAAATTAAAAATTGTATAATGAACTTGTAAGAACATATTAGTAGCCATGGAAACTCAGGATGGAATTAATTCTTATTGATTGGTTTAAATTAAAACAGAAAAGACTTTTATGATAAAAGTACAAAGTTCATCAAGTTGGTGTCTGTACTTTTTGTTAGAGGTATGAACATCAAAAATTACAGCCCAAGTTGCTACATTAGATATTTTTTACTTGGATATATAATCTGTAGACATGACTAAATTGTCGCAAAAGCTTGATAGAAAATCATACAACTTATTGAAAGGTGTTTGAGCACCTACATTGAAGCAGATGCACAAACAACTAATGATCAGAATTACTTTATTCATGAGAAGTATGATAAAACTTTATAGTGTTTATTGGTTTCATTTCTTGATTTAAAACAACAGCAAAGTAAATGCCTTCAATTAGATTAACCAAGGTTAAAAAAGGATCGCCTGAGTCAATCTTACCAGAGAACATTTTTTGTCCCAGTTGATTAAAGATAAGTATATTTAAATTGTCTGTTGGTATTCTTCTTTTGTTACTATCTTCAAGCCAACAACAAAACCACAAATGCTTTTTAACGAATCCATTGCTTATTTAGAGCTGCAAAAAACAGGTTGTACACATACCAAAGCCATTTTAAAAAAGACTTTGGATGCTGAAGCTATTGGCATGCATAATACTTATGACAGTATAGGTAAGTTGCCGTTGGATGCATTTAAAACAAAAACAAAAATTGGGAATGTCAGAAACCCATGGGATTGGTATGTGTCACTTTGGGCATATGGTTGCATGGGGAAAGGCGGCTTATATAAAAGACTAACAGAAAACCCAAATCCAATATCCGTATCAGGCTTGAGAAACCTTGCTGGAAGAATGGTGCAAGGTGAAAAGCTTTTTAATAACACAGAAGAATGGAAGGACTTATATAAGGACGGCAGAGATGCCATTCGTTTTCGCCAATGGCTGAAAAAAATACTGCTCGATAACGACTTTAGTTTGGGGGAGGGATATAAGGAAAGTACAATAGGAAAAGAAGTTGGATTTTTAACGTATCGCTATATTTTGCTATTTACTTACGATGCAAAAAAAGCGCTTCAACAATTAAAGCATTATAATGCATTAGCAGATCATGATAAAGAGAATAACTTTATCGATATTATGATTAGAAACGAATCCATTCACGACGATTTGATAAAATATGCTGACCAAATAGGCTGTTCAAAAGAAGACCTGAAAAACGTTTTTAAAAGATTTAAAAAGAAAAGAAACAAGTCTGAGCGAGAAGGCTATGATTATTACTATGATGATGAAACGGAGCAATTGGTTTTGGAAAAAGAAAAATTTATAATTGACAAGTATGGCTATTCATTCAAACCTTAAATTTAAAACAATGAAAATAAACGTATTATTTATCTGTGCTTTTATGATCCTGCTTGTAAGTTGTAAAACTGAGGAGAGAAAAGAGGTTGACCCAAAAAGTGAAGAGTTGTCTGTTGTTGATTTCTATTTTTTTACAACTGATAGTATAAAGATATTTGGAGACCTTCATGGTACTGATAAGAAAGCCAGTACGATTTTATTATTTCATCAAGGAGGTTCTAATGCCAGAGCAGAATATGAAACCATCGTTCCAGTTCTTGTAGAAAAAGGATTCAATGTAATGACGATTGACCAAAGGTTAGGAGGACAGATTTACGGAGGGTATAACAGAACGATTGCAAACATTCCAAGCAACAGTTTTGATAATGGCTATACTTATTGTGATGCGTATAACAATTTAGAAGGGGCTCTTGATTTTATAATAGAACAAGGCTACAGAGGAAAGAAAGTTCTTTGGGGAAGCAGTTACAGTGCAGCTTTGGCCATTCAATTGGGATCAAAAAGGCAAAGCGATATAAATGGTATTCTGGCTTTTTCACCTGTGTCAGGTGGTCCTATGGAAGCATGCAGGCCAGACCAATTTTTTGAAGATTTGAAAGCGCCACTCTTAATAATGAGACCTCAATCGGAAATGAAAAATGAAAGTTCTCAAAATCAATTAGCATTAGCAGAAAAAAGTGGACACCAAACGTATATCGCTCCAAATGGTGTTCACGGTTCTTCTATGTTGGTAAAATCACGGATAAATGGAGACGCAAGTGCAACTTGGGAACGGGTACTCTCATTTCTGGATGATCTTGAAAAAAAGGGATAAAACCCCTATCTTCCCATAAAAGAGTGTATTAAGCAGCGAAATAAACGCTTAAAGTATCTCTTGAACAACTAAACTACAAATCATGCTATACAAAGTCCTTACTCTCTTATTGGTGAGTGCAACCCTGTCCTTTGGTCAATTTGAATTAGATGTATGCCCGAATACGACACATTGTTTGACGGGAAATGTAGATTTTTTCGTTGAAATACCTATTCCAGAAGGAACTGATCCTGCTGTCGATAATTGTGACGGTCAAGCGTTCTCACAAATGAATTATGCCTTCGAGGCCAACTTTGAATCCATTGTTGTTGTAGCAGATTGGCAGGAACCTGAAAGTGTAAAAATGGGCTTGGTTTCAGATTGTTTTGGTGAAGTAGATTGTTTGGTTGAAGTTACATGTACAGGAGATGGCGTTTTAGAGTTAGTAGCGGAGGGTTTAGAAATAGGGAAGAGATATGTTTTGTATATCGATGGATGTAATCATGATGAGGTTATTGTGGCTGAAGTTGGAATTTATCCAGGAGAAGTGAATGAAATATTATATGGTCTAGATGATATGACCTTGAGCCAAGAATGCACCGAAAGCACAGAAGCATTTTGCCCTGGACGAATAGATATAAATATTTTTTCTGAGGAACTTGAGCTTTGGAACGGTAGAATGGGTGATTGGTTCTTTCATTATTGGGGAGCTGAAGAAGGAGAATTTATCGTTAATAGTTTATATGACATAAATCTTGAATTATTTGAATATGGCTCGTATGTCTTATGCCTCGATCACGTTATCTTTGATTGTATACCATTATACCCAGGACTTTGTGCTGAGTTTTCTATTATAGAAGAACAAGTTATTGAAGAAGAATATGATGTTTGTGCACATGAATTAAATGAAGGGAACTGGGTTCCATTTGAAGATTGGGAAGGAGAACAAATAGATGGTCCTGGAGAATATAGGTTTGTTGGCGAAACAGAGTGTGGATGCTATATCGATCAATTGGTTATGGTCAATGAAATCCCTGAAGAAGAAACAGAAGTGATTATCGAACTATGTCCTCAAGATTATCCGTATGACTTTTTAGGAGAAGAGGAATATGACTACTCTCAAACAGACATTGAAGACCTGCTTTATATAGATGAAGGATCCTTGCTTGAAGACTATGATGGCAATCCTTGTGACAGTATCATATATCTTATCTTGGTTAACGAAGAACCTCAAACAAGATGCTCAAGTTGTAACCTACCACTCTCTCTGGAGAAAGGCAAAATTGTTGTTTGCCTACCTTTTGATAATGGCACAATTGATGTCAGTGGTAGAAACACTATTGTCAGACCGTTCGGTATTGATTATGATGACAACGGATCTAAAGAAAATGACTTTTGGGAGGCCCTTCTCGATGGCAGAGATGATTATGTAGAAATACCGCACATAGATGACCTGAATACGTCAGTTTTTTCAGTAAACTTCCAATTTAATAAAGACGAAAGATTTGAAAATGGACCAGTAGAAACATTGATCAGTAAAGGTGATGCGAATACTGGAAATTTAAGATTCAATATTCAATTGGAAAAGGTCAACGAATCTATTTTTAATATGAAAGGCAATTTTTATGGATCAACCAATACCTTTGAGTTAGGACTGGATGGATTGCAAAATAGTGTTTGGTACGATGTCGCTTATGTTGTAGAATCAGATTCTATTTCTTTGTATTTAAATGGCTA
>JABDKX010000099.1 GCA_013001975.1 Saprospiraceae bacterium | reverse complement strand
ATATAATTTGAACCACCAATGTAAGGTTTGGTTGCGAAAGTACCACCATCTGCAAATTGACTCATGCCATAAACATTTGGTACCATAACCCAATCATAAGCATCTATGAATAATTCCATAAACCATTTGTAGACTTCATCAGGATGAAATTCACACAACAACATGAAATTACCTAGAATCATTAATCGTTCAATATGGTGACAATACCCAAATTTAAGTACTTGTTGGATAGTCACATCAACAGGTTCAATGCCCGTAGTACCATCATAAAAGCTGGTTGGAATTTTTCGCTCAAAATTCCAAAAATTCTTAGTTCTTGAAAAGCTGCCTTTACACAAATACATCCCCCTGATAAATTCTCGCCATCCTATTATTTGGCGAATAAATCCTTCTGTTGAATTGATAGGGATATTTTCTTTTATTGAAAATACTAATGCACCATTAACTATAAACTCTGGACTAATTAACCCAACATTCAAGAGAGGTGAAAGTAAGCTGTGATTTAAAAAACTTTGTCTCTTAACAATGGCATCTTCATAAATTCCAAAATCAAAAAAACGATAATGTAGAAACTGATCAAACCAATCTTTAGCTTGAGAATGTGAAATTGGATAAATAGGTTCATCAGTAATTTCACCTGGATTGCTTTTAAAATGTTTATTCACATAACTGACAGCTTCTTTCCAATGATTCGAATTATCAGGAAAGTAAAGATTTGGAGGCGTTTTACCTTTGGGGTATTTTTTTCGATTCTCCGCATCATATGTCCACTTTCCTCCGACTGGTTCATTATTTCCCTCAATTAAAATATTTCTTTTTTTTCGCTGTTGCTTATAAAAAGACGTTTGAAAAAATGATTTTTTATCCTCTCGAAAAAATGAAGATAAATCTTTGCACGTATTAAGAAACAAAGGGCTTTCAAATGTGTTTATTTGAACAATTCCCTTTAGATCTTCAATTCTTTTTTCTAGCCAATTATCACCGGTATCAATCACATTTATTTCAGTAATCTTTTTTGACTCAATTTCACTTTTAAAATGTCGAATATCAGAAAGCTTATTTTGAGAATCTATGTAGTGAACTTTCTTACCTTTTTCCATCAAGAATTCTTGATAGAATTTCATACTTGCTCTGTGAAAAGCTATCTTTTGTTTGTGGAACTTATACTGCTTAAAAAATAAAAATTCTTCGATTAAATAAATCTCATGATCATTATTTAATAATCTACTTTCTTCAAAAAGCTGATGCGGAAATATTATATTAACTGATCTTGCCACTCCTTTTATTTCTTTTACATTTTTCACTACAATACTTAACTTCCAACCAATTTTTTGACCATTTCTTTCTCCATGTGAATGGTCTCTCACACACTAAACAAATCTTAACTGGTAATTCTGATTTTTTCATATAAATTTAGGAAGTGGATTATTACCTACATAAGGATGAGATTCGACTTGTGTCAGTTGATAATAAGTATTGACACCTGATATTCCAATGCTTTCACATGTCTGAAGATTTATTTGGCCATTTTCAGCTACAGCATTTTCTTGGATATCTATCATTTGCACTGATCCGATAATAAAATAACAGTCATTAGGCAGTTGAGAATAATTTAATAATTTCATTCCAATTTTGACCGGACTCATTTTTACAAATGGTGCATGAAAGTCATTTATAAATTCTTTTTCAATATTCATCTTTTCAAATTCAGATTCCTCTTTCCCTAGCTTTGCAGATGTGTAATGTGACTTTTCTATCAGATCTTTATGAATATGATTAATAGTATAACATTGCGTATCAATAATATTTTGAAATGTATCGCTAAACATTTCTCCTTGCGGGCGTAACACAAATCCAAATTGTGCAGGATTTGAACCTAAATGAACTACAGATGAGAAAATGGCAACATTATCAACTTTGTCTAATGATCTTGTTCCAATGAGATTTCCAGGCTTTATTCCAGAGATACTGTTGATCAGATTTATTCTATAAATTCTATCTAAGGATTCAATTTCTGATTGGTTAATTCGCATTCCTATTTAATTATAATTTGTTTATGAGATTGATAGATGTCATCTTGCTTTACTTAAACGTAAAACACTATTGCCTAGTCAACGTTTAGATATTTTATTATTAGAAATTGATTTTTGACGGGAACATTTAAATCTTGAAATTTCAGGGTTTCTCTTTTTCAAGTGCTTTTGGCTTATGCCACTATGAACCCTTTTACGCCAATTTTTGAAAGATTTTTCTTTCAACTCTGAGCGCATTAATTTTATAACATCGGATTCTGATAAGCCAAATTGAAATTTGATGGCCTCGAACGGTGTTCGATCCTCCCATGCCATTTCGATTATTCTATCAATTTCTGTATCTGTCATTTATAATTCGAATTAATAAAGTTCAAACATAAGTTTAAAAAAAAGGTTTAGTTAAATAAGCATTGAATATTTATCATCATTATGATAAAACGACAATTTCTTCATTTTCTGAAATATCAATATTAGTTGAATCCTGATTTACGCTGCTTAAAACAAAAATTGTGGATATTACTAGGCTAAAAGATGCACTAAGGCAATCGCGTTGGTTTTTTTTTAATAATTTGTAGTTCATTTTATACCTTCATTAAATGAAGCCATTATTTCCAAATACCATTGATTTAAATTGCGACATGGCTGAATTACATCCAGTAAATGGTTCTAACAATGATGCAGCCATCATGCCCTTCATTTCTTCTTGTAATGTTTGTTGTACCTATCATTCAGGATCTGCTGAATTAAGTGCAAATACAATTCGTCTGGCTATTCAAAATAATGTTTCTGTAGGCGCTCATCCTTCTTATAATGACAAGGCAAACTTTGGAAGGATAACGCCTAAAGTAAGTCTTGAAACATTGATAGAGGAGTTAAGATTTCAAATAGGCGCTATAAGTAAAATGGCTTCTTCATTAGGGACTAAATTAAATCATGTCAAACCTCATGGTGCTCTTTATAATGATTTAGCGAAAGACGAAAAATTATCCCTTGCATTTATTAAGGTGATTTTAGATATAAATCCAAAATTGAAAATATATGGTTTAGCTAATTCCATTTTCGAAAAATTATGTAGGGATCATGACATGAATTTTGTCAGTGAGGTTTTTGCCGATCGGCAATATGCTTCAGCTTCCAAACTGGTTAGTCGAAAGAAACCCAATGCCGTACTGAGTGATACTTGTGATGTATTGAAGCAAGTTGATAATTTATTATCAGGAAAAATAATAGACATTAATGGAAATACGCACAAGGTAAAAGCCGAGAGTATTTGTTTGCATAGTGACACGCCCAATGCTGTAGCATTAGCTCAAAAGATTTATGAACACATAAAATCAAAAGACATTGCCATACTTCCTCCTCAATAATCAAAAAATTAATATTGAAAACTATAATGATGATTTTCTTTTACTCAAAAGAGATCAAAATGATAATTTGAGAGACGAATATTCACTTACCAAAATAGGACAAGTGATTTATAAGTCTGATATAACTTTTATAGATGAAGTTATTGCAACAGATACCGAAATCTGTTTGAAATTAAATAATTCATTTAAAGAAAAAGATATTCAGAAGTTAGCCAATTTGAATTACAAAAGTGAGCTCAACAAAATTTCACAAAACAGCAAGACATTCTTAATGCCCGTTTGTTTTGAGGAAAAGGATGATTGGAATACAGTAGAAAAACAAACCAACAAAACAAAAAAGGAAATCATTGAATCTATTGTAAATTTAAACTTTGATCTGGCAATGTTTGGATTTCTTCCTGGATTTGTTTACCTCAACGGACTTCCTCCAAAATTGTATTGTGCAAGAAAAAGCAATCCATCAAAATATGTCAAGCCAAACAGTTTAGCCATCGGTGGTCCCTATTTGGGTATCTACAGTATTCCAAGTCCTGGTGGTTGGAATGTAATTGGAAAATGCGCATTTTCATTAAACAACATACCTTATTTACCACCTAACATATTGAATATAGGTGATATTATTCGGTTCGAATCAGTCTCTTCTGAAAAACTATATTCAATTCAAAATAATATTTCATCGATTACAGCTTATAATGGGAAAAATTAAAATTGACAAACCAGGCATGTATTCATCTATCCAAGATTTTGGTAGGATTGGCTATGCGTATTATGCTATTCCCCCATCAGGTGTTATGGATAAAGGTTCGGCATTTCTTGCAAATAAAATTCTTGGTAATCCAGATAACTGCCCAGTATTAGAAATGACCATTATTCCACCACAACTTACTTTTCTGACTGATGCTGTAATTTGTTTAACGGGATCAAATATGAATTTCAAAATCAATAATATTATTTGCAA
This sequence comes from Saprospiraceae bacterium, assembly GCA_013001975.1. Classification (GTDB taxonomy): domain Bacteria; phylum Bacteroidota; class Bacteroidia; order Chitinophagales; family Saprospiraceae; genus RFSX01. Next base: position 67,464 of record JABDKX010000099.1, on the reverse strand, counting down.
TAACTACCAAGCAATAAAGGTTAATAAGGGAGATATTCTAAATGGGAACCCAAGCTCAGGTAGCCACCGTTCTTATCTCGCTGTCAATGGCATGTTTAAGACCCTCAAACATTATGGGTCAGCTTCCACTTATTCAAATGCAAAACTGGGAGGGTTATCAGGCACAAAACTGAAACAAGAAGACATTTTAGAATGGAACGATACCCTATCTAAAAACTTAACCTTTGAATTCACTAAAGAAAAGCACCAAATACAAGCAATTCAAATAAACAAAGGACCTGAATTTGATTGGTTGCCTCAAGAAAGTAAGGTTAATCTTATCGAATCGTTTTTTACAATTCAAACTGATTCAAATCGAATGGGTGCCAGGCTAAAAGGACCTAATTTAGAAATCCAAAACAAACACATCAATAGAAGTTTACCTGTACTACCAGGATTTATTCAGCTACCTCCTTCAGGATCGCCTATTGTTATTTTACAAGATGGGCAAACAACAGGTGGATATCCTCGAATAGCCTATATACGCCAAGATGAATTATCAAAATTTAATCAGATTCCAATTAGTAAACCATTTCAATTTGCACTAGATTTAGAATTCTAAACTTCAATTTTACAGGTTTCAGAATCTTTGAAACAAACATTATCAATAGAGAGGATATGGTCGAATCGAATTTTATATTCCTTTGTCAACAAAAACTCTTCCCCATCCTCATTCACCCAATCTTTTATAACTGTGATTGTGGTTTGAGGGCGACCATCCTTATTTAAAAAAGATAAAGAAACAGGCTTTCGCAAAGTAGCAAAATGCTCGATGTGATCATGTAAATGGCAAGCTATGGGTTTGTATTTTTCCATTGACAACAAATTAAGATAAAAACAGATAATGAGATAATAGTAAGCAGAGAAAAAGTAAATGATTTTAAATGTGGTTGGATAGATAGTGTGTTATAGTATTATCTTCCTTTCCGAATATCCTTTATCATTTGAATGGATTCTCTGGTAAGGCTTTCTATTCTTTCTAAATCAAAATTACCATCTGCATCTTTAACTATCAGTTTTGATCCCATACCAACACATACAGCTCCAGCAGAAATCCACCCTTTTAAGTTAATTACTTAATTACGTGATCAAGTTTAATTCTTATGTGAGATTATATTAGAGGAATAATCAAAATTATTGATGATTAAAATATCTGTTTAATTGCTTGCCCTATATCTTTCGTAAATAGCATAATTCCAACTTTAATATCTCTTTTTAGGAATAATTCTTTAGTATTAATATCATCATCAGATGCGTAATTATAGCCTCCTACTCACAAGTCTATATCAATAAAATAGCTTTCCGTATGCTTTGTTGTTTATATAGTAGCTAAGATTAGGTAAAAGGTTGGAAAAGGATTAATTATTTTTACATTTAAACGAAATTTGCATTTATAAATCTTATCAATAGTATGAAAATAACATCGTGGAATGTCAATGGCGTAAGGGCACAAGTAAAAAAAGAGTTTCTTAAAGAAGTTAAAAAAAGCAAATCGGATTTATATTGTATTCAAGAAACCAAGGCTCAGGATGACCAAGTACTTGAAGCTTTAAAAGATTTGAAAGGATATCATATCTATTCTACATCTGCTGTAAAAAAAGGATATTCTGGCGTGGCCATATTAAGTAAAAAAGAGGCTATAAAAGTAAAACATGGTATTGGTAAAGAAGAGCATGACCAGGAAGGTCGGGTTTTAGCTGTTGAGTTTAAAAAATTTATCATGGTCAATGTATATGTTCCAAACAGTGGCAGTGGTTTGAAGAGGCTGGAATACAGATCGACTTGGGATAAGGCATTTGGGGATTATTTAAAAAAACTTAGGAAGAAAAAACCTGTCATAGTCACAGGAGACTTCAACGTTGCGCATCAGGCAATTGATTTGGCAAGACCAAAATCGAACTATAATAAAACGTCAGGTTATACGCAAGTAGAAATTGACGGCATGGATTATTTGCACAAAGCAGGTTTTGTTGATGCCTTCCGATATTTATACCCTGATAAAGTTAAGTATACTTTTTGGTCAATCAGATTTGGAGCCAGAGCTAAAAATGTTGGCTGGAGAATCGATTTTTTTCTCGTTGACAAAAGGTTAAAAGAAAATATAAAAGACAGTACAATTGATAATGACATTATGGGAAGTGATCATTGTCCTTTGAATCTGCTTATTGACTTATAATCTTGCTTTAAAATATTATTCATCATCAAAGACAACCAATGAATTTCGAATTTTCTGAAAAATCAATAAGACTACAAAAACAACTTTCTGAATTCATGGATAAATATATTTATCCGATTGAAGATGAATATTATATATATACCGATGCAAATAATTGGCAACATTTGCCTAAGATAGAAAATTTAAAAGCTCTTGCCAAACAAGCTGGTCTTTGGAATCTCTTTTTACCATCAACATATGGTGACTTAAGTCCAGGATTAACAAATTTAGAATATGCTCCTCTTGCAGAATTGATGGGTCGAGTCAGTTGGGCTTCAGAAGTTTTTAATTGTTCGGCTCCCGATACGGGCAATATGGAAGTACTCGCTAAATATGGCAGTCCTGAACAACAATCAAAATGGTTAAAACCATTGATGAACGGCGAGATCAGATCTGCTTTTCTAATGACCGAACCTGATGTGGCTTCTTCAGACGCTCGAAACATACAAACGTCGATAAAGTTAGAAGGAGACAATTATGTCATCAATGGAAAAAAGTGGTGGTCGTCAGGAGCCATGAATCCAAACTGCAAAGTTTATATTCTCATGGGAAAAACAGATCCAGAATCTGCACCTTATTCACAGCAAAGCATGATTCTTATTCCTGCAGACATGCCCGGCGTAAAAATAATCCGACCACTGAAAGTATTTGGAAGTGTTGATTCGCCTGAAGGACATGCAGAAATTGAATTAACGAATGTTAAAGTGCCAAAAGAAAATATCATTTTAGGTGAAGGCAGAGGATTTGAAATTGCGCAAGGGAGATTGGGACCTGGAAGAATTCATCATTGCATGCGACTCATCGGAGCAGCACAAAGATCGCTGGAGTTGATGTGCAAACGTGTTGCTGGAAGAGAAGCTTTCGGAAAACGGGTCGCTGACTTCAGCAGTATTCGTCAAGACATTGCCAAATCGAGATGTGAGATAGAGCAAGCCCGGTTGTTAACTTTATCAGCAGCTGATAAGATCGACAGATTTGGCATCAAAGAAGCAAAGGAGCTCATAGCCATGATAAAAATTGTTTGTCCACAAATGACATGTAATGTTGTCGATCGTGCCATTCAAGCACATGGAGGGATGGGTGTTTGCCAAGATACACCACTGGCAAGATTTTGGGTTTATGCCCGAATCATTCGTATTGCCGATGGTCCAGATGAGGTTCATATGTACCAACTTGGGAAAAATACTGTCAAGGCGTATTTATCGCCAAATAAGTAACTTAGTTTTTTATATCTTGCAAATATTAATTAGGACGATTACAGTTGTCCTTTTTCTTTTTTTACAGATTGCAATTAAACTATGTATAAACATTTACTTGAACCTTTAGATTTAGGATTTACAACTTTAAAAAACAGAGTGCTCATGGGATCCATGCACACTATGCTTGAAGAAATTCCAGGAGGCCACGAAATGGCAGCTGTTTTTTATGCCGAAAGAGCAAGAGGGCAGGTTGGATTGATCGTAACAGGTGGAATAGCACCAAATGTTGAAGGTGGCGTTATGGATGGATCAGGTAAATTAACCACAGAAGAAGAAGCAGAAAGTCATAAAGTCATAACAGAAGCTGTGCATAAAGAAGGTGGAAAAATATGTCTTCAAATATTACATACTGGTCGATATGCCTACAGTCCTAAAGCAGTAGCGCCCTCTCCTATTCAAGCTCCTATTAATCGGGTCAAACCCAGAGAAATGACTGACGACGATATCGAAAGAACGATTTCGGATTACATCACTTGTGCATCCTTAGCTCAAGAAGCAGGATATGATGGCGTGGAAGTTATGGGCTCAGAAGGCTATTTGATTAATCAATTTATTGTTACTCATACAAATAAAAGAACTGATAAGTGGGGTGGCCCTTATGAAAACAGAATCAAATTTCCTTTGCGAATTGTGAAAGGTATACGAGAAAAAGTTGGACCTAACTTTATCATCATTTACAGATTATCTATGCTTGACTTGATTGAAGATGGCAGTACTTGGGAAGAAGTTGTGCAATTAGCAAAAGAGATTGAAAAAGCAGGTGCTACAATTATAAATACAGGCATCGGATGGCATGAGGCCCGTGTGCCAACTATTGGCTCACTTGTTCCTCGTGGTGGATTTGCATGGGTAACGAAAAGGTTGATGGGTGAAGTTAATATTCCTTTGGTTGCGACCAATAGAATTAATACTCCAGAAATCGCTGAGGAAGTCCTTTCTGATGGTTGCTCCGATATGGTTTCGATGGCAAGACCGTTTTTAGCAGATGCCGATTTTGTTGCAAAAGCAATGGAAGGAAAACCAGACGAAATCAATACTTGTATTGCTTGTAATCAAGCTTGTCTCGATCATACTTTTACCATGCAGAGATGCTCATGTATTGTAAATCCAAGAGCTTGTCACGAGACGGAACTTAATTATTTGCCTGCAATCGAAAAAAAATTAATTGGTGTTATTGGTGGAGGTCCAGCTGGATTGGCTGCCGCTTCCATATGTGCAGAAAGAGGCCATAAAGTTCATCTTTATGAAGCAAGTGATCGCTTGGGTGGTCAATTTAATATGGCCAAGATAATTCCTGGAAAAGAAGACTATGCAGAAACGATAAGGTACTATTCAACTATGTTGAAAAAGTATAATGTCGAAGTATTTTTAAATACCAAAGTGTCTTCATCAACTTTAAATGATTTAGCATATGATGAGATTATCATAGCAACTGGTGTTACACCAAGAGAAGTCACATTTATAGGCATGGACCATCCATCTGTTTTATCATACCGTGATGTGTTATGGGACAACAAAGCAGTGGGCAAAAGAGTGGCCATTGTTGGCGCTGGTGGCATCGGATTTGATGTGGCTGAATTCTTATCTCATGATCCTCAACATCCAATAACAACAAAATCATACATGAAAGAATGGGGTGTTGATATGGCTTACGAAAATCCTGGCGCTACAGCTGAACCCCAAGATTCACCTTCACCAAGAGATATTTATTTACTTAAAAGATCGGTTGGTAAACATGGAAAGAATCTTGGTAAAACGACTGGTTGGATACACAGATCAAGTTTGAAAAAGAAGGAAGTCAACATGCTCTCAAATTGTGAGTATATATCGGTTTCCGATAAAGGCTTTCAAATTAAGTCTCAAGGCAATGATATGTTGTTAGAAGTTGACAACGTCATTATTTGTGCAGGACAAGAATCTAACGATCCAATTTCTGAGGGTTTAAAATTATCTCCAGAAAATGTTCATGTTATTGGAGGCGCTAAAAATGCTAGCGGCTTGGATGCCAAAAGAGCGATTAAGGAAGCTGCTTATTTGTCTGCGAAACTGTAGGGCAGATTAAAGATTAAAGATTCAAAATTAAAGATTAAAGATTAAAGATTAAAGATTAAAGATTAAAGATTAAAGATTAAAAATTAAAAATTAAAAATTAAAAATTAATGCAATGAAGTCCGTAGGACCTAAGCCAACAGGCTTTGATGGAATGAACCGCGAAGAGGGTGGATAGGAAAGATAGAATTAAAGATTAAAGATTAAAGATTAAAGATTCAAAATTAAAGATTCAAGATCTGGGTTTATTCTTAATATAAAATTTGTGGTGAATATATTTTGAATTATGAATTATGCCATTGTAACAATCACCTTCCCCTTCACTTTGCGGTTCATCATATCTTCTAATGCTTTTGGTGCATCTTCCAATGGATATAATTTTTGTATGTAAGGATTGATTTTCTTTTGCGAAAACATCTGCATCAATTCCATGCTGTTTTGTAAACTGGCACTTGGATTTTTTAGGCTAAAGCTGCCCCAGAAAACGCCGACAATTTGACAACCTTTGAGCAATGGTAAATTCATCGGAATTTTAGGTATTTCACCTGCTGCAAAACCTACGATTAAATATCTGCCTTTCCAGGCTGTTGCTCTTAAAGCAGGTTCTGTATATTTATCTCCTATAGGATCATAAATAACGTCTGCCCCCTTTCCGTCAGTTAATTCTTTGATCCTATTTTTCAGATCCTCTTTTGAATAATTTATAATCGCATCGGCACCGTATTCTTTGCAAAGATTCAACTTATCATCAGTAGATGCGGCAGCAATAACACGAGCGCCCATATTTTTAGCTAATTCGACCGCTGCTAATCCTACGCCGCCAGATGCTCCGAGAACAACCAATGTTTCTCCTTCTTTTAATTGTGCTCTGTCTTTTAAAGCATGATACGAAGTTCCGTATGCTAACATGAAGGAAGCTGACATTGGAAAACTCATATTTGGTAACTTAGGAAACACTTGACTTTTATGAACGGCCACTTCTTCCGCGAATCCACCGTATCTTACGAATCCAAATACCTCGTCTCCAACCTTTACATTTTTTACTTTCTCCCCTACTTCTTTTACAATTCCTGAAATATCACTACCTGGTGAAAAAGGCAAGTCGGGTTTAAATTGATATTTTCCTTGAATAATTAAAGTGTCTGGAAAATTCACGGAACAAGCTTTTACTGTAACAATAACTTGATCGTCTTTTGGTTTAGGGCTGGGCATATCCTTTAAAACCAAATCTGACGGCGGGCCATGTTTTTCACAAAGAATTGCTTTCATATTTATTCCTCAATTAATTTTAAAACTAATTTACCTCTTTTATCGCCACTAAATAATCGTGTAAATGTTTCGTAAAAGTTTTCTATGCCTTCATACACATCTTCCTCTGTTTTCAGTTTGCCTTCCATCATCCACATACCCATTTGCATTGCTGCTTCCTTATACCTGTCTGCATAATCAAACACAACCATTCCTTGCATGGTCGCCCTGTTAACTAAAAGAGACAAATAGTTTTTTGGCCCTTGAACTGACGTTTCATTATATTGAGAGATGGCCCCACAAATAACGATTCTGGCGTGTCGCCGAATTCTTGAAAGTGCTGCATCCAAAATCTCGCCTCCGACATTATCAAAGTAAACATCGATTCCTTTAGGGCAATTTTGCTTTAATGCCGTATATAAATTTTCATTTTTATAATCAACGCAAGCATCAAATCCTAACGTTTCAACAACATACTTACATTTATCTGGACCACCAGCCACACCAACGACGGTACATCCTTTTATTTTAGCAATTTGGCCAACGACGCTGCCTACAGCACCTGCAGCTCCAGACACCAACACGACTTCACCTTCTTTTATCTTCCCTACTTCTTGAATACCAAAATATGCCGTCATCCCGGGCATGCCCAAAGCGCCAATATATTTGGTCATGGGTGCCAGTGAAGTATCTACTTTAAAATGACCTTCTCCGTTGGTCGTAAAATATTGTTGGACTCCTCCCCAACCTGTCAGCACATCGCCTTCGTTAAAGTTTGGATGGTTGTTAGATTTCAACACAACGCCAATCGTTCCAGCACGCATGACATCATCCAAAGCAACTGGAGGAATATATGATTTCGAATCATTCATCCATCCTCGCATCGCTGGATCTAAAGATATATAATGTGTTTGAACCAAAACTTCACCTTCTTTAGGTTCTGGTATCGCTGATTCTACCAGTGACCAAGTATCCTCTGTTGGCATGCCTACTGGTCTGTTTTTCAATATAAGTTGTTTATTCATTTTCATTTTTTTTATAGTGATAGTCCGCCATCAATTCCGATGCATTGCCCAGTTACAAAACTGGCATAATCTGATGCTAACCAAGTAATCATTTGCGCAATTTCATTTGGTTTACCGAATCTTTTCATCGGGATCATTTTCTCCAATTTCTGATTCAGTTCTGGCTTGGCATCCAATAACATATCTAACAAAGCACTTTTAGTATATCCCGGACAAACTGCATTAATGCGTATGTTCTTTGAAGCATATTCCAATGCTGCTGATTTCGTCATGCCAACAACAGCAAACTTAGAAGCTGAATAGGCTATATTATTTCCTGATGCTTTTAATCCCGCTAACGAAGCTACATTTACAATATTACCAAATCCTTGTTTCATCATAACATTCAAGGCAACCTTCATACAATAAAAAACACCTGTTTGATTGACACTTATGACCTTGTCCCAATCCTCTAATGTGTGATCAGCCGTTTTAGCTAATACTTTATTGCCTATGCCTGCGTTAGCTACGATTATATCAAGGCTTCCAAATTGATCGCATGTCGACTTAATTAAATTTTGTACTTCTTCATATTTCGATACATCGGCACGCATATAAGTTGCCTTACCTCCTTCATTTATAATTTCTTCACAAACAGTTTTAGCGTTTTCAATATTAATATCAGAAACTATAACATGTCCGCCTAATTGACCAAAAAGAAGTGATGTCGCTTTACCAATTCCTGATCCGCCTCCCGTTACAATGATATTTTTGTTTTCGAAATTCATTTAATCTTTCTATTGATTACATATAGTTTTGAATTCTATTTTTGAGAATCGCTTGTTTTGCCATTTTACAAAAAGTTACACAAACTTTATCAAGCTGAGCAAACTTTTCATCTTTCGTCAAACCTAATTTATATCTGTAAAATATTTGCTGTACAATGACTGCAATTTTAAATAGTCCATAAACATAATAGAAAATAAAGTTATCTACATTTCGATTACTTTGATTGGCATATTTATCAAGCAATTCTTCTCGACTTGGGTTGCCTTCCATCATAGTGGGCGATGGAATAATTTGAGAACCCGGACCATCTGAAGGCATCATCCAATAAGCCAATGAAGTTCCTAAGTCCATCAGAGGATCTCCTAGTGTACACATTTCCCAATCTAAAATAGCAGAGATTTCTTTCCAATCGGTGTTTTTAAAAACAACATTATCATATTTATAATCATTATGAATGAAAGTATGATCATAGTGACTGGGTTGGTTTGCATCCATCCATTGTACAACAAAGTCTGCTTCAGGAATTTCTAAAGTTGCTGCTTTATAATATTGTTTGCTCCAAGTTTTAACCTGCCTTGAGACGTAACCATCAGGTTTACCTAAGTCAGACAAGCCTAATGATTTGTAATTCAAATTGTGAAGATCAACAAACAAGTCTAACCATGTGGAAGCAATTGATTTAAAATCTTCAGGTAATACTTTTCTCTTATAGGCTTCTTTTGAAGTCAAAATGATTCCTTCAATTCTTTCCATTATATAAAAGGAGGCACCAATAATATCATTATCATCGCAGTAAGCATACACCTTCGGAGATTGGTTAAATCCATTCTGAAGTGCTGATAGGACCTTAAATTCACGACTCATATCATGACCGCGCTTGACAGCACCTTTAGGGGGCATTCGTAATACAAATGATTGATTTTCTAGGTCAAGTAAGTAGGTTAAGTTTGAATAACCATTAGAAAATTGGGATATTTTCAATTCAATTTCTGGATTGGAGATGAGATTTTTCTGAAATAAAAACTGGCGTAATTTTTTATCATCCAACGATTCATTTTCTCCAACTTCTTTTAACATAGGTACACATTATATTGAATGGCGTTAAATTAATCAAAAATTATCAAAGCAGTTGAGAATATTAATATTTGAGAAAAAGCATTTAAAAATAAGAAGACAATAATCAATTAAGGTGTTTTGAAAACTTTTGCTTCAATAAATCCAATTTTGGATTTATATAGTTTTGACAAAATTGACTGTTCGGATTCTTTTTATAATAGTCTTTAAAGTGTTCATCATTTTCTTTAAATTTTTTGAAAGGCAACACTTGCGTGATTATTGGTTTTTCAAAATGAGATTGCAACTGTTTTAAAATTTCATTTGCATTGTCTTTCTGTTCTTTATGATAAGTATAAATAGCTGACCTGTATTTCTTTCTCATTGAATGATTAGAGGTACTGCTATGAGTATTGAGATGAATCTCTATTAAACTTGCTAAGTCAATAATATTTTCATCAAAAATAACGAGAACTGCTTCAGAAAATTCTGAACTTAATTCAATTGATGCTATCCAGCCTTGATAAACTTTTTTCACTCCTATTAAAGATTGAAAAACAGCTTCTGTACACCAATGACAACCTCCTCCAAATCCGATCTTCATTTTCTAGTTTTTTCTTTAACCAACAACTTAAAGACAGACTTTGTAAAACGGACATATTCATTTCGTTCTAAATCAAAGCCTATCCATTCAAAATGATTTCCATATGGACACAATGGTGCGTCATCTTGTTTTCCTGATCGCAATTCATATCGATCATGATTATCGAGATAGTTGTTCATTGTTATTTTAACTCTCTGGATGATCATCGGCATCTTGATAACCTATCTTGCATTTATCACAAATAACTTCTCTACCGTTACCCTTTCGTTTAAGTGCAATTCCAGAAAGATGTTTATTGGCATAGTCATTAATCCAGCCGATATTAGAATCTTTACTGTTTACATCTAAATTTTCTTTCTTGACCCGTTCATAAAAGTGTCCACCATACTCTTCTCTACCCCAACAATTGGGACATAATCCTTCTGGTGATTCTGCTTTATCCTCGGTATCTTTATTTTTCAAAAAATTGACAAGTGCATCTACTAAACTCATAAATCATTGTTTGTTTTAATTTAATTAATATTCTTTTCGTTCTAGGAACTGCAAGACAACATTGAACACCCTACTTTATGTCTCGCCCACTCTGGTCTTTTTGCAAACCATTTTTGATATTGAGGTTGTTCGTCATATGGTTTTTTAAGCATCGTATACAATTCGTCAATTAAGGCATGATCGCCATCATTTGACTTATCGATTGCCAGCTGTGCCATATAGTTTCTCAGGACGTATTTCGGATTCACCTTATTCATCTCTTCTGATCTTTCCTCATCTGTGAGCTCTTCTTTTTTTAGCCTTTTTAAATATTGATCAAACCAATCCTTCCATTCTAGAATAACTTTTTCATTTATCACGTCATCATAAAATGCTTCTTTAATCACCTCTAGAAGGATATCGATATCATCAATTTTAAATCCTTTTTGAATATTACAGAGATTTCTAAAAAAGATAGTCATATCTGTTTCGGATAATTGCAAAGTTTTTTCAAGTTTTTGAATGAGGAGGCTGTCGTCTTTTTCTTGTTTTTGTAACCCCAGTTTCTTCCGCATCATATTTAAATAATGCAGCGGAAATGCCTTACTATAACCATCTAAAATCTCTTGCAAAGGTTTTACTTCTTCAATCAAAGGATAGAGTGCGTTCCCCAATTGCAAAAGATTCCAAAGACCAATTTGTGGTTGATTGCCAAAACGATATCTTTTATAATCTTTATCAGTTGTGTTTGGTGTCCAGTTATGATCAAATCCCTCTAACCATCCATAAGGTCCATAGTCAATCGTCTGACCAAGGATAGAAAAATTATCGGTGTTCATCACGCCATGAACGAAACCAACTCTTTGCCAGTGTACGATCATATCCAACGTTCGTTCAGTCACAGCTTTAAAAAAAGCAATATAAGCCTCCTTGCCTTGCTTTTTAATTTCAGGATAAAAATGGCGGATAGTGTAATCGGTTAGTAATTTTAAATTTTTAACATCCTGACGTGCAGCAAATATTTGAAAGTTACCGAATCGAATGAAAGTATTTGCGACACGACAAACCACTGCTCCTTTTTCGTAAGCAGGATTTCCATCATACATCACGTCTCTGAGGACATCATCACCAGTCAACATCAAGGAAAGTGATCTTGTGGTAGGAACGCCAAGATGAAACATAGCTTCACTGCACAAGTGTTCCCGAATGGATGATCTCAAAACTGCCAATCCATCTGCAGATCGGGAATAAGGTGTTTCTCCTGATCCCTTCAATTGTAAAGCCCATCTTGTATTATTATGAACGACTTCTGCCAAATTGATGGCTCGCCCATCACCTAATTGACCTGCCCAGTTTCCAAACTGATGACCACCATAACACATGGCATAAGGCTTAGTGTTTTCGAGGACGGTTGATCCAGAGAAAACGTTTATAAATTCTTTTGACAATTTATCTTTTTCAGACAATCCGATTGCATTCAGCATTTCCTCAGAAACATGCAGAAGTTGAGGAGTACTGGGAATTCGGGGTGTCACAAAAGAGTAACATGCTTCCAGCACTTGACGTCTCGAATTGTTCAGATTTGAATCTGAAGGTAACTCCTTGTTAAAAGTATCGTCAATATTTAATCGCATGCTCTGAATTAATCTGTTTCAACCTATTAGATGACACTAAGTAAACCATTTCTACTATCTTGTTGTTCAATATCCTTCATTTAAATCATGCTATTGAAAAATATATTTCAAAATCCAAAAGCACTTACTCTTCTTACAATTTCAATGTGGGCTTTATTTGGTGTGCTTATAAAATTGGTTACTTCATCAAATACATTTTTTATTATAGCTATTGCATTATGGGCTGCATCAATTATAAATTTGATTTACTTTTTGAAAAACAGGAAACCAAGAAACAGTGAAACCAAAGTAGGCCTTGGATTTATTTTCTTTGCTGCTTGTGGGTATTTTATCTATTGGGTTCTGTTATTAAACTGCATAATTTTATACGAAGATTTTGTCAGTGTGCCTTTGGTACTTAATTATACTTGGCCATTATTTACTGTTCTAATATCCATTGTTGTTTTCAAGGTACAGAAGTTTAATATTATAACCATTATCAGTATGGCCATTGGCTTTTTAGGAATTATCATTTTAGGAAGTGAAGGCAATATAGAAAACTTAAAATTTTCAAAATCTATTCTTGGCCTTATTTTAGGTGTAGGATCAGGATTTGCATATGGGATTTTTTCTGCTTATGCCAGCACCCTATCAAACAAACTTGACACGTCTAAATTATTACTGACAGGATCATTAATAGGAGCTATTGGATTGACAGTTATTAGTTACTTTAAATATGGCTTGCATTTGTTTGATTTATCAACTTTAGATTTGGTAGTTGCATTTTCTTTGGGATTATTTCTTGATGGCTTTGCTTACATTACCTGGACGCGAGCTTTAGCCATTTCTGTCAGAGATAAAATCGATATCAGTATTTCAGCGAACCTTGTCAATTTTCTGCCATTATATTCTATAGCGCTTATGGGGATCTTTTATTTAGACGAAAGGTCTGTAATGTCAAAACCATACTTCTTGCTTGCATTTGGATTGGTGTTAATCAGTAGTTTAATTCCTAATTATTTAAGGAAAAATAATTGACCTCATCTTAGAATCTTATCCCAAGGTTCATATCCAAATACTCAAAACTGGATGGGTGGAAACTCGACGATTGAGCCAATGTGAGTGCAATAATTAAGGCATTGTTTCCTAGTTTTAAATGAGCTTCTGGGCCTATCTCAAACCCAGCAAAAAAGCCAGCGTAGTCATTTCCTAAAATACCATGTGGACCAACGCCACCACGAAGCATAAAGGCATTGTTTTGATTTGAAAAAAAAGTAAAAGATGGACCTATCGTTAATGGAATAATCGTTTCTCTAAAATCACTCCAATTTCGGTATGATAATTTAATTTCAATACCAGAACTGCGACTTAATTCTTTGAGCAATTTGATACCGATTCCTTTAGCCGTAAACTTATTCTTATTTAAAACATTTGATTCGAGTCGATAGGAGCTGTTCCAAAAAACACTCCATTTGGTTTCGAGTCTGTATTCGATCTCGTTTTGTTGCGCCTTTAAATCACAATTGTGGAACAGACAAATAAAAAAAAGGAATAGTATTTTTAATACTTGCTTAAGAATCATTTATTATCAATTTGAAATTTATTTAAAATTACTTTTGTATTGATTAAATACATGGATAAACAAGTTAGCGAAAATTAAACCTGATATAATTAATTATAATGATGATTTAAAAACAACTAGGGATATGAGCATTGGGCCTTAACAATATTCAGCTTTAGAAATGTTGATTTTTTTTTGAAATATCCTTTCTTAATCAAATAATTACTTATCCTCAAAACTTTTACTACCACCATCAATTTCAGTACTCATCAGTAAAGCATAAGGCTTAGTATTGTCAAAATTTTCTAAAAATATTTTTAATATTGAAATGATAGGGAGTGCTAAAATTATGCCTGCTACGCCCCAAAATGTACCAAATAGTACTATAGCCAAAATGGCAAACATGGGATTTATATCTACCTTATTGCCAACAATTTTTGGTGTAATTAAATTTCCTTCAATTTGTTGAATAAAAACATAATAGACCACAACTGCGATAGGTTGCCAATTGGCATCAGCAGTCGACAAAGCAAATAAAAATGGCAAAATTCCTCCAATTAAAGTACCTACATAAGGAATGACAGCCAATATTCCAGCGAATGTTCCCCAAAATATTGCGTATTTAATGCCAATTATAGAAAGTCCAATACTATTGAGGATAGCAAGAATGATCACAACAATGCCTACACCACTTAGGTAAGCTTGAATGGTTTCTTTTATTTGCGTTAATGTTTGTCTGATTTCAGGTCTTGTCTTTTTTGCAAACTGGTAAATAATAAAGTTCTTAATATTGACTCTGTAATATAATATGAAGAAGGCGTATAAGAATGTTAATCCGAAAGAAGTAAGAAAAGTAGTTGTTGAAACAAATCCTTTACTTATAAAGCTTAACGGACCATCTAAACTTTGATTTTCAGGATCTAGTAGGCTTTCCGGGCTAAATCCAGGCACAAGGTGAGCTAAATTATGAATTAAACGATTTAGTCCTTGTTCCAAATTTTTACCAATTGATGGCAAAGATTCAAGAATTGACATGAGTTGAAGTGAAAAAAGAAAAGAAAGAATAAATAAAGGTATTAAGCAAGCGACAAAGCTGATGATTATTGAAACAGCTTTAATTTTGACTGCATTACGAACTCTCTTTTCTAAGGGAAGTAAAAAAACAGACAGCATACCTGCGAAAATGATTGGAAGTATAATTGAAGATCCAATATGTAAGAGCCAACCTACAGAAATCAATATAAATAATGACTGCGATATTTTTGCAAGTAATGGTTGTTCTTTCATATTAATTATTTCAAAATTTTCGAAATTCTATAAAGTATATTTAAAACAGGAAATTTATTTCTCAACCACTTTATAATTGGGTATGAAATCATTGGCACACTTTGAAGAAGTTCATTATTTAAATTAAGAACATGATCGCCTGAATTTGATGCCAATTTAAAGATATCAACTTCTGCTATTTTCTTCTTCAAACTTGTTTCAGCGAAATCAATTTCTGATTGCAATTTGCTAATTTTTTCGTCTATAGTCATTGTTGGCGATATATTTATTTGAAAGTAAATTATATGGACTCTATTAAAGAGAAATTTTGTTAACAATACTTTGAATGACCTTGTAAACAAAAATTCTTCTAGAAAAAAATAATAGTAAAGAAATAATGACTAACAATCCCATTGATGCTAAGATACCATATAGCCAAGATCCAAAATACAGATGAAGACCATAGGTTAGAAGCATCAGTGAAAGTATACTTATAAAACTTAATAAGATGCCTAATATTAAAAACAATACAATTTTTCCGGCTGCATTTTGAGCGGTTTTCAACATCTCCAATTTTTTTATCTCGATACTATTTTTTGCTATAGTACGTAGGTATTCATAAGATTCACCAATATTGATCATTAAAGTCTCAGGTTTATCTGTGTGATTGTGCTCAGCGCTTATTGGATATGGATTGTTAGTCATCAAAAATTAATATTTCTTTAGTTTAAAAATTATTGTGCGTTTAAAATTTTAGTCCTAGCTATTTGAATACCTTTTTCTAACTCACTTAATTTATTCATAGTTACATCTTTGGCATCCTCTGCTAAACCGTTCAAATTTTCTTTGCTTGATTGAATAACCTCATCAATAACTGTTTGACCTTTATCAAGAAGGTCTTTAGAGTTATCCACGATTTTGTTTTTTATAGCTTCACCTTCCTTTAAAGTAAGGTCAATTATTTTTTTTCCTTTTTCACTTTTTAAAAAATATACAGTTGCTCCTCCAACAAGGATTCCTGTGATAAGTGGAAATATATTTGAATTATTTTTCATGTTTTATTTGTTTATTTTTTGTTAACGAATAGATTCAGAAAATTAGGCTTCTACTTTATTCAGCTTATCTCTAAGTGATGTTAAAGTACCCAATTCATTTTTAACAAGTAATTTTTGATCCATTAGAATTGTAACCAGTTGTGGTGGCATTTCTACATCAGAAAGAATTTTTTGATAGTCATCAATTAAAGTTGATGCCCCTCTTTCAATTTCATCAACAATTACTGGAAACTCATTTTCAGAGCTCGTTAAATTAAGTTTTAAATTGATTAAAATTCTGTGCATTTCACCAAGAAAAGTATCAGTTACAACAGGATTACCTCCTAATTTTTTCATTTCAGCCTCTAATGATTCAGCCATTTTTCTTCGTTCTTCTGCATACAGATCTAACCAAGAGTTGAAAGAATCATTTGAAGAAGTCATTCTTATTTCTCTATACCCTTTCTCTGCATCTTGTAATCTGTAAATTAAGTCTTGTAATGATGATTTTATTTTCTCTATGTTCATTTTAATAATTTTTAATTAGTGAATATTTGATAACCTTACTATAAAATTTAAAGAATGTTCGCTTTCCTATTTTTTTAGTTCTATATATAATATGACTAAATAGTAATCAGATACGACCAATTGATTGACCATACTTTTTAAGACGATCCAATAAATTATTTGAGAAATTAACTAACCTTAAATTGTTGCTTGAGTTTAGTTCTGGCGAAATTAATTCGACTTTTAACAGTTCCAATTGGAATGATTAAATGTTCAGAAATTTCTTTATACGAATGACCAGATATATACATCTTTAGAGGCTTCTTACTTTTGGGGCTTAACTTTTCAATAGATTGTTTTAAGTAGCGAATCTTAGAATTTTGTTCTCCAGCGTCATCAGCTTCAGGTTTGGAAAAAGTTAAGTAGTCGATTTCTTCAACAGGAAGTGAGATTATACTTTTCTTTTTTCTAGCATTATATTTTGTTATAAAAGTGTTTTTTAAAATTGTAAAACTCCAATTTTTAAAACTTTTATCCGAGTTATATTTTTTGAAGTTTCGAAATGCTTTTAATGCCGTCTCTTGTACCAAATCATCTGCGTCCATTTTATTCTTAGTTAATTTTAATGCAAAAGATCGCAGTGCTTCAATGTGTTCTTTGTAAACCGAATCAAATTTATATACTCTCATAATGTGCTTTTTGTGAACAAATAGTTGTTATAATAATCGATATCTACAACAAATATACATATAATATTCATAAAATGCACATTTTTAGTGCATTTTTTTCACATTATCCTAAATATGTAGCTGATTCGGGCTTATTTAGTGATTTTTTTAAGCACAATATGTTTTTTAATCACATTTTATCTTGTACTACTTTCTGTCTATTTCGAGAGATTTGACTAAATTTTCATTATGGGAGAGCAAATGTTCCATTAACATTATAAAGTTTTCAATATCTGCCAAAACGTTTTCTTGTTCTGGGGTCTTTTCTATAATTCTATCTTTACGAAACTGATAAAATGACTTCAATCCATCTAAAATCTTCTTGATTTTCATACTCTTTTCAACAAATTCTTTAAGGCTCACATTTTTATTAAGTGTCGTATCAATAACTCCAGAAGAAGATTCACTTTTGAAAGAATCTAAAGATTTGATTGGCATTTCATTAGTAATCTCTTGTAAAAGAAATGTTTGAAGATCAACATCAAAAAGTTTAGCCATTTCCAAAATGATTCTTAATCTTGGCTCAACATTTTTCGCTTCGTAAGCAGCAATATTGGATCTTTTTATATTTAGAGCAGAAGCAAGCTGTTCTTGATTTAGTCCTTTTCTCTTCCTCAAAAACTTTATATTTTTCGAAAGTAATGTTTGCTTTTCACTCATTTCTAATTTTTTATGCTAATACTACAAATTTATCAATATGTTCTATTTTTAATCAATAAATTGTTGTTAAATTTAGGCAATGAACATTTTTTACACAAAAAGAGCCATTAATGGACAATAAGAAGAAAAGGTCCATTCCGAAGCCTACCTATTTTGGAACAAATTTGAAATTTCTTCGCCGTCTAGCAGGGATGAGTCAAAGTGAGCTTGCTAAAGCATTAATTTTGACAAGAAATAAAATAGCTTCTTATGAATCAGGAATAGTTGAACCTAATGCTGAATTATTTATTGAGGTTTGTAATTTCTTTAAGGTTATTCCCAGGGAGATGTTGAACACAATTCTAACAAACAACCTTGGTGAAAATATAAATCTGAATCTACCTAGTAAAGATGTTAATGAAAAACTACAATTGGAATCAATAGAACAATTCATTGCCAAAACAAATGAAATGTCAAAAATAATGAATGGCTATAAAGCATTAATTGAATTAAAACAATCACAAGAGCAACGTCCAGAACTAAAAAGCCTTAATCATTCATTTGAAGAACTCATCAATTTATTTGAAATGCTCATTATGACCAATTGGGAAATTATTAATGAATTGGTCACTATCGAAAATGAAAGTTAACTCCCTTCTACTCTATCTTTAGATTCAAGTCAAAATATCATTTTAATAAATCTGATTTATCATTTTTATAAATAAGATCGAACATCTTTTTTCCTGCCGAGTAAAATAGGAGAAACACATATTTTCTTATTAAAACAAACACGACATGAGAAATCTATTATGGCTATTTGCAGTGATCTGTATTTCTATATGGTTATTAGGAATACTTGGCATCGCGGGTGGAATGGCAACCGGAAAACTCATTCATTCTTTATTAGTAATTGCCATTATCTCCATTCTTTATAATATCATAACTGGAAGAAAACCACTTTAATTAACTTTTCAAAATAAAAATTATGAATAAACCAATCGCAATTTTATTAATTATACTATCCGTTTATTTAGGCTATACAGGCATAACAAAATTAAATAATAGTGGTGAGTCTGTTGAAGTTGTCGGTGTAGAACTTTCAGCTCAAGACAACCAGAAAAAAACGACATCATTTATTCTAATAGCCTTAGCACTCGCATCTTTAGCAGGAGGAGTTTCAGCCCTTAAGAAATCATAACGAATTTAATTATAGATTAATATTTTAAACCAAAGATAAATCGGTAATTATGGTTTGTCTTTGGTTTTTTTCTTTACCATATTTATTACATCATACACAACATTAATCCGGAACACAAAAGCGTATATAAACTGGAAAATGATCTGACCCAATATTTTCAAGTACTTTAAAATCAGAAATCAATAATTCAGAAGAACAAAAAATATGATCTAACGGAAACCGTATAGGTGAATATGTAGGAAATGTACTCAAAGTACTCCTCCCTACCCTAGGGTCTTTCAATCCAGATATTTTCTTGAATTTTTTGGAAGCTTTACTCCATACAACATCATTCAAATCACCAATCACTATCTTTAAATCATTCTTGTCTAATTGACTAATAATCTTTGCAGCTTCTCTAAACTCTGCATCTTTTTGTTTACTTGATAAAGCTTCTCCTGGAATTGGTGGACGCGGATGCAAGCCTCTTATTCTCAACTTTTTGTTATTAATAATACCTAAATAATCGATGGAAGGTATTTTATCGTCTGACAACCTTTCAATTTTTTCCTCAAGAGAAGGTAATTTACTGTATAGCATCATACCATAAGTATTCTCTTGGATGACTTTTACACAGTTTTTATAAATTTTATCCAGAGGTTTCAACGCTTCTGCCCACGCATTATTTGTTTCTAATAATAAAATAATATCTGGATCAACCATCTTTACCAAATCAATGAGTTTCTGATATGCTGTATTCTTTTGGTAGACATTAAATACCAGAATGCTCAGTGAATTTTTGTGATCACATTGAGAACAATTTTGAACTTCTTTTTTATACCATTTTGTAAATGGAAGGATATCTTTCAAACAGATTGCAGATGATAAGATAAGAAAGCAAATTATTATAAATGAAAATACATTAATTGAGAAAAAACCAATCCATACCAGAATAAGAATGACATTCATCAATAGGTACCAAAATCTAAAATATGCCTGACCTCTAATAAACCAATGTTTACTGTCTGAAAAAGGCAGCAAATTCCCTACTATAGTAAGAATGGATATCAAATATAGGAAGCGCATAAAAAAAGTATTAGGAATATCCTCTAAAATACTATTCTACATTATAAAATTGCAAAATACTGTTTATCATCACTTTGGCTTATAGAAAAACATTTCTCTAATATCAATAAATTTTTAATAAGTCAATTTATTTTGCTTCCAGCATAACATGACAACTCTTTGAGTTTTTATATCTCTGTTTATTTACCAGAAAGCTTATTTTTTTAAACATCTGTTTTCTAGATCAAGGGAGCTTCTTAAAAAAATAGTTCGTTTGATTTTCGTATCCTGTTTTAAACTTTGTGCGAATAATTTTTATTGAGTCCTAAAAACAAAGAATCAGGGTGCTAAGATTAATTTTATCACATTTTTTCCTTAGGAAAATTACTAAATAAAAGAGTGTTAGCTAAAGATTTCAGAAAACAGAGGATTAAAGTAAAAGTTGTTAATTCAAAAGACCTAAATCTCTAACTTCTGATCCTTCAATATTATTTACCTTGTCGCCTAAAACATTGCGAATGCTATCTCCTTTTGCTTTTAAAATATTTACAACATCTGGATGATTATTAAGAACATTCCGAGTTTCAGCTCTATCATTTATAAGGTCAAACAATTTCATATCTGTATAAACTTTTTCATATTGAGCTAAGATACCATTCTGTCCGCCATCTTTTCCATTCAATGAATTAAAAGTATGGGGGAAAACCAATTTCCATCGGTCAGTCATTACAGCTTCTAACTGATTTTTATTCATATAAAAATAATAAGCGTCATGTGCCATAATGTTCTCTTCACCTTTCAACTGAGCCAAGATATTCTTTCCATCTATTTTCTTTTCTGGTAATTTAGCGCCAGCTAGGTGAGCAATAGTAGGTAATAAGTCTATACCATTAATTGCAGTATCGATTTTCTTTCCCGAAGGGATTACATTTGGATATTGAATAAGAAGTGGAGAACTGATCCCACCTTCAAAAGATGTTTCTTTTCCTTCTTTCAGGCCACCAGTAGATCCTCCATGATTTCCATAGGCAATCCAAGGTCCATTATCTGACATAAATAGAATCATAGTATTTGTGTCGATTTCAAGTTCTTTCAAGGTATTCATAATTTCACCAACTGACCAATCGAGCTCCATCATGACATCACCATATAGACCCCTTTTAGATAGACCTTTAAATCTATCAGATACATAAAGTGGAACATGTGGCATTGGATGTGATAAAATCGCGAAGAATGGATTTTTTTTATTCTGTTTAATAAAATCAATGGTTTTTTCAGTTAGCAAACGAGTCATTTGTTTTTGAATATTTTCATCAACAGTATCTATGATCGTTGTATTATGAATCAATGGTAAAGGTGGAAATGTATAATCCTTCCTAGGATTCAAAGGCCACATATCATTAGAGTATGGAATTCCAAAGTACTCGTCAAAACCTTGATTCGTAGGTAAGAATTTATGATGATGACCGAGATGCCATTTGCCAAAATATGCCGTTGAATACCCTATTGGTTTTAGAATGTCAGCAATCGTTTCTTCATCAGGATTTAATCCGGTTTTTGAATGGGGTAAAAACACCCAATCAACTCCAACCCTATTCGGATAGCAACCTGTTAGTATACCAGCTCTAGATGGTGTGCACTGTGATTGTGGTACATAAAAACGCGTATATCTGGATCCTTCTATGCCTATTGCATCGATATTTGGTGTACTTATATCTTTTGCGCCAAAAGATGATAAATCACCATAACCTTGATCATCAGTTAGTATAAAAATAATATTTGGTGAATGAATTAAATTATCTTCATTAATGCTTTCAAGCTTATGAGAATTGCAAGCACAGAGAAGAAAACCTAAAAGAAGGCACTTAAATACAAAAATTTGAATTTTTCTTTTCATTTTAAATTAGAATCTAGGTAGGTAATTTATCATACCTAATACGTGACAAACAGCAGTAGTTGTACTGACTATTAGAACAAAAATCAAAAGTGCTTTTCCTCCAGACATTCTATAATGACTTGAAAAGACTTTTGATCTCTTAGTCCAAATCATTAAAAATGGAATTAAGAAAAAGGCAATAAATAAAAATAATCCAGCAAATCCAATTGCGGCAATAAAGCCATCAGGATAAAAGAAACTAGCAATACCAGGTGGTAAAAATGTAATCGCTGCCGTATAAAATCGACCTTTATTTGAACCATCAAAATTGAATCGATCAGCTAGGTAATCAAATAAACTTAACCCGACTCCTAAGAAAGAAGAAATTATTGCAAAATTTGAAAAGAATACAAGCGCGGATTGTATTGCTGAGTTGCCAATTTTTTGTTCCAATACACTAACCAAATCACCCATGTTTCCTCCAGCTTCATTAATCGCTGTGAATTCAAATCGAGGAATAATACCAAAGGAAGTTGCTATCCAAACTAAATATGTTATTAAGGCGATAAGTGATCCATAAAACAAACTATTCTTTATTTTAAAAGAGTCCTTACCATAATATTTATACAAACTCGGAACAACAGAAGAAAATCCAAATGATGTTATAAAATAAGGAAGCCCGATCCAGAGGTATGAAAAATAATTTGCGGATTTCGTATTTTGATCAAATAAGATAGTCATTGAAATATTGGAAATTCCTCCTGACATGGCGATTACAAAACTGATTACCATTGCAACAACCAATACGATAGATATACGACCTACAAAAAATGTACTGATCCAAACTGCAACAGCTAATAATAACCCAAGTGACAATCCTAATCCTCCTTGAAGCCATACATTAGACTTTGTTTCAACCAATCCAAACGTATGTACAGCCATATTGCCAAACGCACTAAAATATGCATACAACAAAATGTAAAGCATAAAGCAAACTGAAAGTCCCATTACAACGCTCCAAGTTTTTCCTAAAATATCTGAGACAAAAGTATTAAAACTAGAACCTGACGGATATTCTAAACAGATTTCTAAAATCATTAAAGAAGACAAGTAACTAACTAACCAAATTAAAAGCATGCTAATGAAGGCAAGTGGAAACCACATACCAGAAGATATTATTGGCAACGTGAACATACCAGCACCTATTGCTGAACCGGAAGTAATCATGGTGCCTATTACAATTGACTTATTTTTTATATCCATATAAAATTTAAAAAAGAAAGGCTCATCAAATAAATGTTGAGCCTTTCTATATTTATATTATAAATTACTCTTTATTATCGAAAAATTAAAGTTTGATTGTCGCGCCAAGCTTAGCCATTCCTCCCATGAAACCAAATTGATTTACATGCCAAGGATATCTAAAACGACCTCCTAAGTCAATATTAAAATCTTGATCTCCTCCTGCTAATTCATCTGGATAAACATTAAGCAAATTATTTACTACCAAATTTAAATTAACTTTTTCATTAACCTCATAACTTAAAATAAGATCAGTTAATACTTTGCCTGAAAACACTTGATCTAAAGCCATATCAGATGGATGTGTTTCAGTAACTTCACCAAAATAGGTATTATTAAAGTTTACTTTAAAACCACCAGTAGTGTACGATGCACCTAAAGAAGCTTTAAAGTTTGGTCTTGCAGATTCTAGTCTGCCCACTTCTTCTCTACCAAAAATATCAATATCATTATCTGCAAATACTTGAGGCACTGTAATTCCTGCTGCATCAACTTCTGTATCATTCCAATTAACTGCAGCAACAAATCCAAGAGAACCATTTTCACCTGTTCTTAAATTATCTAAACTTAAAACAACATCAACACCTTGAGTTTTTGTATCTGCTGCATTCGTAAAGAAAACAAAACTTTCGACACCATCGGCTTCCAATCCTGATCTAACACTATTCCCTTCAGGTAAAGCACCCGTGCTAATTTGAGTTGTCAACAATACTCTATCATCAACTGAAATATTATAATAATCAAATGTTGCTGATAAATTATCTGAAAGTTTATAAGTAACTCCAGCAGTAAAATTTAATGAAGTCTCTACATCTAGTTGAGGAACTTGAAGCAAGTTTCTTGTTATATCACTTACATTGTTGAATGTACCTTGCTGAGCAATATCTGAACCTACAACTAGTGTTTGGATGTTACTCAAGTAAATTTGATGTAAAGATGGTGCTCTGAATCCCGTACTAACAGATGCTCTAATAGCGCCATCATTGTCTCCAATGATTTGCCTAAGATTAACTTTCCAAGAAAGATTACTTCTGCTCTCCCCTTCGCCAATTTTAGAAAAGTTCTCATATCTTAATGCGCCACCTACAAGAAATGATTCATTTACATCAAAATCTAAACCAGTGTATACACCAACATTTGTTCTATTTTCACTTAATTCATTGGAAGGTTGAAGCCCTGGAAATGACTGGACTCCTCCATCAATATAAGAAGCTTCCTCGCCTGCTCGTGAATCAAAACTTTCACGTCTCATCTCAGCACCCGCAAAAAATGAGATATTTTCAAACTGCCTAGATAAATCTATATTTCCTAAAGTATTTCCAAATTTATATCCTCCTGGATCTATTTCAGTTGGACTAGATGCTCCTAAATCGACATTTACGGAATTTGAAACCAAATATTGTACATCGTTCGAACCATTTGTTACACTTAAATCAAGAGTCCAATCATTCAAATAGAATTTATTTCCTATTGTTAAGGTGACATCTTTTATATCGCTTTCAAAAGTAGGTTGAAAACCTTGAAATGGTTGTGATCTGTCTTCCCAAAGTGGATTGTTATCTCTATTGGCTCCAACACCTGGCCACCAAGGAACTCTATACAAGGCAAAAGATTTGCCATATCTAAATGTATAACCTCCATTTAAATAAAATTCACCTTTATCATAAGGCATGCCCATATTTGCAAAGAGGGAATATCGATCTTGTTCAGGAATACCAACATTCATTCCCAAATCAGGATTTTCTCTTTGCCAATCAGTATCACCATCTCTGATTTGTTCAGCCGTAGCTAAAACACCTGGTGTTGCTTCTTGTGGTCCTCCTGCTCCTAATGGTATGGCTCCAATTGAGTATAAAAACCCAAACAAACCATCTCCTCCAGGAGTACCCGCTCTATTCGTTTTATCGGTATGATAAAAATCTCCAGTTAAATTAAGAAAACCTTTTTCACCTAATTTAAAACCGTGATTTACATCAAAAGCATAATTAAGTCCATCACCTTCATAAGTAACTCCAGATTCTAAATTAAATACTGTTTCATTAACTCTTTCTTTCATTATTATATTGATTACACCAGCTACGGCATCAGAACCATATTGTGCACTTGCACCGTCGCGTAAAACTTCAATCCGTTCTATGGCTCCTGCAGGTATAGATTTCAAATCAGTACCTACTTCGCCTCTTCCTGGTGTTCTATTTAAATACACTTGTGCACTTTGATTTTTTCTTTTTCCATTAATAAGTACAAGCGTTCTAGATGGACCTAAGTTTCTTAATTCAGATGGATCGAAATGAGCTGACGCATCGGAAATAGTCTGCGGTGTAGAATTAAATGATGGCACTTTAAAATTAATCATTTGATTAACAGATGTTTGTCCACTTGCTCTTAAGTCTGCAGCATTCAAATTATCAATCGGAACTGCAGATGTCAAAATTGTTCTTGGCTTCCCACGTGTACCCGTTACAACAACAGCATCTAAAGCTGTCCCTTCTGATAAAGTTATTACCAAGTCTTGACCAGAAGAATTAACTTCAGTTTCAGAAGTTGTAAAACCAGTATAAGAAACAACCAAGGTTGCTGGCAATTTTGTAAGATCTAAAGAGAACATTCCTGAGAAATCGGTTATTGTACCGTTAGTAGTTGATTTCTCAAAAATGTTGGCACCAATTAAAGGATCTCCATCGACACTTTGAACAGTTCCTTTTACATTTTGAGAAAATAATGTGCTTCCTAAACAGGTGGTTAAGCAGCACATAAGTAGCATTAATAGTTTTTTC
The DNA here is from genome assembly GCA_013001975.1 of Saprospiraceae bacterium. Classification (GTDB taxonomy): domain Bacteria; phylum Bacteroidota; class Bacteroidia; order Chitinophagales; family Saprospiraceae; genus RFSX01. The sequence continues at coordinate 41,188 of JABDKX010000099.1, read as the reverse complement.
ATAGTTTAATGTTGTTTAGTTTAATCACAGCCAACAAAGATTATTGGCTTTTGCTAGTGTAAAATAATTTATTTATATATAAAATTTGGCAATGTGTGATAAAAATGTCATTTATCGACCTTTGATTGATCAATATTTAAAATATTATACTGAATAATTAGACTAATGCAGATATTTTCAATTATTTTTTGCTCCCTCGTTTATCCAAGATTGTATTTTATTTATATCTTCTTCTAATAATTCATTTAGAGGAGGCATTGTTCTGGTAACGCCTACTCTGAACCAGATCCTACCATCAAGAGCATAAGATCGTATTGTATCAAAACTAGAAAAGTCTCCACTTTGAAAACCTGATACATGACATCCTGATATTGAACAAGCACTTTCGAATATTGGTCTTATCTCATTTTTGAAACTTACTGTGCACTCTTCTTCTGCTATCGGTTCATCATTTGAACAAGAACTTATTATAATAAATGAAAAGAAAACAAGCATATTTAACAACACTAAAAACACGTCATTAAATTTAATATTATACGTGCGGAAATTTTTTGATTTCCAAAAATCTGTTAACCAATTACTCAAATGGATCTGTGTATTCTGTATTGTTTATGAAAGTATGATCAGTTAATGTTTTTAAGAAATTTACCAAATCAATTTTATCTTGATCAGTCAAAAGCAGACCTGAATATTTAGTGTTTAAAATTGCTGGGTCAACAGTAGAAGATTCTTTTATCCCAGAATTATAATGTTCAATCACTTCCTCTAATGTTTGAAATCTTCCATCATGCATATAAGGTAGTGTTATTTCAATATTCCTTAATGTAGGAACTTTAAACTTCCCTTTATCAGCTATATTCTGAGTAACTTCTTCCCTACCAATATCGAGCATTGCCGCATCTGTATCCAGACCATTATTCATGTATTGGTCATTTTCAAAATTGGCCCCACCATGGCAATGCACGCAATCTGCTCCAGAAAGTTCAGGAAAAAACGGATTATATTCTGTTTCAAATAAAACTCTTCCCCTTTCTTCACTTTCAGATAATGTAACTTCTCCGGCCAGGTATTTATCATATTTAGAATCATAAGAAACAATGCTGAGCATAAATTGCTCCATGGCAAGTGACATTTTTTCGGAGGTAATTTCTTCGCTATCAAATGCTCTTTTAAATTGATTTGTATAAAGTTGACTGTTACTCAATTTGCTTATCACATTTTCTAACGTTTCATTCATTTCTAGGGGATCTTGAATTGGTTCTAGGGATTGATCTCTCAGTAAATGAGCTCTGCCATCCCAAAAGAATTCATTACTATGCCATGCCATATTAAAAATAGGCATTGCTTGACGTTTTCCTTCAAGCATTTCCACACCAATAGATAATCTCAAAGTATCTGAAAAACCGTCTGATTGATTGTGACAACTCGCGCAACTTTGCGACCCATCCTTGGACAACATTTTTTCGTAAAACAACATTCTTCCCAATTCAACTTTTTGGTTTGTCAAAAAATTATCTGGAGGAAGATTAGGTTCTGGTAAATTTCCATAATTTAATATGTATGGCGTATCATCAAAAACAACTTGCTCAATAGGTTCATCTTCACCACATGAGAATAATAAGATTACCAGAATTGATAAGAATGCTGTTATTTTTATTTTACACATTTCACAAATATTTAATTCTTAAATATCGGATTATTTATAAAAGTTTGATCCGTCAGAGATTTTAAAAATGAAACCAAATCATCAATCTCTTCCGAAGATAAATTTAATGGCTGAATCAAATTACTTTTTTGAGTATTTGATTTTCCACCTTCATTATAATGTAATATTACTTCTTTTAATGTTTTAAAAGAACCATCATGCATGTAAGGTGATGTCAATTCAACATTGCGCAGACTTGGAATTTTAAACATTGCCAGATCTGAATTTAAACCAGTTAAACGAAATCGACCCTTATCGGGATAGCTTTCATATAAGCCATTATTTGCAAATTCATAATTTGTAAAATTAAATCCTCCATGGCAAGAAACGCAATTCGTTTTATCACTAAAAAATAAATTCATCCCTCTTATTTCAGAATCATTCAAAACATCCAAATTACCATAATTAATATATTGGTCATATTTACTATATCCGCTGATTAGGCTTCTTTCAAAACACGATAACGATCTTGTAATTGTAAATGGGTCTGGGCTTCGATTGTAGGCATCGTGTGTTAATTCAACATATTCAGAATTTTGAGACAATCTTTCAGCCAATAATACAATGTTAAAATTGAATTCGTTATGTTCTTGAATGGGAACAAGAATTTGCATCTCTAAGGTTGGAACACCACCTTCTCTAGTAAAATAGGGATGATATGATACATTTGCCAATGAAGGCGCATTCCTCATTCCGATTGCTCCATCTACACCTTTACTAAATGCAACATCGTCGCTGAATGCCAATTCCGGCTTATGACATGACGAACAACTTATTGTGCTATCTAGTGACATAATAGGATCAAAAAATAATTTTTTTCCAAGATCCCATCGGGCTTTTGTGTATTGATTATCGGTAGGATGTTCAACTACATCAAAGCCGTTAGGCATTTCAAATAAACCAAAAGATTTAGGTATTGGTTTAACTTCTTTTTCACAAGAAATTAAAAAAGCCAATGCGATCAGAAATTGAACATGCCGTCTCAAAACTTAGATTCGAATAATTTTTTTGGTTAACACCACTTGTCCTTCTTTCAATATATTTAGAATATAAACGCCTGGTAAATAATTATCGAAATCAAAATTTAGTTGACTGTTTTGTAAACCAAAAGATTGTAATTGTCTACCGTGAATATCACTAAGAGAAACTTGATATTTTAAATCAGCATTTTTTAGCTGATAATCTATTTTTAATAAACCGTTCTTAATTGGATTTGGAAATGCATTAAAAGATTCAAAATCTACAAAATCTTCATAAGAGCTGGTCAAGTCAGTTGGCTTAAAAACAAATTTAAAATTTTGCAAACAAGTCTTAGCTTGTAAATTTTCACCGTGCACTATGACACCAGAATTTACTGATATATTGTCCAGTAGCTTTGTGTAATCAGCATCTATTTCAATATTAATTTGGCCATTTTCTTCTTTTGATGGAACAGTAACCTCACGTATTGAATAATTGGAATCACCCAGTCCGTGTAATTGAAACAATTGATTATAATTACTTCCGCCATTACCTTCTAATGCAATAAATCGATATCCTGAAGCCCAACCCCAATGCATTGAAGGAGACTGAGGAGCTAGTGGATGAGAAGAGGGATATAATGATGGGTCACCATGATTGACCTCTTCATTTACACCTATACCAAATCGGATACTTTCTACATTTGAAATATTATGATTTCCTAAATCTACATTTGTAACTTGATCAGCATTTACTAAAATCCATAAGTCATCAATAAAAATTTCATTGCCTGCATCATCTATTATTGACATTTCAGAAATGTAATATTGAAGTCTGTCAACTTTGAAATCATGACCCATATTATTTTTACTAGGCGCTAGTAATTCAAAATCATTTTCTCCTAGTTTATGGTTTATGGTTAACTGAACATTATTTTGACCAATTAAAACTGACCCTGTCAAAACAAGTAGGCATTGAAGTAAGAAGCTTTTTTTCATTAGATGGATTTTTACAATTTATTTATTATTCAAGTATAACAAGGTTTCCTAAGCTTAATTTGACATAATTTGATTTTACCTTGCTCAATATTGATATTAATTTAGTTATTTATCTTTAATCAGCTTCTTGCATGCCCACTTTTAAATCATATTCCTCATTAAGCTTTGGTGTAATTTCATAATAAAAAGCTGTTGGTGCTTTATATTCTCCAAAAGTACGAACGCCTTGCATATCACATTGCATGTTATATACACGTATTTTATCATCGTGCTGAGCAACAACATAATACCCTTGAGCAAACCAAATTAATCTGTCTACAAGTTCTTGATCCAGCCCCTCTAATAAGTGCTTATTTATGGGAAATGCATCAAACTCAATTTTGTTTTTTTCTAACATGGAATACTTTCCTATGTGTAAATGTGTTTCGTCTTTTGCTACACCATACCAAACAAGGTTACCAACTTTTACAGGTACCGTTAACATCTTATAATAAGGTGTTGACTGCTCTTGAAGATTTTCTGCAAAAATATTCTGAACATGTTGTTTATTTGCCAATGTGAAAACCAAATACAAAGAACTTAAGAGTAAACCTATTTGATTTGGAAGGGATCGTTTAATATCATTTTTAGCATATTTAAATAAACTTGCCCCCAGACCAATCACTATCGGTAACGTATAGATTGGATCGACAATATTTATACAATCAAAACTGACTCGCCAATCTGCAAATGGCAAAAACAATTGTGTTCCAAAAGTCGTGAAAGTATCTAAAAGAATATGGGTCACTAAAACTAAAAAAGTAAAAAGCATAAGCCTGGGCAGACTAAGATTTTTGAACCATTTAATTTTCTTTAATAGATATGACAATATAATGGCCAGTAAGAAGCAAAACATCAACGAATGGCTGTAACCTCTATGGATACTGATATTTTCGAAAACAGAATAAAAAGGTGTCAGCAAAATATCAAGATCAGGTATTGTAGCAATTATGGCCCCTCCAATAGCAGCTTTATTACCAATTTTTTTTCCTAAAATTAATTCACCAATAGAAGCGCCTAATGCGGCTTGGGTTATACTATCCATTAGCCTTAGTTATTAATGGCTGTGGCCATCATGGTTGTGGTCGCTGTGATCATGTCCATCATGATTGTGTCCATCATGATCATGTCCGTCATGATTGTGTCCGTCAGTTTTAAACTTTTCATTTTTCACATAATCCATTTCACAGACAGGACATTTGCCCATTTTATCACTTCCGCTTCCTTTGCAATGCATTGGACAGATATATGCTGAAGTATATTCTTTGCCGTTCTTCTCCCCTTCGTTAATTTCAGTATCTGTTTTAACTTTCGTTTTATCTTTATTCTGACAAGAGATAAAAAATGATGATGCCATCAAAAAGACTAATAAACTTAAGATTAATTGTTTCGTTTTCATTTTATTATTTTTTAAGTGAACTAAATATCATGTAGTGATTTCCTACCACTGGGATTATTCTGATATGCGCTTGGAGCCATGCCAACCAAATTTTTAAACTGCCTTGAAAAATGTGATGCACTTACATAACCAAGCTTATAGGCAACTTCACTGACATTATGATCTTTGTAAGTTAGTAATTCTTTTGCTTTTTCTATTCTTACTTTAATTAAAAAATGCTCAATTGTATCTTTTTCATGATTTGAAAATATTCTGCTAATGTGTGAATAATCATAAGGAAATTTAGATGTTAAAAATGAAGACAACTTAAAAGATTCAGCTATTTCATTTTGATTAAATAAATTTATAATAGCTGATTTAATCTTTGTCACAAGTACTGGCGTATCACCTTCTATTAATTGGAAGCCTTGAAGTTTCAACTCATCTTCAATTTTAGCTAATACAGAATTTGGAATAATTTCATTATAAATAACTTCGCCCAGACTTACTTCAATCGGTTGTATATCATTTGCTTCAAATATTTTTCTGACTGACGCGATACATCTGTCACAAACCATATTTTTAATATAAATCGTTTCCATTTAGTTAAGTTCTAATTTAACACTTCCGCACTTCAACATTTTATCTCCGAAATACGGATTTCTAATTGCCGGTTCATCAGATAGCCAATCTGCACCTTGATTCCCAATAGCCATTGGACAATGTTGAACATAGTATGTTTGATTATTAGTACCAAATGCTCTAATGGTTTTAATTAATGATTGAGAAAGAAAGTCAAACTGAGATCTCTGTTCTTCAATATCGTCGGCTTCAATTATTTTCTTCGCATGTGTAACTATCATATCAGAATGTTCCGACCAAAACTCTTGAGGCTCATCATCCAACACTGACATATCTACTTTCTCTATTGATTCTAAAAACATTTCAGTTTGTTCACGAGTTTTGGTTTCATCTGAACTTACAAAAGCATTTTTCAAACTTAGATATATATCAATTGATATTGACAATTGATTTCTAAAGGTATCTGAAACGACTTCAACAAAAGAAGGAACGATGTCAGGACTACCATCTTTCTTAATCTTTACATTTCTGTTCATCATACTGAAATTGTTATTGAGTTGTGCAGCAGCATCAACAACAAATGCACCATAAGAAACTATTTCATCTCCAAATTTAAGTCCGGAGGTAATCGTTGAAAATTTTCCAGATCTTTCTCCAAGTTCGACTTCCTTGAATTTAAAAGTCGGCACATCAACATCAGGAATTTTCACATAGACGATTGACTTTTTTCCAGTCCATAAAATTGCCGAATTTGGAATCGTAATTTTTTGATTGCCTACGTCATTAGCTTTTTCTGAAAACGTACTAATCTTTCCATCTAACAACATCCCTGGTTTTAATAAATTATTATCATTCCTAATTTCAGCTCGAACGGTTGCCGTTCTTGTTTGACTGTTTAACATAGGTTCGATATAAGTCACTTTTGCATTAAATTCTTTACCTAAAAGTGAGGGTGTTGTAAAAACCACTTTGCTTCCTCTCTTAATTCCTGATAAATCTGATTCGAAAACATTAAATATTAACCAAAGTGGATTTGTGGAGCCAACAGTATATAATACTTGCCCTTGTTTGGCATAATCACCTTGAGACAGCTTTTTACTAATAACATAACCACTATGATCTGCAATAATATCAATTGTCTCTATGGCTTTATTATTTGTAATAATTTGTTGAATTTGAGAGTCACTGATTTTCCAATTTTTTAATTTATTAATAGCAGCATCTTTTATTCCATCAACTCGCTCATTAAATTTAACAGCCGTCAGCAATTCTTCCGAAGCAGCCAATAAGTCAGTAGAAAACAATTTTGCAATGACTTGTCCTTTACGCACATATTGTCCTTCAAATGTTACACTCATAGATTCAATTCTACCAGGCAGATGTACAGTTTGAGATTTTATCGTTCGCTCATCCAGTTCAATGGTACCATCCACTTTAATTTTTCTTTCTATTTCAGATTGTTCTAAAGTCTGTCTTTTTTCACCTATGGTATAAGTTTCTATTTGAGCCAACTTAACAGCTTCTTCACTCATTTTCAATATTGTTGGATCGTCATTTGACAAAGAATTATCTAATGGTATGAGATCCATTTCACAGATTGGGCAAATACCAAATTCATTTTGTCTTATTTGAGGATGCATGGAACATGTCCATATTTCCATATCGTTTGGTTCATTTTCACTTTCAACCATTTGGTTTTGATGTGAATGAGCATCCATTTTTTCATTTGGTTTTAACATCCACCCAATAACTAATCCACTAAACAGCAAGAGTGTTCCAATTATAAAATATTTTATCTTTTCCATACTCTTTATTTAAATTTATGTAGTGTCGCTAATGCTTGATTTTTTTCAAACTCTGCTTTCAAAATTTCAAGATCATAATCAATAAGGTCCATTTCCAATCTTAACAATTCTTCAAACCTTGTTCCTGAAGACATATATTCTGTTCTCATTAATTTTAAAGTTTCAGTAGTAATTTCCTTTAGACTTTCAAACTTTTTAATTGTTTGTTGTGCATACTCAATTTTTTCATATGCCAATTCAATTTCTGCTAAAAACATATCTTGGAATTCTCTCTCATGGGCTTGAATCGCTTTTTTATTGAGCGTTTCTTCTTGTCTGATTGCGTCATACTTCCCCTTATTTATTGGGATTGAAATGCTTCCCATTGGCATTAACACATCTCTACCATTGTCTTTTAAAACAATGTCATTCCTACTGTCAATGTTTGCATAGTCTAAACCGATATTTATTTTGGGTTTAGATTGGAACTTAGTAAGCTTTACTTTAGAATTGGCGTAATCAATTTTACTATTAAGGATTTCAAATTGTGGATGCTGTTCTTGTGCGAAAGCAAGTAGATCATTTTTTGAAGTTAGAAAGTTAGGCGTTTTTTTTATTTCAATAGTTGCATTTAATGCTCGGCCTGTCCATCTATTAATATGAATTGTAGGCTGCTTTTTTTTCGTTTTAATTAGTTCCAAATTAGCATTGATCACTTCCTTTTGTCTTTCAACAAAAAGAACATTACTTAATTTTCCTTGTCCAGAATTGACCGCAGACTTTGCTAATTCTTTTAATCCTTTCAAAACCTCTAATCTTTGCTTTTCAATTTCTTCAGTTGACTCTAGAAACGCCAAGGATGCATAAGCCATTCTTAAAGAATAGGCTATATCTATAGTCTTGACTTTTTCATAATGAGAAATGATATCTGCTTTTGCAGAAGCTACTTCGCCTTTTGCATCCAGAAATCCTTTCCATGGAATAGATTGTGAAATTCCAATTTTAAATCTTTGCGCGCCAAGTCTTGTTTCAATCGGAAGTGCACCAATACCTAAACTCAATTTAGGATCTGGCCATTCATTTACTTGATTTACTTTGTTAAGACTGGCTTCATATTCTAAATTGAGTGCCTTTAATCCTGGATTGTATTTCTTAGCCATTAGGATAAAAGAATCAATGGACTGCCCATTTCCAAAACAGCATGTAGCAAGTATCAATATTACAGTTTTTACCAACCTATCCATTATTATAATTTATTTTAAAAGTTTTTACTTTAGAATTGACATCATCTGTTTCTGTCCATGTTGCTATTATGCCGTCCTTCGTATTTAATATTCTAGGAAAACCACTCCGTCTTGATACAGAATTAACGCCAATCTTGAAAATTTTAGAACGATGATTATGCTCATCAACATACCTCATTTTTATAATTCCTAAATCATTTTCATTTTCCATCCAGGTCACAAAGGTTTTTGAATTATCAATTATGACATCTACCCTGCCAATGGCTGATCTTTCATTTATCAGCATAGGATTTGAAAATGATTTACCATAATTATTTGATTTTGAAACATAGACCCTTGGTTTCTCATTTGCCATAGTAAACCAAGCCACAGCCACTTGATCGTCTTTACTATCAATGCTTGGACCATTGACAGGACAACCTGTTATTTTCCAATTATCTTTATGTAATATTTTTGGTTTTGTCCAAACATCATTTTCTTTTCTTAATACACTGATATCTCTGACTTCATCATTTGAACGGTCTCTATAGACGACTACTGGCCCTTTCTTAGTCCAAGTGACGTCTGTTTGGCAACAATCGCAAACGCGTTCATCCAATTCACGTTCATCAATTAGCTGTCCATTCTTACTAATTTCAGCAGAACGTAAAGTCATTGCATTGTTATTTTCTTTCTTTGAATTTCTTCCATCTAACCAAACAAGAAAGGTATTACCCAATGATGTTGGTGTCATGCTTACAAAACCATGTTCAGCATTTACAGAATCCTGGTGTGGAATAAATGAAGGAAACCATGTTTGTCCGCCATTTATAGATTGAGAAATATGAATATCGTAATCATATTTTCCATCGGCACTTCTTTGAAGCCAATGAGCCGTTAAATAATCATCTTCTGAATTTATCAAAGATGGGAAATCTGCCCAATTAACGAACCAATCAGAACCTCTACTGATCTCTTTTGGTTCTGACCATTGATCATTTATCAATTTTGAGAATTTAAGAATTGTCAAAGAGTCATTAGCATATTCTATCCATGATAATAGAGGATGTCCTTGCTTACTCATTGACAAATTGGGTTCACCAGAGCTTTTGGTTTGCAATTGTATTTCATTAATTTGAATGCTGAATTCATCTTTAGAATTACAACCAAAAATTAACAGAAGGCCAATAAGCAATGTTGTGTACTTAATCATCTTTCGTCTTTTTGCTATTAAAAAATAATTGCCCTTCTTTCCATAATGAAAAAAGTACTGGTACTGTAAACATTGTAATCACTTGTAACATCATACCTCCGAAGCTCGGGATGGCCATTGGTAACATAATATCAGATCCTCTTCCAGTACTGGTTAAAACTGGAAGCAATGCTAAAATAGTCGTTGCAGTTGTCATCATCGCTGGCCTCACTCTTCTTTTACCACCTTCCAAAACTGCATTTCTAATTTCAGATTTTGTCTTAGGATTATTCTTTTGGAAACTTCCTTTCAAAAATGTAGCAACCAAAACGCCATCATCAGTAGCAATACCAAATAAAGCTAAAAATCCAACCCAAACGGCTACACTTAAATTTATTGTATGAATCTGGAAGAGATCTCTCATATTGACATCAAACAAATTGAAATTTAAAAACCAATCTGTATTATACATCCCTATCATTAAAAACCCTCCTGCAAATGCAACGAAGACTCCTGAGAATACCATCAAAGAAATCCAAACTGATTTAAATTGGAGGAATAGAATAATAAAAATCAATGCCAATGCAATGGGGACAACCAAACTTAATCTTTTGTTTGCTCTAACTTGTTGTTCATAATTCCCAGCGAAATCAAAATTGACTCCAGCCGGAATTTTCAATTCTCCGCTTTCAATTAAATTTTCGAAATGACTTTTGGCGTTATTAACCACACCAACTTCACTGTACCCTTCTTCTTTATCAAATAGGACGTATCCAACTAAAAAACCATCTTCACTTTTAATGGCTTGAGGACCTTGTTCATATTTAACTTCGACAAACTCGCCAAGAGGAATTTGACCATTACTTGGCGTATCCATGTAAATACCATCAATTGATGAAATATCATTTCTCAAATCCATTGGGTATCTGATTCTAATATCATATCTTTCTCTTCCTTCAACTGTCGTTGTCATAGTCATCCCACCAATCGCAACTTGAATTTGCTTTTGTACTTCTTCAACTGTCAATCCGTATCTTGATATAACATCTCTTTTTACTTCTAGTAAGAGATATGGTTTACCAACAATTCGTTCAGCAAAAACGGCTGCGTCCTTTACACCTTCTACATTTTTCAAATGACTTTCAAGTTGAAGACCGACATTTTCAATGGTTTTTAAATCTTGTCCTTTCACTTTAATGCCCATTGGTGCTCTCATACCTGTTTGTAACATGACCAACCTTGTTTCAATCGGTTGTAGTTTTGGAGCAGAAGTGACGCCAGGAAATTTTGTAACGCTTACAATCTCATCCCATATATCATTTGGAGATAAAATGTGATCTCGCCATTGACGATAATACCTACCACTTTTATCTGGTATTAATTTGCCGTTTTCATCTCTTAAATACTCGCCTTTATCAAACTTAAATCTAAGCCGATGCCCATTCTCATCTGTTTTGTATTCTGACTTATAGTTAATTACATTTTCATACATTGACATAGGTGCGGGATCCAATGGACTATCAACACGACCTGCTTTACCAACTACATTTTCTACCTCAGGAATTGCCATGACAGCCATATCCAATAGTTTAAGATTTTTATGATTTTCATCAACTCCAGAATGAGGCATGGAAGTCGGCATTAATAAAAAGGAGCCTTCATTAAGTGACGGCATAAATTCTTGACCTGTATCTTTATACACCTGAAAACCTGAATATAAAATATAGCCTACCAACAATAAAAACAGAAGTTTGACCCTTAGGAGAAACCTCAAAATATTTTCATAATAATAAATGACGATCCAAAAGAAAGCTAATAGAATGGCAATGATTGAAATGACAAAAAAACTGTTCGTTAATAATGATTTATTTACGCCGAGTGGCATCCATTCTTTGGTAAGATAAACGCCGATGGCAATAGCATAAATCACGTTAGAAATCACCTTGTAATGTTTAGATTTTTTAGGTGCATAAGTATTTATAATAACTTGAATTATAGAAACCAGACTAATGAAGGTAATTATTAAAAAAAGTGGTGACCCTATCCAAAAGTAAGCCAGCAGTGATCCTATAAATGCAATTATATTCACGCCTGATTTTATCTTTTTCTTATCAATCTTAATGCTAAAAATGGTATGTGCAAGTGGTGGAATAAATGCTAACGCTACGATAACAGCTGATATCAATGCAAAAGTTTTTGTATAGGCCAGTGGTCGAAACAATTTGCCTTCTGCGGCTTCCATAGCAAAAACTGGTAAGAAACTAATAACCGTTGTTGCAACTGCCGTGATGACAGCAGAGCTTACTTCCAATGTTGCTTCAAATACTGTAGTGAATAATGATTCTTGCCCTTCAAGTTTATTCTTCCTATCGAAGATACTTTCTGTAAGCACAATTCCCATATCAACCATAGTCCCGATGGCGATGGCAATGCCTGATAATGCGACAATATTGGCATCAACGCCAAAGTATTTCATTGCAATAAAACACATCAAAACTGCAATAGGCAATGATCCTGATACAATAAGTGATGATTTTAAATTTAAGAGCAACAGAATAACCACGATTATGGTAATTAAAATCTCTAGAGTCAACGCTTCTTCTAAGGTCCCAATTGTTTCATTGATTAATTGAGTTCTATCATAAAAAGGCACAATTGTCACTTGAGATTCAGTACCATCTGCTAATGTTTTTGTTGGCAACCCGGCGCCTATTTTTTCTATTTTTTCTTTGACGTTATTAATGACCTCTAAAGGATTTGCGCCATATCTAGATACAACGACACCACCCACAGCATCTGCGCCAGATTTATCTAATAAACCTCTTCTGGTCGCAGGTCCCAAATAAACTTTAGCAATGTCTTTTATAGTTATTGCCGTACCATTAACTGATTTAACAACACTGCTTTCTATGTCTTCAATAGATTTCACATAGCCTAATCCCCTTACAAAATATTCAGCTTGATTTATCTCAATTGTTTGAGCGCCAATGTCAAGGTTACTTCCTTTTATAGATTTCATGACATTTTCAAGAGTAATATTATGGAACCTCATTTGTGCAGGATCGACATCTACTCTATACTCTTTTACAAAGCCGCCAATTGATGCGACTTCAGAAACACCTTCAGCAGACATGAGACCATACTTGACATAAAAATCTTGAACCGTTCTTAAATCTTGAGGATTCCACCCACCTGTAGGATTTCCTTCCTTATCTCTTCCTTCCAAGGTATACCAAAATATTTGGCCTAAAGCCGTAGCATCTGGTCCTAGTGTAGGCGAGACGCCTTGAGGAAGTAAATTAGCGGGTAGTGAATTTAGCTTTTCGAGTATCCTACTGCGACTCCAATAGAATTCAACATCTTCATCAAAAATGAGGTATATGCTTGAGAAACCAAACATACTATTACTTCTGACGCTTTTCACTCCAGGTATACCCAAAAGAGAAGATGTCAAAGGGTATGTGATTTGATCTTCCACATCTTGAGGAGATCTTCCCATCCATTTGGTAAATACAATTTGTTGATTTTCACCGATGTCTGGTATCGCATCTACAGATATAGAACTTTTAGGTAACCACTTAATTCCAAAATCAAATGGCGCTACAACAATACCCAACCCAACTAATAATACCAGAAGTATCCAAGTTATAAGTTTGTTTTCTAGAAAGAACTTAACTATATATTTCAAAATAGTTTTGTTTAGAATTTCACTTTTAAAAGAAAATGGTTTTATAAAAAAAGACAAGACCCCACAAACAAATAGCTTTTGTTAAGTTAATTGTTGGGCTGAAATAGTAAAAAGCGAATGCTATAAAAGAAACCTTTCCAACAAGACATAGATATCCAATGGTGGGATTGGAACGCTTGTTTTAACAGTAGATTTTGTAGGCGTATTATAAATTGATTTGCTCGTAAAATCTATATTAGAAAAATATACCAGATCCAACTGCAGATCGAAAAAATCTTGTAAATAAGCAGCTGTAAAATCTTCATCAAGATTTGTTATCTCAAAAGATTCGTTTGAACAACAATCTGATGCTTTATTACTTTCAAGATTCAACTTTTGATGATGCGGACATTTTTTCTTTGGAGTGTGACATGATTGAGCTTCACCGAAAAGACTAATTGACTTAATATCGCCTTGACAATAGTGCACATCTATAGAATAGCTGAATGATGTAAATAACATCATGAAAGCTAAAATTAGAGCCGCAATTCTATTTACAAAACTGATTTTCATCTTTGTAAAGATAACTTTTATTAGCAAAATGTTGCTTGACTTTTTTTGATAAAAGTTTTAACTATTGCTGTATTTGGGCGCTAAGACGCTTTCTATCAGATGAATTGCTGACATAATTTTCGATATCCTCGCAAATTATTTTCACCTGATTACGCAAGGTCTCATGGTAACTGTCATCAGTTGCAGGTTGCTTAAGAAGGTAATTTAACATAGAAACCAACTTATCCATGAGAACCATATCGTGCTTGCAATATTGCCTGTAAGCAGCAAGTAATTCATAAATTAAATCATCAAAACTCTTAGGGCATAATTGCACAGTAAAGTTTTCATTATCCTTTTGGTAAATCTCTATTTCTCCAAGTTTCATTCTTAACGCTAGTAACTCAGTCAGATAATCAATTGTAATAACTGCCGTACCCGGATCATTGATGCCAGGTGACATTGCCTTAATACCAACTTCAGTAATCTGTTTAATTCCTATTGTATAATTTTCTGAAATTTCTCGGCTATCAGCAAAAATAAAATATGAAGAAAATACTTTTATCTCATCTTCATCCAATTTTTTACTAATTGCAAATAAATTTACATTTGGTAGAAGGTAGTCCCCGTTAGAAGGAAACACTTTCAAATTGATTTCTTTTTCTTGACAAATATCTAACAGACCTTCTAAATTAACCCCTTGGTAGTATCCTGCATCCGTAGATTTGATGGTTTGCCAGCCATCATTGCTCACATCAGATTGAGTTGTTTGTTTCTCCTGTTCCAATACATGAAGCAATCTTTTTTTTGTTGTAGAAAAAATTGATTTCAAAATATTATTAATCTGAATACCGCTGCTTACTGTATGAATAAAGTATATAAATGCTATCAAACAGGACATGCCTAATATCATTCCAACTAAAATCGAAAAACCATTTAAAGTATACTCATTACCATCAGGCAAAACAGTCATCAATACGATAATATTATACACTATTGTGCCTAAATAAATACCTAAAACAAATTGATTTCTTTTATCAGATATCAATCCGGGCAACAATCTCGGAGAAAAATTACTGCTGGCTTGATTTAACAGCATCATAACCATGGAAAAGCTAAATACCATTAAGGAAATCAGCCCGCCAATCATGGTAGATAAAATAGAACGTGCCGTATCTGCATTATTAATGACCAAGTAAGGTGCGTTTTCTATCAGCCATTTTGTGCTGCTATTATCTTCAATAGACAACATGAATCCAACAAGTAACATAAATCCTAAAAGTATAATACTTGGATAGAATGCAATACTCGATATCAATTTATGGTAAAGAGATATAAGACTATTTTTAATAATACTTAACATGTTTTCATTTTAAATGAATAAGGCACTTTCCAAATATGAGAGAATTTTATACAGTATTGGTATATTAAGGTAATAATAAAATAAATTATTCATTTTTTATCTCACCACTGAAAACCCAATATGGATATTTCCTGTTTCCTTATCGACAAAAAGACTTCTATTAGGATTAGATCCATTACATGTTTTTGGTTGACATAAATAAGAGCCTCCGGCTAATCGAATTTCATTTTTATGATTTTCAGTAGAAGTTAAATCCCAAACATTCCCAACAAAATTAGCTTCTGCAACAGGCATTATTTCAGTCGCATTAATATTTATAAGTCTTTTGTCATCTGCTGCCAATTTCCAATACTCTTCATAACTAGGAAGTCGGGTCTTTGACCAGTTGCAATAAGCCAAAGCATCATTAAAACTGACTTGAGTAACAGGATAATTTATGAAGGAGGAATCTTTAGCATTCGGTAACTTCCAATCAGCTCCCTCCTCTGTTCTAAATTTAATGACATCTTCCTGAACGATAGACCAACCATATTTCTCAGCATCAGTTTGATAGCCAGTATCTGAAATGAATTTGGTAAAGTCAGCAACACTAACACATTCAATCCTTTCACTATTTGAGCAACTATAAGTACAAATGAAAATGAGTATAAAGATAGATATGATAAACTTCATTAAAAGGTTGATTCCATTCATAAATATAATAAAAAGAGTAAGACCAAATAAAAAATGATGAATTAACGCCAGGAATTAAAAACTAATACATCAATCCATAACCTAATGTATTTTTTTGAATTATAAATAATATCTCAATCAAGATTAACCAGCTAAAAATAACAGTCGTTAACCAAATAAAAATTGCATTGCAATAGCATCAAATATATTTTAAGTAAGAAAATTATTTCAAGAATATCGAACAATTTAATATGGGATAAGTAAAGTGATTGAATTTACTAACCGAAAGGACTTTTTCTAAGATTTGGCCTTTCACAAAACAATAAAATATGTTACGTTGGATATTAACTTTTATAGTAATCGCATTAATAGCAGGAGTTTTAGGATTTTCAGGAATTGCTGGAGCAGCAGCTGGAATAGCTCAAATTATATTTTACATTTTTATAGTGCTTCTTGTAATTTCATTAATAACAAATTTTCTAAAAAAGGCTACTTAATATAGTTTAACCTTTAGGTTATAAGAACAAGAATTCCATTTATCAAATTACTTAACTTAAAAAAAATTAAAATATGAAAAAATTAATAATAGTCTTAATGACACTTTCTTTTACAACTTTCTATTCATGTGATGTTGACAAAACGCAAGACGGAGAGTTACCTACTGTCGATGTTGATATTGATGCTGATGCCGGTGAACTTCCAAAATTTGATGTTGATTGGATGAACGTAAATGTAGGAACGACTACAAAAACTGTTACGGTACCAACTGTTGAAATAGTTATGGAAGAAAAAGAAGTAGAAGTACCTTTTATCAATGCCCAATGGCCATCAGAATTTGACGATGTTCAAGAGCAAACCGTAATGGTAGAAGCTGAAGTTACAGGCAATGAGCATAAAATCGATATTAGAGAAATTTATGCTAAAGGTGATAAATTAATTGTCATTTCAAAACTAGAGAAAACTGATAAAGACATAGGTGACAAAGCTATGAGAGTCAACGACCAAGTTGTTATAAATGCGCCTGACCTTACCGTTAAACATTATATAATTGGTGAGCGTCCCGCAAGAGGCTTTAACAACAGCTATACCTATGTAGCAAATAAAAATAAAATTGAAGACAAATTAAAGGGTGCTCATAAAATCTTCGGATAATAATCACTATAACCTCGGTTAATCGCCGAGGTTATTTAAAAAAATATTATGAATAACAAGAATAAAGAAAATGGTAAACCTTTAACTGATACTAAGTCAGCCAAAGAAGTTTTACCACATGACAAAAAAGAATTAATAGACAAAATGCCTGATCATATGAAATCCCCTCTCAATGAATTAGAGGACAAAGATGAAACTCAGGCAAAGTCGGAATAATCATAAAATTTAAAAGCAAGAAAAATGAAAACTAAAAATATATTTCTTTCGATAATTACTTTAATGTTTTTCACATCAACATCACTGTTTGGCCAGTTTAACATCAGAGGTGGTTTAAATCTTGCAAAAATTTCAAGTAGTGACAAATCTATCGAACTTAAATCAAATCCTGGCATTCAATTGGGATTTGGTTATGAGTTAGATTTAGGAAGTAACCTTTCATTCAGACCTTCGCTTTTATATTCTCAAAAAGGAGCAAAAGTTTCTGAAAATAATATGACCTCAAATTCAAGAACTAACTATTTAGAATTGCCAATGGATGTGCATATAAGATTTGGTGATGCTGATGACAATCGATTAGGTATTTACGCAGGTCCGTATGTTGGTTTTTTGCTTTCAGCTACAACAGATGACGCCAATGTAAAAGATTTATACAAGTCAACTGAGTACGGTTTCAATGCAGGTCTAACATATGATATTTATATGATAACCGTAGGATTAAATTATGGAGCTGGACTGAGCAATGTTGCTGACGATACTGACATTGGAGACATTGAAATAAAAAATCAGAACCTATCACTGATAGGTATATTCAATTTCTAAAAATTAAATCCTATCCGACCTTACTAGTCGAAATTTTAGATCAGTGTCGCCTTAAGTGGAGGCATTGATCTAACTATACAAATTGTTCCAAATTAGAGGAACTAATACCAAATTTCAAAGAATTTTAAAAATTAAAAAAGAAACATATGAATTATTTAGGCATTGATACAAAAACATTAAAACCAGTGGCTAAAAAACTAAATAAATTATTAGCTAGTTATCACATCTATTATCAAAATCTTAGAAGTTTTCACTGGCATGTAAAAGGTCGAAGCTTTTTTGACTTGCATAATTTGTTCGAAGATTTTTATAATGATGCAAAAGTCAAAATTGACGATATCGCAGAACGCATTTTAACGTTAGGCCATAAACCAGACGGTAGTCTTCGTACTTATTTAAACAACTCAAAGATTAAAGAATCAAAAGATCTGCTTAAGGATGATGATATGGCCAGACAGGTTTTAGAAAATAAAAGCGAACTCATTAAGATAATGAGAGAGGTGATCAAGTCCGCATCAGACGTAAACGATGAGGGAACAGTAGATATGATCTCAGGCATGTTATCAAGCATGGAAAAAGAAACTTGGCTACTGCACTCTTGGTACAAGAGAAGGCAAGTAGGATTTGCTAAACCAAAAAAATAAAATAATGATAAACAATAATAAATTAGACAATATATTAAACTTCAATAAATTTCCTGCTGTGAGTATTTTTATACCCACACTAATAACAGGTGATTATGAAGTCAATAGAATCAGATGGAAAAATGAATTGAGTAAAGTTTATGAAAAACTAGACGCTCAAGGATATAATAAAAAATCTTTTTTGAAACCAGCTCATGATCTTATTGACAATGCAGACTTTTGGGCAAACCAATCTTCTGGGTTAGCGGGGTATTTCAGTGAAGATTTTAGTAAAATTGTACATCTTCATAGTTCACCAACAGCTCAAAACTTTTTATCTAATACATTTGTAACAACGCCTATTCTTTTAACTAAAATGAATAAGCAAAGAGTATTCTTATTAACAATAAGTCAGAAAAATATCAGATTTTTTGAAGCTGTGCCTACAGGAATTTTTCCTGTTAAAATAGATGATTTGGTTCCGGAAAA
The DNA here is from genome assembly GCA_013001975.1 of Saprospiraceae bacterium. Classification (GTDB taxonomy): domain Bacteria; phylum Bacteroidota; class Bacteroidia; order Chitinophagales; family Saprospiraceae; genus RFSX01. Next base: position 21,990 of record JABDKX010000099.1, on the reverse strand, counting down.
TATGGAAGAAGCACTTTACCTTGATATTCAAAAAGAAACACTTCATCCAACTGGCCAAGGGCTGACGAATACCAATCATTTTAAGGACAAAACCAACATTAGATTAGAGCAATATTTCAGAAAAATTGATGAAGGTATTTGGACTTTGTTAGAAGGAGAAAAAGTGCCACTTGTAATTGGTGCAGTAGAAGAGTACCAATCAACTTATCGTCGAATAAGCAATTATAAATATATTTCACAACACATGTTAACAGGGAATACTGATAATATGACTCCCGCCGAACTTAGAAGCCAACTACAACCTGTCTTTGATGATTTATATAAAAAGGAACACGAAAAGGTTTCTGAAATTATAAATGAAGATTACGAAAATAAAAAGTTGGTGACTTCCAAGGAAGATTTACAATTTAACTTTGAAATAGGAAATGTAAGTACACTGATTATTCCTACAAATTATTTTGAAAAAGATGATGAAAGGGTCTTAGGTATTGAAAAAATGATTAGAGAATGTTATAACAAAAATATCCAAGTTTCTATCAGAGATGACTTTGATAAACTGTCAGCTTTAACGCATCAGGTTATTGAGAGTCAAGTCCAATAAGCATTACATAGCTTTTATTTATTAACCATAAAATATAGTTATGCAAAAGAAAAAACTAATTGTTACCCCGCCTGGTCCATTTGCTGAATCAAATACCTATTTAGATTATCTAACCAAACTGATTTCAGATAAGCAAATTGAGGTGAAGATTTTAAAGTCTGTACCTTTAATAATAAAAAATCCTAATCCGGTAAATATTTTAGGCGCAGGGATCAGTGCTCCTCATACATTTATTCAAGAGAAATTGATGAATATGCATGAGGATCACTTGAAAGATATTACCAAATATTTTTCATCTCAGGGCGTAAAAGTTGATTTCCAAATTGGACACCAGTCACCACAAGAATTACTCCAAAAGGAACTGGATGGTAAAGAATGTCTTATGTGGGCTGTAGAGATCTCAAGTGATTATAATCTTTGGAATGAACTTTTTGGTACCAGAGAAACCGAATTAGCAAAAGAAATCAATTTGCCAACTTTATGTATTCCTTCACAAGTGAAATTTGAAAATCCACGAACACTTTTAATTGTAAGTAAGGGTAATCAAAAATTGGATGAATTTATTCCAGTTGATATTATAAATTCATTCAATCTTGATGTGTTGTTAATGATTGACGCAGAGGATGTCAATATAGATTCTTTGAAACGCGAAGCAGCGTTCCTTGATTTGAAAAAAGATTTAGATATTGTAAAGGCTGGATTTATTGATGGAGAAGATTCATTAAAATTGTTTGTAGATTCGTCAAATCCAAGTTGGATTGCATATCATAATTTTGATAAGCCATTTATCGAACGCGCTTTTAATATGAATACGACAAACTTTATATTATCTGCTGAAAGGCCAGTATTGGTGTTGTAAGTTCTCCTTCGCTTAAGCTTCGGAGAAAACGGCTCTCCTTCGCTAAAGCTTCGGAGAGCGATGTGAGGATACACAGACTCGAACTGTGGACAGCATCCCATCCGAAACTGATGTTTCGGTTCCTGCTCTTCAAAGGTCCATTTAGGACCTTTGATCCTAATTCCATTAGGACCGTTTAGTCATCCTGTCAAGGCGATATTATAATAGTAAATGATGGTTCTACTTAGCTGAAGATATTGTAAAAACGGCTCTCCGAAGCTTCAGCGAAGGAGAGAGATGTGAGGATACACAGACTCGAACTGTGGACCTCTGCCCTGTCAAGGCAGCGCTCTAAACCAACTGAGCTATACCCTCATTTAAAATATAATTGTATGTTTTCTATAAAACATTCCGTTTGAGCGCTTCTGCTTGCCCTCCCGAATCTGATGATTCGGTTCTCTCATTTAAAAGGTCGGTTTACGACCTTTGATAATGCATTGCATGATCATTCGTTCATGCTCTAAACCAACTGAGCTATACCCTCATTTAAAATATAATTGTATGTTTTCTATAAAACATTCCGTTTGAGCGCTTCTGCTTGCCTGCCCCTCATTTTCGACACAAAGAAAATGATATTATTCGATTATTTATAGTAAATATCATTCTTAATTTCATAATTGATTTGATGCAATTCAGATATCAAAAATTGGGTTAATGGTTTAATAAAAACATTTAATTAATCTTATATTATTAATCATTATTCCTTATTCCTAAAATTACTCTTACCACCGATTTTCTCGATCAACTTAGTTTCTTTAATTATAATATTATGTGAAAATGCTTTACACATATCATAAATCGTTAAAGCTGCAATACTGGCTCCTGTTAACGCCTCCATTTCAACGCCCGTTTTGCCTTCTGTTTTAGCCATGCATGTAATGACAATTTCGTTGGATTCATTAATATTTATTTCTACATGAGATTTATTAATCATCAAAGGATGACACAAAGGAATTAAGTCGCTTGTCTTTTTAGACCCCATAATACCAGCTAGGATGGCTGTTTGAAATACAGATCCTTTCTTTGTTTGAATATCATCATCATGAAATTGGTCAATAATTTCTTGAGGCACTACAACAGTTGATTGCGCAATGGCGACTCTGGTTGTAATGTCTTTATTGCTGACATCTACCATGGTTGGGTCATTGTTTTTATTAAGATGGGAAAATGAATTCATATGAATAATAAATTAAGTTATCAGCGAATGTGTAAAAGTATCACTATTTTTAATGTAAGATAACGATTTAACGCACTAACAGGATAAATGAATATTACGACACATCATATTGAAGTGACGAAGAATGCGCGATTCGCCATGTACGGTGAACCTTCTGAAAAAACCAAATACTTTTGGATTGTGTTGCATGGATCGAAAATGTTGTGTGAACAAATGATCTATAAGTTTGTGGATTTTGACCCAAAAATCCATTTTGTCATCGCCCCAGAAGGTATGAATAAATTCTACAGCAAAGGATTTAGTGGTGATATCGTTGCAAGTTGGATGACCAGTAGAGACCGGCTTTTTGAAATCAATGACTTTTCAAATTATCTGTCGAAATTATATAATCAATACCTCGATAAACTGCCATCATCTGTACGAAAAATTGCACTAGGATTTTCTCAAGGAGGCACAACCATGTATCGTTGGTTACATCACGAACAAATATCTATCGACGTTGCCCTTGGATATTCTTGTTGGATACCAGAAGATATAGATTTGAAAACTGGCAAAACCGATTTGTCAAATTTGAAACTAGTATATACCTACGGTGAACAAGATCAATTTTTCAATATAGATTTAATCAACAAAATGCAAGTTGTTGTTCAAAAAAATGAACTTGATCTTAAGATTATTCCTTACTCAGGAGACCATAGGGTTGATCGGGAACAGTTAAAATTCTTGTTTGATAATTATATTAAGTAAATAAATAAATCATTGTTTACCTTGAAACACTGAATTCATTGAATCATTGAATTCATTAAAATCTAACCGCCAATAGTAGCCATTGACTCACCGACTGGCCCCATCAATTTCCTATTTTTTTCCGCTTCAAATCCATCTTTTGCTTTGTGTTGTATTGCATTTTGGATAGCTTCTAATAATTGGTTGTCATTTGCATCAGCACGCATCAAATCTCTGATATTAAATACGCCATCATCATAGAGACATGTTTTCAGTAATCCTGTTGGCGTAATTCTGATTCTATTGCAAGAGCCACAAAATGATCTTGTGTAAGCAGGAATAATGCCGAAACTTCCTTTAAAACCATTTACCCGATAGTTCAGTGAGGTTGAATTTTTGGGGTCTTGAAGTTTTTCTATTTCTGGATAGTGACTTGAAATATGGTCAAGTATTTTTATATAATTCCATTTTAGTTCTGGTGTATAATTATCGCTTCCATTAAAAGGCATTTCTTCAATAAATCTTATAGATACATTTTGATCTTTTCCCAATCCTACCATAGGAATTAAATCATCAATATTTCTGCCATCCATGACGACAGCATTTAATTTAAGATCTAGGTTTTTGTTAAGCATAGCTTTGTAACAAGACCAAACTTTATCAAAGGCATCTCTTCTTGTAATCTCCTTAAAACGCGTCGGATCAATACTATCAATACTTAAGTTAAATGATGTAATGCCCAGACTAATTAATTCGTCAAGGTAAGCTTCTGTCAACGTACCGTTAGTTGTAATGGCGATTTTCTTAAGCCCCTTAATTTTGGAAAGCTCTCTTAGAAAGTATATAAAATCTTTTCTGAGGAAGGGTTCACCTCCAGTAATACGAACCTTATGAATGCCATTGTCAGCTAACAACGCAACTAGGCGCAACATTTCTTCGTAAGATAATAATGATTGTTTTTTGACAAAAGAAATGCCTTTTTCTGGCATACAATAGAAACACCTCAAATTACATTTATCTGTAATTGCGATACGTACATAATCAATAATTCTATTGTGGCTATCAATTAACATTTATATTTTTTAATATCTATCGTGAATGGCTCCTTTTCTAAATTTCAGAGGTGTTCCATCACGTTTTCTAAATACAGATACTATTTCAGCAGCTATCGATAAAGCAATCTCTTCAGGCGATTCTGCACCTATATCTAATCCAACCGGACTATAAAAGAAGTTTAAATTATCCAAATTGTCAATGTTTAAGTCAGATTGCATTTTGATCATTCTCTTTTTCGGTCCCAACATGCCCACATATGGTAAGTTTTGCTTCAGAATTAATGGTAATAATTTTTTATCATGGGTGAAATCATGCGACATTAAAACCACAGCAGTGAACTCATTTATACTAATTTGGTCATATTCTTCATATTCATATACCTTCTTTGATTTCTCGAATATTGCCTTGGCCATTTTTTTCTTTCTACCGACAACATGAATTTCCCATCCTAGTTCTTCGGCGATACCTACAAAAGCAATTACATCATAATTATCACCGATGATGACCAATTTGGTTTCTGGGCGAATGTATTCAACTAGGATCTTGTAGCGATCCTTACTTTCATTTTCAATATCTATCAATTGGGGGCGCCGCTTAATTCTGGTTTCTTGAATGGCTGTCATTATTGTAGCAGAAGAAAAATTTAAAAAATCAAGATGATTCAAATCAGCATCAATTAAAAGACTCTTACCAATATGCTTTTTGTTGCCTTCATTTTCAATAACCTTTAATAAAATAGTAGGCTCACTTTTTTGAACGGCTTGCCGCAACTGCTCAATTTGATTTTCTTTATCATTGGGATCAATCGGTGTAAACATCACTTCTATTTTCCCATTACATCCCAACCCAATGCCCAAAGCATTATCTTCATCATCCAAAGTATCATAAACAACGGTTGATGATTGATTCTTGAAAATAGCTTGTTGTGATCTTCTCAGCGCATCACCTTCCAAACAGCCCCCACTTATACCTCCTGTCCATTGGCCATTACTGCTGACCAACATGCGAGCGCCAATCCTGCGATATGACGATTCTTCAACGCCTACAACTGAAGCCAAAGCCAGCTTTTCAGATTGGTGGTCGGTATTATCGTAGACTTCGAGTATTCTTCTTATTTCCTTCAAATGCAGTAAAAATGTTGTTAGTTGCGAATTGGTGCAAATTAAGTAATTTTAACCATTTTGAAATGAATATACCAAACAGATAATGCCAATAGAAACTATTATACTATTGGTCGCTCTCTTTTTTATAATTGCGCTGTTCTATGCTTCAGCAGGCTTAGGAGGTGGATCGAGCTATTTGGCTGTGCTCGCTTTATTCCCATTAGAATTTACTTCAATCAGAGCAATCGCTTTACTTTGCAATATAACCGTTGTTACTTCGTCAGTTTATCTATTTTACAAAAGTGGATTTCTGAAATTTAGAAAAGTATTATCCCTTATTATCCTAAGCATTCCTATGGCTTATCTTGGTGGAAGTATTGCCATTACTCAAAATATATTTTTTATACTGTTAAGTGTCACTTTAATCTTAGCTGCCATTTCCATGATTGCTTCTAAGGATATTTCTCAAAATAAACTACCCAGGTATTCAAATGGTATTATTGGAGGAACCATTGGCTTCCTTTCTGGGATGGTTGGCATTGGTGGTGGTATCTTTTTATCTCCAGTTCTTCATTTATCTAAATGGGACAAACCAAGAGTTATCGCAGCTACCACCGCACTATTTATTTTAGTAAACTCAATGGCCGGCTTAACAGGCCAAGTTATAAACAATGAGATTTCTATTCAAAGTGGATTGCTCATTTACTTGATATTAGCGGTTTTTTTAGGTGGTCAAATAGGCAGTAGATTAACAATTAAACGTTTTAACCCTTTGACCATAAAAAAAATAACGGCCTTTTTGATATTTATTGTAGCGTTGAGAATATTGTACAAACAATTTATATAATTTTAAATGTGAAATTGGATATGATGAAAATTAGGTGTTTTGGCATTGCCAAGGATATTACGTCTCAAGCGTTTATCACAATAGATGAGCAATTACCTTCTAATGTAGAAGGTTTGAAACTTTGGCTTGAAAAAAACTACCCTCAATTTAAATCATTAAATAAATGCATGATTGCTGTCAATCAAGAATATGCAGATGATAACACTCCAATCTCAACTTCAGATGAAATTGCTATAATACCTCCTGTCAGTGGTGGATAATAATATTGACATACAAATACTAGGAGATAATTTATCTATTGACACCTGTTACCAATACGTTATTGATGAAACATGTGGAGGCATTGTCCTATTTGTTGGTACGGTAAGAAATCACAACAAAGGTAAAGACGTCACTCACCTAGATTTTGAGACTTATGAAAGTATGGCCATCAAAGAATTGTCTAAGATTGCAGATGAATGTGTTGAAAAATTTCAATCTAAAAAACTGAGCATTCATCATCGCAAAGGACATGTGGGCATCAAAGACATAGCTGTTATCATTGCCGTCTCGTCTATCCATAGAAAAAAAGCGTTCCTGGCTTGCGAGTATGTTATCGATCAACTCAAAGAAAGAGTACCTATTTGGAAAAAAGAGTTTTTAACAGATGGCAGCTATTGGGTTAATGCGAGACCTTGAGGCCAATGATTTAATGAATTTAATGAATACAATGGATACAATGTGAGCAATGAATTCTTAATTTTTAATTTTTAATTTTGAATTTTGAATTCCCTTAAAGCCATCTTTCAAACTATAAATATCCAACATAGAATTTTTCAACAGTAACTGCTCAACTATTTTTGCCGAACGTTTTCCTGACATGCAATAGAAAACAGTGGCTTGATTTTCATTGGACCAATCATCTAAATTGATTGTAGACATGGGTGCTCTTACATTACTAATGCTAATATCAACGTGTTCATTATCTTCAAGAATTGAGACTACTTTATAATTTTCAATATTGGAAAGTAAATCCTCATATGAGATTTCAGGAACATTCAGACAACTGACTTCCGCATAAGACTGTGAATTAAACATTGCTTCAATATCTAGGTTCCATGTTTTTTTAAGCTTCAATTTTAATTGATCATTATTAAGGACATTGTATGTCAATAACTTACCTGATAAATTTTCTCCTATACCTAAAAGATACTTTAATGCTTCATTAGCTTGTAACATTCCAATTAATCCTGAAATAGAATTTATAACGCCGATCTCGGAGCAAGAAGGCACGTCAAGGTCAGGTTCTGGAAAGACATCTCTCAGATGAATACTTTGATCATTATCATTTTCAAACAAAGAAACATAGCCATCAAACTTATAAATGGCTCCATATACCATTGGAATCTTTTTCCAATGGCAATAGTCATTAACCATATATTTCGTCATCATATCATCAGTGCACTCAATAACCAAATCATGATCTTCTAACAGGTCGCTGATGTTTGCTTTCGAAATCATCTTTTCAATCGCAATGACATTTACATTTGAATTTAATGCTTTGATAAATTGAGCCAACGCTGCTGACTTGGTTGATGTTTCCCCTTCCTTATAAACCACTTGTCTGTGCAAGTTGGTTATGTCCGGAATATCAGCATCTATTAAGGTTAACTGTCCAATTCCTGCGCCTGCGAGATAAGGAGCGACTATAGATCCAAGACCACCACATCCGACAATAGCAACTTTGGCCTCAGCAAGTTTGGCCTGCCCTACTTCACCAATTTCTTGTAATATCGTTTGTTTAGAATATCTGATTGCTAAAAATTATATTTTGATCAACTTATGAACTTCATTATCTATTAACAGAAAATATATACCTGCATTTAAGTCTCTCATTAATATTTTATCCTCATGTGAGGCAATGACACCATGTTTCACAACTTCATTTCTTGCGTTTATTATTCTATATTCTGAGGTGATATTTTTTTCAGATTCTACATTTATAAAATCAATAGAAGGGTTTGGATAGATTTTGATTTTTGAATTTTCAAAAGACGTAAGAGAAGTCGTACATCCTATCAATCCATTCATATCATATTGAGAAACAAAATTCCAAACTTCCGTTGAGGCATCCATATCCATATTTCCCCAAACGCCTGGCCAATCATGACCTCCACCATCAACTTTAAAATGAATGACCGAAGAACAATTGTCACCTTGGTCAAAAACAAATTGTTCGACTGTACTTCCATCTGTTTGGTCAACATCATTTATAATATAAACATCTGCTTCAGCTTCACAACTGTTATGTGTTGACCAATAATCTAAAACATCATCGATTGACTTAGACCAAAAAGCACCATTGTAAGGAACAGTACCATCCGCATTTCCATGTATTTGTAATACAGGCACAACTCTTTGAGGATTACAAGCATCATAAGTTTGTGGCGTCATGGAACCTGTAACTGAAGCAACGGCTGTAATGCGATCACTTAATTGACATGCTAAAAGGAAACTCATATATCCACCATTCGACATTCCAGTACTATATACACGCGTACCATCAATGTTATAGTTTGTTGTTAATTCGTCTAAGAGCACATTTACAAAGCCAACATCATCAACATTACTCCCCAAGGTAAATCCTCCCACATTCCAATGTGTACTCCCACCAAATAAAAGTCCTTGTGGATAAACAGCTATAAAGTTTTCTGATTCAGCTAATGCATTAAATCTGGAATATGCCATTAATAAGTTCGCAGTACTTGTAAACCCATGAAAGCAAAGTAAGAGTGGTAGTGGTTCTGAACCATCGTAATTTGTAGGAGTGTAAATAATATATTCTCTATCATTACCGTCATGAGCAATTGTTTTGTTTTCCACTTGAGCAGTTAAACAATTGAATACTAAAAATGCTAATATTAAATTGTAAAGTTTCATATATTAATAATTTAAAATCGAAGTTAAGATTAAAAAAAATACGTTAAAATAATTCTACAAATGAGTAGCTAAAAAACCAACTGGATTTTATAATAATCCTTTTTCCATAGCTTTTTTCACTAATTCTGCTTTATTCTTGGCGTTGAACTTTGCTAATAAATTCTTTCTATGGCTATCAATTGTATGCGTGCTTAGTATCAACTTCTGACCTATTTCTTTATTAGAAAGTCCTTCGGAAATAAGTTGAATAACTTCTTTTTCTCTTCTTGTCAAAGTAACGACTCCTAAATCATCTGATAACACATTATTAAACAACAAATCTTTTAATTGCTTTGAAAAATATTGACCACCATCATAGACTTCATAAATGGCTTTAATAATTTCATTTGACGAATCATCTTTTAATAAGTAGGCACTTGCACCATAAGCTTTCATTCTCTTAACATAACTTACTTCTTTATACATACTTAATGCAACTACTTTTATTTTGGGGTATAACTTTTTGATTTTTTTACAAGTTTCAACACCATTTAGGATTGGCATATTTATATCCATTAATACAACATCAACTTCTGTACTTTTCAATAAATCTAATACTTCAACGCCATTTTTTGCTGTTGCAACTACCTCAATATCGTTAATATTTTCAAACAGAGATTTGAATCCATCTAATAAAACCTTGTGATCATCAGCAATAAGGATTTTAATCATTCATTATTTTTTAATTTCTCCAACAACATTGTGGCATCATATGGCTGTTGGTTTCCATAAAGTACGGATACGCATTTCCAGAACCTTCTTTTTCAAAATAAAATTGAGTTCTTTTATTGTCGTAGTTGCCAATTTCATTCATTGTTGAAGCGTCGTATAATCGTCCATTAAGCATAGTATAAACAACATTTTCAGATTGTCGAATATCTTCTATTGGATCCCCATCAATAACAATCAAATCGGCCAACTTACCTTTTTCAATACTTCCTAATTGATGATCCATACCTAAATACTTTGCACCATTGATTGTTGCACATTTCAAAGCTTGATGATTCGACATGCCACCTTGTTGTAACATCCATAATTCCCAATGAGCACCTAATCCTTGTAATTGTCCATGCGCCCCTAAGTTAATGTTTACGCCTTCAGTTTGCAATTTGTTTAATGACTTAGAAGTCAAAATATGACCATTTTCATATTCTTCTTCTGGCAACATCATTCTATGTCTTGAACGGCTATCCACAACAGCGCGTGGTGTAAAAGAAAGCAATCTTTCTTTTTCCCAAACATTCGTATGTTGATACCAATAATACTCACCACTCACACTTCCATAATTAACAACAAGAGTTGGCGTATTGTGTGTTTGTGTTGACTTCCAAAAACTGACCACATCATTATAGAGTGGAACAACAGGGATATTATGTTCTACACCTGTATGACCATCTTGGATCATACTCATATTGTGAAAGAAAAATGAACCTCCTTCTGGAACTACCAATATTTCTTGCTCTCTGGCTGCCAACATGACTTGTTGCCTTTGTTCACGTCTTGGTTGGTTATAACTTTTTACGGAAAAAGCACCAAAAGCTTTGGTTCTTCTCAAAGCAGAACGTGCATCATCTAAATTATTGACCAACGCCTTAAAATCACCATCTGCACCATATAGTATTGTTCCTGTACTGAACAATCGTGGGCCAACCATTTCGCCAGCTTTAATTAATTCTGACTGAGCAAACACCATCTCAGTATTTGCAGATGGATCATGTGATGTGGTTACGCCATAAGCTAAATTAGCATAATACTCCCACTGCTTTTGAGGAGACAACCCATATCGGAAGTTTCCACTGTGCGCATGAACGTCCATTATACCTGGCATCAACGTTTTACCTTGGCAATCAATAATATGTGCTTTGTTTGGGATTGAAACATTTGTACCAACTTCTTTTATAATATTTTCCTCCACTATGACAGTACCGTTATTAATAACTTGATTGCCATTCATGGTAATAATCTTTGCATTTGTAAAAGCGACTACTCCATTTGGTTTATCGGTTTCTATATTTAATTTAATCGCAATGCCCAAACTGTCCATCGGTGGAATGCTGTCAACACTACCTTCCAAAAATTTGAATCTTTCCGTTAATTTATCTGTATAATATTCATTCCCTAAAGTCCAATGCAACGCTTTACTGTCCTTTGACCAATGAATATTTATTCCAGCATCCTTGGCAACTTGAGCAACTGGTACCGCTTTGGTTTTACTTGTAATGCCAATCTTTTTTCCTGCTTGAGGAAATGGCGCAATATATACTTTATACAACTCAGACCAGGCCACCCATTTGTTATCCGGGCTGATCACATAGCGTTGTGTATACTTACCATCGAAATGTTCTTTTTTATTCTGACCATTTAAATCTACACTTTCATATGATTTGGTTAGGCTACCAAATAAATAGCCTCCTTTTTGATAAAAGACGCGCTTCCCTTCTTTATCAAATAATGGATATTCGCCTTGAGTAGAAAGCAATTTATTATCATTACCATTTACATTTATAGTATAAATGCCTGGCTCCTTACAATGAACGTATCCCTGATGGCTGTTTCCGCCATCTTTTCGATAAACAATAATATTGCCATCTGGACTAAATTGGGGCGTTCGATAAATACCAGGATCAGAAATCAACACAGTGGACTCTTTGGTACTCATATTCATAATTTTTACTTTACCCATGTCAACATCATCCCATGTCACATAAACTAATTTTTTACCATCGGGTGAAAAGGAAGGTTCAAATTCGAAGTCCTCAGATTTAGTAATTCGCTTGGCTTTACCATTAGATAGTTTTGCTTCCCATAAATAGCCAACAGCATTAAATACCAATGTTTTGCCATCTGGAGACGTAACAGCATTTCGTACAACTTTTACATCAAACTTTTTATTGAAAGCATCATTTTTAACTTTCAATGTTTTCGCCATTTTCGTTTTCACATTTACAGAAAAAGGAATCTCTGTAGAAGCGCCCGTCTTCGCATTTACTTTCCAAATTTTACCTAACCCATAAATGATAATATGTTTGTCATCAGGCATCCAATCAAAACCTGGATAAACACCAAAAATGGCCCAAGCTTCTTGTTGATCTTTACTTAAGTTGTCAAAGATCGGAAATGTTTCCCCTGTTTTTAAATCATGAATACACAATACAGTTTTTGTTCTTATTCTTTTTATAAATGCCAACTTTGAATCGTCATTAGACACTTCTGGCCTGAAAGCACCGCCTGGTCCAGAAACTACATTTTGAACTTTTCCTTTTTCAAAATCATATTTCTTAATCATATAGATTTGACTGTTGGGGTCTTTATTATACTGAAAGTAACCGCCAGGGTACATATCTTCTGAAAAATATAAAGCTTTACCATCAGAAGAAATACTAGGCTCATTTACATCTTGCTGGTCATTCTTTTTCTTTGTCAGCTGGATACCCTCACCGCCTGTTTTATGATACATCCACATTTCTCCTGCGCCCAATGATCGTCCTGATGTAAAATGTTTCCTAGCAACAATGTACTGTCCGTCTGGCATCCAAACTCCATTATTGAGTAATCTGAATTTTTCTTTAGTGACTTGTTTGGCATTTTCGCCATTGGTATCCATTATCCAACAATTATCACCACCACCAGCATCACTGGTAAATAAAATATGTTTGCCATCTGGACTAAACCTCGGCTGGACCTCCCATGCTACACCTGTCCGCAAAGATGTTGCTGAACCACCATTAATTGACATTTTATAAATATCACCCAACATATCGAATACAATATGTTGACCATCAGGACTGACATCCAAATTCATCCAAGTCCCTTCATCTGTTGTGAAATCTATTTCATTCCATACCCACTCCCCTTCTGGATTATTTACATCCCACTTCTTTTTATCTTCTTGAGCATTTATTGAAAAGAAAACCAAACTAAAGATGACGAGTATCAAATAATTTTTCATGAATTTTATTTATGTTGTGAAGATATTTAATTTCGTTGGATATAAAAGTTTGAAATAACTATGAAAGCAGCAATCTATACTATTTTTTCAATTGTCATTCTTATAGGATGTAAAGATAAAGCAGAAAATAAAGCAGGACTTCAAAAAACCAAGAAACAAGTTGTTGAATTGGATAAAGGAGAAGAATTTCAAGATTTAGAATTTTCCTCTTTAAATGAACACATTATAAAGTCTGGAGAAATGATGAGTCCAAAAGAAGTTTTAATCAAATATTATCCAGCAGCATCAGAAGCAGATAGCAACGCAGAAATTACAATCACAGAAAACAAAATTGATGATAAAAATATTGAACTAAGACTTGTTCATAATGACATTATGGATGACTCTGTCAGAGGTCAAAAAATAATCATGGCATTAAAGAAAGTTGGTCACAGATGGGTTGTTGTTACACTTAAAAAGAATTGGAGATGTTGGGAAGGTCGTGGACATACTGATTGGGGCATTGCTATGTGCAGCTAATCCCCTTTCAATATTTTAATTGTCAATATCCATAATAACGCCTTTATCTTTTTTGCCATTTCCAATTTTGTATGTTATGCCCAGCATAAAATATTGCTGAAGATTATTATAAAATGATTCATAAATAGCATTCGTATCTCCATATCGACGATACCCAATATTTTCCTTCAAAATATCAAAAACGGACGCTTTAAATTCAAGTTTGTTGTCCAGAATAGATTTGCTGATTGAAGCTGACCATAATTTATAATCCTGAGAATCAGCAAAACTTTCATTCGAATATTTTCGATAAGTAAATTCTGAACTCAATGTCCAAGTGTCAGAAATATAAAAGTCGAAGTCAAGGAAATAATCTGTATTGAAATAATTTTGATTGAAGTCTGGGTTAATGCCGTAAGCTCTTGTGTTATAATTTAAATCAATTCCAGATTCGATATTAAACAAATCAGTATTACGGTTATTGATTGATAATCTGAAGTTATAGTTGTTGTCTTTAACTTGGCTTTCCTGATCATTAATAAAGCTATCATAATCAGACAGATTAATACTTCCCCTAATTCTATAATTTATTTTGAGTGCTTTAAATGGTTTTGAAAAATTTAAATAAGCACGCATACTGTTATGTCGATTAGCATTTACAGGCTCTACAATTTGAAATAAATTCTCATCTATGAATGTCTTATTTACAATTCTATTTTTAGAAGTTGACAAATTGAGGTGTATCCAAAGATTCGTAAAGTTAAAGTTATCATACAAACTAAATCTCAACCTTAATTCATTTCGATATTCAGGAACCAACTCTGGATTTCCGATGAAGTAGAAATTTGAATATGCGTTATTAGACAATGGCAAAAGTTGATGGATAGTAGGCGCAACAACATTGGCATTGTAATTCAAACTGATTTCCTTTCCTCCTTTAAGTCGATAATCAATATTGGCATATGGCAGTAAATATTTATAGGTTCCAGAAATGGCATTTTCAACGCCATCGATCTCACCATCCAAATTCAACACTTGTCCACTCAATCCTAATTGCCATTTCAATTTTTTTCTATTTCTCCTTAAGGAAATCCCAGTTAAATGGTGAAGATAATTTTTGATATATCCTTTGGAATTAATTTCATCTAAAATATAATCCTCATTTATTAAATTATAAAAATCTCTAAAAGGATCTTCTTGATTGGCATTTATATTATAAGACAAACCTAGAAACATCTTAGTTCCAATTGGCTCGGTATATCTTAACGAAGCATCAAATTCATTTTTTACACTTTCATAAATTTGTTGTTGATTAAGATCAATCATATTGTTTACAACTTCATTCATGTTGTTAATGAAATCTGAGTCATCGTCTTTGGTCCTTTGGTATGAAAGATATGTGACAAGGTTCCTTCCGTCTGTATCAAACTTTGATTTCAACAAAGCTCTTGATAAGAAATTTACATTTTTATTATTGCTTGACAGATCAGTTAAGCTAAATCCTTGGTCCACATTTGTTCGTGTGAGGTAACTTGTCTCAAAATGATCGTTGTTGGCCTCATCCCAATCAACATTATTTGTCAATATCAAGTTAAAAAAAGGACTCAATTTGTAAGTCAGTTTGGTGTTGATTTGGTTAACAAGATCGTTGCCATTAGAAAATAAGGTATCTTGACTTGAATAATCAAATCTATCCACAAAACCAAATGATGTCGTCGTTTGATCAAGATCATTTTCTAATCTGCGTTGAAGGAAGTGACTTATAAATTTTAATTTAGAACTTATGTCATAATTAAAATTAGCACCTAATGAAGTCGATGTATTAAGGCCATCAGACTTGCCCCGGTAATTAGAGATTGATATACCACCGGAAGACATTACATTTCCTATCCCACCAAGGAAATCGATACGATCATTTATCGAAAACGTTTCCATGTTTAGGTTGTTTCTCGCACCTATTATGGATGCTTGCGAAGTAGGACTAAACCTGAAGTAATTTATTTTACCATTGTAACGATCGTCAGTTCCGGCGGCAACTTCGACATTGCCGAATCCTCCTTTTTTAAAATCTTCTTTCAACTTTAAATTGATCGTCTTTTCTTCCATGCCATCATCAATTCCTGTAAACTCAGCCATCGCAGATTGTTTGTCAAAAACTTCAACTTTATCAACCGATTCAGCTTCTAGATTTTTTGTTGCCATTTGTGGATCACTGCCGAAAAATTCCTTACCATCAACAAGAACATTTTCAACATCTTCGCCTTGCGCTTTTATGTTACCATTCCTTTCTACTTCAATTCCAGGTAGTTTTTTTAACAAATCCTCCACTGTTGCGTTAGGTCTGGTTTTAAAAGCGGCTGCATTGTAACTTATTGTATCTCCCCTAATTCCCATCGGTATATGTTCGGCTGCAATTGTTATTTCTTGTAACACCTCTGTAGATTCGATCATGATGATGTTAGGATAATGAAATACTTTTTGAGCCCAATCAAAATCGATCCTTTGACTATAATTTTGGTGACCAATGTAACTGACTTGCAAAATATAATCTCCTTGTTCCAAATCCTCTATTTCAAATCCACCTTCTGTATTGGTCAATGAAAATGCGACCATCGTACTGTCAGCGCTTTCCAACAAAACAATTGTTGCACCAATAAGTGGTTCATTTAAATGATTTGAAACATTACCTTCAATCGTGTATTGTCCAAAAAGCGAGAACACAAAACATTCAAAAAGAAGTAAGAGATATAATTTCATAAAAAGGAATTTATAATTAAGAAAAGAAAGGCAGGTCTTTTAATTTCGAATTTCTTTTCTTTCTCTTCTGCCATGCATTTGAGTCATTTCACTTTCCTTTTCTTTTTGAATACTTTGATACTCTTCTTCTGTTATTTCTTTACCTTTTTTAGGTGCTTGCAACATATTTTCATCCAATGTTCTTAAATCCACTTTGGTAGCTTTAAACTCTACTTCTCCATCATTTACGTTTACCATCAAAATAGCTCCTGGCAATCCATGATAATCACTTGGACCAACTTGCACTGGGATTTGAGATGTAAACCAAGCGATAACAAAAACATCATTTGTTTCAAGTACAGCTTTTTGACATTCGTAGCCCAGGTATTTGACTTTTTCAGGCGTAATTTTCCATTTTATTCTTTTAAGATCATCTATTACTAAAAAAGGTTTGCCCATGATTCCTTTCTGATGAATGATAGCTTTTTCTTTCATATTTTTATATAGAATATTATCTACTGCATCATCTATCATTATGACAATTTCAAATGAACCATCATCAGATGAAATGTCGACATCGTCTACGCCTTCCCCTTTCTGAGTCTTAAATACTGATTGATTATTTCCAAAAAACAATTCTCGTTTGACTGTTTGAGATTGAGGAATCATTTCTTTCATTGAATCATCCATCCCTTCAATCTGCAAATCGAGTTTGAACGTTTCGGAATAAACGATTGATCCTTCTGTTTGAGCGTTTATATTTATATAAAAAGCAAAAACAAGCGTAGTAAATATTAAAGTAGATTTCATGATTATGTATTTTATTTCGATAAACAATAATCCAAAATTATACATCCACAAATCGTTTAAAGTTAATCTAGGTATATGTTAGGTTAATTAAGGTTAATGCGGATGCAAGACCCAATTATTACACTTACTTTTGAATCATGTTTAATTCAGCCAATAGGTCGTCATTCTCATTGCCCATGT
The DNA here is from genome assembly GCA_013001975.1 of Saprospiraceae bacterium. GTDB lineage: Bacteria > Bacteroidota > Bacteroidia > Chitinophagales > Saprospiraceae > RFSX01. The sequence goes on along the minus strand of JABDKX010000099.1, from coordinate 4,451 downwards.
TGGCAAGCATTATCCTATTGCCTTGTTTTTTGATATATTTTATTAATTCAGAATATCAAAACGAAAAGAAATCTATCATTTCTGAAAAAAGAGAAAAAGCTTTTGAAAACATCTTTAGTAAAATTGATACGGTTTCTAACCTTTACAGTACTCAAAATAATTCAGGGTCTGTCAGATGGGTGAAAGATACAATTGGTAACGAAGTTTCCTTTCAATTGAGTTATGTTTCTGATTCTATACATTTTTACGGTCATGAAAAAAGTAAGGTGCTTACAGAAAATGTTTATGGTCCAGAAAAATCAGAAATAAATATTCATCTCAATCGTGAAGGCAATTTTCAAGACAGCAACTTTACAGTAAAGGATATAAAAAGCAAGCATGAGTTTGTCATAAATAATATTGATTTCACTTCAGAAGATACCATCATTAAAGGCACAAGTAAAGATGAGACGATGACTATTGTACAAGTCATTGATGAAGACAACAAGCCATCATTTATATTATCTGATTTGGCGGTCAGTAATATGGAAGTCATGAAAAGAATTTTACCTCAAATCCTTTTGTCGTTATTTCTCTTAGTAAGTGTATGGCTTTCATTTTTTCTTAGTGCCAGAAGTATTAAAAGAGAACGGCAACTTACGGAATTGCGAAATGATTTTATGTCAAACATGTCACACGAACTTAAGACGCCTGTTAGTACGATCAGTGTTGCGCTTGAAGCTCTTAAAAACTTTGATGCTGCTAATGATGCCAATTCAAGAAAAGAATATATTGACATTTCTAAAGCAGAAGTTGAACGCTTGGGACTACTTGTTGACAAAGCATTAAATATAAGTTTATACGAGCAAGGCAAGTTTGTTTACGAAAAACAAATATTTGATTTGGATGTGCAGATTAATCGTGTCATTAAAACTTTAAAGATCCAATTAGAAAATCAGAATGTGCATTTAGAATATGAGAAGAATGGGCAAAACTTTTTTGTGAATGCTGACAAAATCCATATTACAAATGTAATTCATAATCTTATCGAAAATGGTATTAAATATTCTGATATTCCTGCATCCATTAAAATATCGTTAGTTGAATCACCTTCATTTATAAAAGTAGATATCGCCGACAAAGGACAAGGAATCCCACCTGAATTTCAAGATAAAATATTTGATAAGTTTTTTAGGGTTCCGACAGGAAACACACATAACGTCAAAGGACATGGTTTAGGGTTGAGCTATGTCAAGGAAGTTGTGGTAAGCCAAGGAGGACAAATATCAGTAATTAGTAAAGTTGGAGAAGGGTCCACATTTTCAATTCAAATTCCAAAAATAGAAACAGCTTAGTGGCATCATGATAAAGATTCTTTATTTAGAAGATGAAAATTATTTAGGAAAAATTGTCAAAGAAAGTTTGACTAGCAGAGGGTATGATATCAACCATGTTGTTGATGGTGCTGACGTCATGCGAACATTCAGATCATTCAATCCAGACATTTGTGTTTTGGATGTGATGGTTCCTAATATTGATGGTTTTGAGTTGGGGTCATTGATCAAGAAAGAAGACAGTTCTATGCCCATCATTTTTTTAACGGCCAAGAATCAAACCAACGACATACTTCAAGGATTCAAATCAGGTGGAAATGATTATATCAAAAAGCCTTTCAGCATGGAAGAGTTAATCGTAAGAATTGAAAACATTTTAAGGTTAAGCAAACCCAATTATAATGCGACAAAAGGACTCAAAATTCCTATTGGACAATATTATTTTAAATATGATAAGTTTGAATTAACGCACAAGTCAGAAATAATTAGCTTGTCTCATAGAGAAAATGAGTTGATCTATTTATTCTCACAAAATTTAAATAAAAAGATTGATCGTCGTTACATCCTAAATGCACTCTGGGGAGATGATTCACTGTATAATTCAAGAAATCTTGATGTTTATATCAGGAAAATCAGAGTATATTTTGAAAAAGACCCCAAAATTAGGATTACAACGCTGCGTGGTGTGGGTTATTTCATGAGTGTTGAAGAGTAATTAACACCTAAAAATTAACAAGATTTATTTAAAAATTTGTTTGAAAGACCCTATCTAAAATTGGAAATCATTCATTATTTACCGTAGTTTTGACGCTTTTAATCAATACTAGCAGGACTTATATTAAATGTTTAAAGAGTGGAAACATCTCATTAGCAATAAAGGCTATCTGATTAGCTTTATTGGCTTGACATTATTGTTGATTGTAACATTGAAGTTATGCAGTGTTTTTCTTCTATATAATGAAGCTAGGACAGGGGGCTACCAACTCAATGATTTTGTGCTAAAAATGATTCCTCCAAGAGATGTCAGCATCCCTTTATTTATTGTGAATTGGATTGGCATCATCATGGGTATATTGATAACCGTTCGCAAACCAAAAGGGGCGATGGCATTATTTATAGCTGTCATGATTATTGTAGTCATGCGCGCCCTATCCATGTTTTTCGTTCCCCTCATGCCACCTGAAGGCATTGTACCTTTGCGAGATCCATTTTTAGAGTTTTCATTCTATGGAGATAAGGTACTTTTGAGAGACCTTTTCTTTTCTGGTCATACCGCATCACTTGCAGTATTATATTTCTTTGTGGATATAAAACCAGCAAAATACATTATAGCAGTTGCCGGCGTTATTGTTGGCGTATTACTTTTAGTATCACATGTTCATTATACGATTGATATTATTGCAGCCCCGTTTTTTGCATATGTTGCTTATTTATTAGGCACAAAATTATCTGCAAAGATTGCAAGTAAATTTGTACCTATAGAAAAAGTGAAGGCTGTTTTGACTTAATCAATACAAAGAAATTCTACTGTTTAAAAATTATTTTATCCAACACCCAAGTTTGTTCCAGATCATAATCCCTAATCATGAAAATACCATCTTTTTGTGTGTAAAAAATGCCATAAGGCATACCATCATGAAGCGGATAATCTAAATGAATTACATCATGATAAGTTTTACCACCAACTGTTAAATTATCAGATTTTATTGTCTTCTCGTTATTATCTTCTTCATTAAAATGATCAAAATTGAATCGATAACATAGGTATGTTTTCCACTTTGGATTATCATACTTAACCAAGAACATATCAAAGTTTTGTTCCCATACATGTTCATCATTAATATTGAGATTCTTAACATACCTTAATAAGATTTCATTACCTTCCTCGTCAAAAAAAGTCATTTCAGCATTTTCATATGAGCCTGTAACTTCAATACCATTGATTGACTTCGTTTTGCGTTTTTTTTTAATTTCAAATTCATTTCCAATATTAAAAGTCCAAATTTTGTTTGTAGTATTTGCAGGCATATTTTCTCCCCTATTTTTTCCAATGACCTGTTGTGGCTTAACCAATTCTTTAAATGAGATAGATTCCACATCTTTATAGACCTCAAAATATGACAATGCTTCGTCACTCATTTCAATTTTCTCAATGCCAAAGGATCGAACCATTCTATCTTGACATGATGACAAAATCAAAAAAGTAAAAATCATTGCTAATGAAAACGTTTTCATAATTATAAATTTTAATGTCAAAAAATTAATAAACTATTTAAAAGTCATCAACTACTCGTTCGCATATTCAACCTTATCCAATACCCATGTTTCATCATGATCTAAATCTTCAATCATTATGATGCCATCATCTTTTGTAAAATACATAGCGTAATGATCCCTTTCTTGAAGTTCATAATCCAAATGAATGACATTGTAATATGTTTTTCCATTTAGAACTAATTCATCTTCCATAACAGTTTTATCTCTAGGATCTGAATGACTACTTTTAACATTAGTTTTATATTTTATATAAGTCGTCCAGCATGGAGTTGAATACTTAATCATAAATGCTTCATAAACTAATTTCCACTTTAAATTGACTGGTGAAATAAATGCATGCATATCCAATTCTATTTTCATTCTAAATCCTCTGTTATCAACAAAGTCCATCTGAGCAATTTGATGATTCCCCCGAACTTCTGTATGAGTGGAATATTTAGTCCCTTTCTTTTCTTCTAAACCCAAAGTAAATTCAGTATCTATATAAAAAATCCACTTTTCTTCTGGTTGGTATGTTTTATATGCATCTGAATTTATAACACCAATTGGCAATTCCTTTTTCTTATCAACTTTTACAAACGAAATTGACTCAACGTTTTTATATACATCAAAATGAGAAAGGGCTTCTTCGCTAAGATCTAATTGATCAAGATATTCTATTGAATTTATTCTAAAACGATCATCCTGGCAAGAAAATAAAAACAGAGCTCCTAAAAGAAATAATTGAATGGCTTTCATAACTTTTGTTTTGGTGAGAAGATTAATATTGATCATAAGTTAGGGCATACCATTTACTTAGAAGTCTTAATAAGTACAAGACAGTCTTAATTTATGGAATAAAAGGAAAGTTGAGACTTATTT
>JABDKX010000088.1 GCA_013001975.1 Saprospiraceae bacterium | reverse complement strand
TTGTGAAAACAAATTTAGGTGGATTGGTTAATGATTTGATCAATTCTATCCCTGTCATTTGTGGCATTTGAATATCTAGAAAAACCAAGTCAATATTTTCTTTTTGAAGTATTTCATTGGCTTCAATTGCATTGTCACATTTAGCAACTATTTCTAAATCTGGCAATTTATCAATATAGGTTTCTAAAATATCCAGCGCTAAAGGCTCGTCATCAATAATTAATGTTTTTATCATATTGTTTTAATGTTGTTAAGTCAATTGTATGTTTAAAAATACCTTGAAAGAATGTGGTTTTTCTTCTATGTCTAATCTATGTCTCTGGGGGTATAATAATTTTAATCTTCGTTTTACATTTTTCAGTCCAATACCACCAGATTTCTTTTCCGGCATTTTTTGCGGAATAGAAGGTGGTTTTGAATTTTCAATAGCTAAATCAACTGAGGATTCATTTAAATTTAAATCAATATTCACGAAGCCAGATTTGATTTGATTATCTAATCCATGTTTGAAACTGTTTTCGAGAAATGGGATAAACATCAATGGCGCAATTTTTTGATCTTTAATCTCACCATTTAAATTAAAGTTGATATCAAACTTGTGTCCTTGCCTTAATTTTTCAAGCTCTAAATAGTTCTTGACGTAATTGATTTCCTTTTCAAGAGATACTTGCTTTTCATTGCTTTCATATAACATATACCTCATCATCTCAGATAAACGCAATACGATCTCTGGAGCTGAATCTGACTTTTTCAATGTCAAGGCATACAAGTTATTAAGCGTATTGAAAAAGAAATGAGGATTGATCTGGGATTTCAAAAACTTAAGTTCTGATTGTAAATTTTGAGTCTCAAGCGCAATCTTCTCATTTTGATGGATCAACCAATCTGTAAGAATTTTATAAAGTGTGGATGCTAAACCAACGAATAAATTCAACATGAAAATCGTGCTTTGGTTATCGGCGAAATAACGGGCATCTTCAGTATTGTTCTTAAATAACAGGATCATTGAGGTGATATGGATCGGACTTATCAGAACAATTACGAAAAGCAATGACAACAAATACAGAATAGGCTTTTTTACTTGTAAGTACTTAGGAATCAAGTACAGAATGTTGACATAAACTATAGTGACCCAAAAACTGACGTCAATTAAGTGACGAATCATCTTAAACCAAACAGGATAAGGCCATTTATCAACTAAAACAAGGAAAAAGTAGAGCAGAACCCAAAAGCTGAAATGAAGAAACTCCTTTGATCTAAAGAGGTCCTTGTTTATATTTTTGAAATCTACCCAATTCATGATGGCAATTTAACAATTATCAAGATAGCTTGACTTATACTTAGACGAAAAGCTTTTAATAAAGGATGACAGCATGTACTTAATAGAAATTTAGTCTGTAGTGAACTAATTGGTTTCTTTTTGGTTTAATTTTGGTATGTTTATTTAACAATTATACTTGAATGGGTTATTCTAAAAAAGAAGTTTACGATAAGAAGACTACTGACTTAATAAAAAGCAGATATACTTCAATAATTAAAGCAATTGGCGAGGATGTAAAACGTGAAGGTTTACTTAAAACTCCAGAAAGAGCATCAAAAGCTATGCAGTTTCTAACACAAGGCTACAATCAAGATGCTCGAAAAATAATTCGAAGTGCCCTGTTTAAAGAAGAATATAATAACATGGTTATTGTCAAGGATATCGAGCTATATTCCTTATGTGAACACCATATGCTCCCTTTTTACGGAAAGGTCCATATCGCTTACATTCCAAACGGATATATTGTCGGTTTAAGTAAGCTTCCGAGAATTGTAGATGTATTTGCTAGAAGATTACAGGTTCAAGAAAGACTAACTCACGAAATCCTTGAAGCAATAGACTCTGGCTTGAAACCATTAGGCGTCGCAGTTGTAATAGAAGCTGCTCACATGTGCATGATGATGAGAGGGGTTGAAAAACAAAATTCAAGCACCACAACCTCAGCATTTACGGGTATTTTCAAAGAAATGGAGACGCGTTCGGAGTTTATGAAACTCATTGGTCATTAATATCACATTTCCTTTAGGCATACTATTTTAACATTCTGGTTTTCAGCTACTTAGTAGGCTTTGTTGTGATTGTAAAATCGTTAAACATTTTCTATTTATTAAATCATTGTTAAACAATATTGAATATCACATCTCTCTTATTACCTTTGTAATTTAATAATAACAATTTAATGGCAGTATTACTTTTTCCAGGACAAGGATCCCAGCATGTCGGCATGGGTAAAGACTTATTTGAATCAAATGATGAAGCAAAGGCATTGTTCTTAAAAGCTGATGAAATACTTGGTTTTTCATTGAGCGATACTATGTTTAATGGTACAGAGGAAGATTTAAAAAAAACCAGGGTTACACAACCAGCAGTTTTTTTAAATTCTTATGTGCATTATGCAATTAATAAAAGCAATGTTGAAGCATCAGCTGTTGCCGGACATTCTTTAGGCGAGTTTACGGCCTTAACGGCAAATGGTGTGCTGGACTTTAGAGATGGACTTAATTTGGTTTACCAACGTGCGCTAGCTATGCAAGCTGCTTGCAATGATTCTAATGGAACAATGGCTGCGATCTTAGGACTTGAAGATGAGGTTGTTGAGAAGTTATGTGAAGAGACATCAGGTGTCATCGTGGCTGCTAATTACAACTGTCCAGGTCAATTAGTTGTTTCTGGTGAAGTCGAGGCTATCAATACAATGGTTGAAAAAGCAAAAGAAGCAGGAGCCAGACGCGCATTGGTATTAAATGTAGATGGTGCTTTTCACTCACCATTGATGCAATCGGCTCAAGAAAAATTGAAACTGGCTATTAGCAATACAGCATTCAATGTTCCAACTATTCCTATATACCAAAATGTCAGCGGAAAAGCTGAAACTGATGCTGAAGTTATAAAAGCAAATTTGATTAAACAATTGACAGATTCTGTTCGTTGGACACAGAGTATGCAAAATATGATCAAGGATGGTCATAATGAGTATATCGAATTTGGAGCTAAAGTTTTAAGTGGCTTTTTGAGAAGGGTAGATAGAAGTTTAAATGTGTCTCAATTGTAAAATGCAAGAATCGAATAAAATATCAACTGGTAAGGTTTTAATTGCAGAACCATTTATGACGGAATCAACATTCAGTCGTACTGTTATTGGTATTTGTGATCATGATGAGAAAGAAGGTACTGTTGGCTTTATTTTAAATAAACCTATCAAGGTAAAAATACAAGAGATCATTCCAGATATAACTACAGAAGAATCCTTTAAAGTGGGATATGGAGGACCGGTAGCTACTGATACAATTCATTATATACATAACGTAGGCGAATTACTTGATGAAAGTTTGCCGGTAACAAGAGGGGTTTATTGGAGTGGCAACTTCGAAAAACTAAAGTTTTTAATCAATTCAGGTTTGGTCAAACACGACAATATTCGTTTCTATATTGGTTATAGCGGTTGGTCAGAAGGACAATTATTAGATGAGCTAACCTCATCAAAATCATGGATGGTTTCAGATCTTGATCCTAATTATGTTTTTAAAACAAAGCCAAGAAAATTATGGGAACAAGTTTTAAAACATAAAGGGGATACTTTTTCTGTCATCTCTCAAATACCAAATTCCCAAAGACTAAATTAAATTGTATAGCCTTCAAAATATAGATCTTTATTTCGGCAGTTTGCATTTGCTGGATAATGTATCTATGGTAATCTCTCCTGGGGAGAAGGCTGCATTAATCGGTAAAAATGGTGCTGGAAAAACGACGCTATTTAAAATTATAAATAAAGAAATAACCCCTGATGCAGGCCAAGTCGTCATTCCAAGTAATACGACAATTGGATATCTTTCTCAGCATTTTGATTTTGATGAAAATAAAACGATTCGAGAAATTTGCCTCGATGTATTTAAAGAATATTTTGACTTAGATGAAGAAATAAACCGGTTACATTTAAAGCTTGAAACTGAAAAATCTGAGTCTACAATCAATGATATTTTAGAAAAAGTCAGCACGTTAGAAATTAAGAAAACATCAATGGCTCAAGATAATCCTCTGGCTGAAACTTCGAAAATTCTGAAAGGTTTTGGCTTTAAAGAAGAGCAATTTGATGATGTTGTTTCAACTTTATCTGGAGGGTGGAAGATGAGAGTGCAAATGTCAAAGTTGCTGTTGATGAAGCCTGATTTATTATTATTAGATGAGCCCGATAATCATTTGGATATTGAAGCTTTAATTTGGTTTGAAAAATATTTAAAAAACTATAGTGGGGCGGTTTTATTTATTTCTCATGATACTGAATTCATGGGTAATGTTGCCAATAAAATATTTGATTTATCTAACAAACGTGTCTTTGATTTTAAAGGGACTTATAAGCGATATCTAGACGCAAAAGCAATCAGGCAAGAAAAAGAACTGCAAGCGTTTACAAATCAACAAAAAGTTATAAAGGAAAAGGAGCGTACCATTACACGATTTATGGCTAAAGCCACGAAGACTAAGATGGCACAGTCAATGCAAAAGCAGTTGGATAAAATGGATCGCATTGAAATAGAAATTGAAGATACGACTCAAATTAACATCAATTTTCCAACTACTCAAGATCCTGGAAAAATCGTCGTCAAGATCGATAACGTTTATAAAGCTTATGATGACAACTCCGTAATTGAGGACGTGTCAATAGTCATTGAACGCGGACAGAAAGTAGCATTTATTGGACAAAATGGTCAAGGTAAATCAACATTGGTTAAAATGATAGCTGATGTCTTTCCTCCAAACAAAGGTGAAATAACTTTGGGTCATAATGTTATCGTTAATTATTTTGCTCAAAACCAATCTGATTTTTTAGACAATAAATTAACGGTACTCGAAACAATTGAAAAAGAAGCTGATCCAGATTTCTTTACTAAGTGTAGAAAAACTTTAGGTGCATTTGCCTTTTCAGGCGATGATGTTCATAAAAAAGTGTCTGTCCTAAGTGGGGGAGAGAAATCACGTTTGGCAATGGCATGTTTGGTTTCAAAAAAATCTAATTTTCTAATTTTAGATGAGCCAACTAATCACTTGGATATCCACTCAAAGGCGATTTTGAAAAAAGCTGTTTTGGAGTATCCTGGAACCTTGATAATTGTTTCTCATGACAGAGAAATTTTGAGGGGATCTGTCGACGTGACTTATGAGTTTAGAGATAAGAAAACCATCCAGCATTTAGGTGATCTTGATTATGTACTTGAGAAAAGAAATACCTCAACCATTCGAGAATTTGAGAAAGCACAAAATTCCGAAAAGGGTAGTACTGTCAAATCAAATGAAGCTGCAGTAATGTCCTACAATGAAAGGAAGCAGATAAATAGAAATATCAGTAAGACAGAAAAAGAGATTGATAAGTTAGAGAAAAAGATCAAAGGAATTCATGATAAACTATTGGATCCCAGCTTCTATAATTCACCGGATTCCGCCGATGCACTTAAATCATTAAAGACTTATGAACAAAAGTTAGAAACTCAAACTGAAGAATGGGAAAAATGGGTTAATAAATTAGATGCTTAACGCGTTTGGTTTTTATCTAATTGTGAAACAACTGCTCTCATGTCTTTAGGTAAAGGTGCATTGAAAACAACTTCCTTATTAGTGATTGGGTGAATGAATGAAAGTTCATGTGAATGCAATGCCATTCTACTTAACAAAGGCTTTTCAATCGTATTGCTACTCTTCCGATATTTTCTTTTAATAGTAGATAAATAAAACGCGTCATCTATTCCATAAGTTGAATCTGCAACTATCGGACAATTAATGGCTTTCATATGAATCCTAATTTGATGCATTCTTCCTGTTATGATTTTTAATTCAAGCAGGGAATGATTAATCCAAGATTTTAATATTCGATATTTAGTTGTTGAGATTTTTCCTTTTTGGTCAATGACCATTTGTTTTCTCTTGTTTTTTGAGATAGCAATTTTTAATTCTATTTGACCAACTTCTTCAATTGGAACACCATGGACGATGGCCTTGTATTTTTTATCTATTTTGCGTTCTTCAAAAATCTTAGAAAACGCCGCATGTGCATTTTCTGTTTTCGAGAATAAAATTATCCCACTGGTATCTTTATCTAATCGATGATTGACAAAGACATTATCTCTGTATTTACTTAAAGATGACAAAAGGTTTGGAATGTCAGGATCATATCTGTCAGGTATTGTCAACAAGCCGGCAGGTTTGTTAATGACAATAATGTGATCATCCTCAAATAATATTTCCCATCTCTGCTTCCCCATAATTAATCTTTGAAAATATCAGAATACTTCTTTTTCCTTTTAATATAGTAATTCCAAATTATTGAAAGTCTGACCATACCGTTTTTATTGGGACTGCCAATGGAGGTGTTTTTGATTTGGGATTTTAACTTTTTTCTTTTCTTAAGTAAGGATAAAAATTGACCATAAAAAGAGAAGTGCGCCTTTAAAACTGCCAGTGTAGATTTTACTTCACCGCTAAATAAGAACTTAATTGCAGCTATACCATCTAATGCTAACCTGCATGGAACTTTGAATATTAAGTTTAAAATAGATTCATTTTTAAAGAGCGTATACAGGCTGTTTCTGAAATTAAGATATATTTTTCTTGAATTTCCATAGTTTAGTGTGCCTCCTCCTACATGATAGACAGTTGACTCAGGGAGTACCATTATTTTATATCCTGCATTGTGTATCCTCCAGCACAAATCTATTTCTTCATGATGTGCAAAGTAATCGTCATCAAAACCTCCTAACTTATTGAAGACATCCTTTTTAATAACTAGTGCTGCACCTGATGCCCAAAATATTTCTTTTGGGTTATCATATTGACCAGTATCATTTTCGACAGTATCAAATATTCGACCTCTGCAAAAAGGATAACCAAAGATATCAATAAAGCCACCTGCAGCACCAGCATATTCAAATGCATCTTTATTTTCTAAAGATCTTATTTTAGGCATTACAGCTGCACAATCATCATTTGTATCCAAGTAATCTATAAGAGGATCTAGCCAATTTGGCGTCACTTCAACATCTGAATTGAGTAAAACTAGATATTTAGAGTTTATTTCATTTAACCCTAAATTATATCCTTTGGCAAATCCATGATTTTGGTTTAACTCAATTGTTTTTACTTCAGGAAACCAATCATTTACAAATTTTACAGATTCGTCAGAACTTGCATTGTCAATGACTATGGTATCAAATGGTTTTTGACTACTGAAACTGACAGAAGGAAGAAAGGTTTCTAAGTAGTGTTTGGTATTATAGTTTAGTATGACTATTGAAGTATTTGCATTAACCAAATCTTCATACGTTCGAAAAAAGTCAATAGCTGATTCTCTGTCCTTTTTTAGTTGTTTCTTGAGGTCATTTAAACCTTCAAATTTTTGATCTTCTCTAAGGAAACGTAAGATCTTGACTGATATGCGTTCACCATAAATATCTTGATCAAAATCAAATATATTGACTTCAATAGATTTTGGATTATCGGTTCCTATTGTGGGTATATCTCCAATGTATAACATACCCTTATAAACATCTCCGTTGATTTCAATTTTACAAGCATAGATGCCATCTTTAGGGATTAGTTTTTTAGGTTCCTCAGGTTTTAAGTTAGCTGTTGGAAATCCGATCTCTGTTCCAAGTTTTCTACCATAGATAACTTTACCAGACAAAGAGTAGGGATGATTCAATAAAGTATTGGCACCAGATAAATTGCCGTTTATAATTGCATTTCTAATTTTTGTAGAACTTATGGTAATCTCATCTATCTCTTGTTTGGGGATCTCAATGACTTCAAATCCATATTTATTTTTAACAGAATTTAAGAGCTGAAGATCTCCAGAGCGGTTTATACCAAATTTGTGATCGTATCCAATAACAATATATTTAGGTTTAAAATATTTAACAAGAAATTTCTCAATATATTCTTGAGCTGAAATTTGAGAAAATTCGATTGTGAATGGAATAATCACAACATTATCTAAACCATATTTCTCAAAAAGAGCAATTTTTTCTTTTCGAGAACTTAAAAGTCTTAAAGTTTTATCTTTAGGATAAATGACACTCCTTGGATGCGGATCAAATGTGATTAGAAAATTTTCAGAATTGGTCTCGTTTGATAATTGCTTTAATCGTGAGATTATCTTTTGGTGACCGATATGAACGCCATCAAATGATCCAATTGTAATCACGGCGTTCTCAATATTTTCCAACTCGCTTAAATCCCTGAATACACGCATTTATATAAAATCAATTATGGCATAAAGGTAGTCATGAATTTATAAACAAACTAATGATTTGAACGTATAATTAGTGCAAAGGACTTTCATTTGCCGCATGATAATTTATCTTTGCTACCATTAAAACTTTGTATTGCTTAATTTGTTTGAATTTATATGATTGATAACAATAAAATTGTCGAGATATTAAGAGGAATTCAAGACCCTAATTCAGGGAATGACCTTATATCGATGAGATTAATTGATAAATTAAAGGTACGGGATAATAGTGTATCTTTTTCTGTTAATACCAGTGGAATGGCTGATGCTGTAAAATTCCAATTACATGAAGCCATAGCACATAAGATTCAGGAGGAATATCCGAATGCAAATGTAGATATTCACTTCACAACAGAGGCTGGTAAAGTGAAACCATTGGCTCAGGTTAAAAATATAATTGCTGTTGCTTCTGGTAAAGGAGGTGTTGGGAAATCTACTGTCTCCACCAATTTGGCACTAGGACTTAAAGCATTGGGTGCTAAAGTTGGTCTGATGGATGCAGATCTGTATGGTCCCTCGATTCCAACTATGCTGGGAATAAAGGATCAGAAACCAAAGATTGAGCAACTTTACGGAAAACACAGGATTAGGCCAATCGAAAAATTTGGCATTTACACCATTTCGATAGGTAATATTGTTGAACCAGAGCAAGCAGTTGTTTTAAGAGGTCCACGTTTAGGCGGTATTATTAAACAATTTGTCAATGATGTTACTTGGCCTGAACTTGATTATCTGATTATTGATTTACCTCCTGGAACTGGGGATATTCAATTGACGCTTGTACAAACTGTGCCAATTACAGCTGCGGTGATGGTCACGACGCCACAAGATGTCGCTGTTGCAGATGCGATAAAAGCGATGAATATGTTTAGGCTTGAAAACATAAATGTACCTATTATAGGAATCGTAGAAAACATGTCATGGTTTATTCCTGATGATATGCCTGAGAAGAAGTATAAGATTTTCGGTGAAGGCGGCGGAAAAGCCTTAGCAAAAGAGTCTAAGAGCGTATTGTTAGCGCAATTGCCTCTAGTGACTGATATCAGAAAAGCCGGAGATCAAGGGATTCCAATCGTTTTAAATGATGATCATCTGGCACAATCTTACTATATACAAATGGCTCAAAAAACAGCGCAACAGTTGGCGGTAAGAAATGAAATGCTGGCTCCTACACAAATCGTAGGTGTAAATGTACAGGCCAAAGGATAGAAATAGAACTAATATTGTTTAATATATATATCTTTGCGATATGTCAGATTTAGAAAGAGCCGAACTTATTAC
>JABDKX010000067.1 GCA_013001975.1 Saprospiraceae bacterium | reverse complement strand
GTTTGAATTTTGATGAGTAAGGTTGATTGTTTTTTTTATTTTTTATTTTTATTTATTACTTTTTCTTAGTCGAGACGCCGCCAAAGGCTCTGTCCTACGGTGGCAAAAAGAGAATGACTGACCTCTTTGAAAAGGAGTGAAGTATGACAATGCATAAAAGGAATGAACAGGGAAAGCTGGTGTGTTGGCTTTTGAAAGTTAAAACTGTTAATCCATAAAAGACTAAAGAATGGCAACCCATCCGCTTCGCGGTTCACTTCGCCAATTCTTACGAATTGATCCTTTCGGATTTCGCTTCGTTCACCCACTCAAATTTGACAGGCTCGGCTTCTTTGATTTCTCCTATAATTAGAATACTCTATTATAACTTAAAATTAGTGAACCGTGATACAGGCAAAAAAATGAATGCCCTCTCGTTCGTTACCAAAGGTTATGACCGACGGAGACGGCGAGCGAAAAAAAATAATACTTAAAAATCTTTATCTCATCATTGCAGAAATAGTAGCATACGGATCAACGATGGCCATGCCGTTTTTCTTGACGGCATTGGACTTCATTAATTGAAAAGCTTCTTGCGTTGTTAAGTCTGGATTGATGGACTTCATGAGTCCTAGTAATCCAGCCACCAATGGTGTTGCCATAGATGTGCCGCTTTGATACGAATATTTATTGTTTGGAAAAGTGGAATATATATCCTTTCCGGGTGCGGCAAGACCAAACTCAATATTATCCACTCTGTTTGCAAAAGATGCTTTGCGCATATTAGAATTGATGGCCGTGATTGTGATGATGCCTTTGGTATTGGCAGGGCTGTAATTAACGGCATCGGCATTGGAATTGCCTGCGGAAGTGACGACAATAGCCCCGCTGTTATTGGCGTATTTTACAGCTTCTTCGTATGCTAATTCTCTTTCTAGGCTGCTGGGTGCACCTAGCGATAATGAGATGACGGAAGCGCCTTTATCGCTGGCTTCGATAATGCCTTTGATGACTTGTTCCTGTGATCCGAAACCAAAGCTGGACAGTACTTTGACACTGGTTATTTTGACTTTTGATTTTGAAGGCAGTAATGAAGCGATGCCAATATTGTTTCCAGTGACAGCTGCGGCTATACCTGCACAATGTGTACCATGTCCTCTGATGTCTTTATCATTAAACGGATCGTAGGAAATGTAATTTTCCTTTAAATCTTCATGGTTGCCTTCGACGCCTGTATCCAAAATAGCAATCACAATTTGCTTACTGTTTTGTGCTTGTTGTTTTTCTCTTATTAAATTATGTAAGTCGTCATATTTCAGTTTTTCAACTGCCCATTGTTTGCCAGCATCGGGGTCATTCATATTTTGCGTATGATTGATTTGATTGGTTGTTTCTTGCTGTGGTAAATCTAATTTGAGAACTTCATTGACTTCTACGTATGCGACACCGTTATTTGATTCTAAACTTTCGATAATCTGATTGATGTCAGCCTGATCATCAATATTAATACCAACAAATTCATCGAGTAATGTTTCATCGTTTTTTGGATCGAAAAGGGGGTACTTAATATCGTATTTGTCTTGATGATTGTTGACCCATGTTTTTATATCTGTGGAAGTTTTCAGTTGAACTAATAATTCCAATTCAGTATCGGCATTTGCTTGATTACCTGCCTGAGACACATTTATATGTTGATGCGGATGAATCGATAGTAACATATAAATAGCTATAGGAATATAGCCGACCTTCAGACTGGTCTTATTTAAAAGTTGGGAAAGAAATGACAAAACAGCGATCCCTAAAAGATCAACACTAAAATGGAGGATCTGAGGAATTGAAGTAATGTTGAAATTGGTCAGAAGGTCAAAGCCTAAAACAAAAAGTGAGATCAGGCTTAATTTCTTTAATTCAGGGATATTGCCGAGCAGCAAAAAGGTCAGTGAAATGACTAATAATGTTTCGTGTCCTATATACATGGTGTTGTTTGGATCATACAAAGAAAAACAAGAAAATCGTCAACATAGTTTCTTTTCATAAAAATAATAGACAAAATGCGATCACGAGTTGTAATTAGATGAAATGTGCCTGTATTTATATAATATTCCGAAACGAGGGTAAGAAAGCACATTTATAACCGTAAAAAATGGGATGTTTGGTGGTTTGTATTGTATAAAGTGAAATAGCAATAGTTAAGGTGCCAAATTAATTTGAGAATTTGTAAAAATCGAGGAACTGCAAAGGGGTTACTTTGTTAAAGAATTATATTTTTGTAACAAAATCGAATAGATGTCTGAAGATATTAAATTATGTACGATTATAGGTTCTGGTCCCGCTGGATATACGGCTGCTATTTACGCAGCGCGAGCAGGTATGAAACCTTTGCTTTTTACAGGGAAAGAGCCTGGCGGTCAGTTGATGATAACGAATGATGTTGAAAATTATCCTGGTTATCCAGATGGTGTTATAGGCCCACAAATGATGGCAGATTTTCAAAAACAAGCCGAAAGGTTTGGCACTGAAATAAGATCAGAAATGATCACAGAAGTTGACTTTTCAGGAGATATTCATACCATCAAATCTGAAACAGGCGACGTTATCAAATCACACACTATCATTATTTCAACGGGTGCTTCCGCGAAATGGTTGGGACTGCCTTCTGAAACAGCATTGATGAACAAAGGTGTTTCTGCTTGTGCCGTTTGTGATGGCTTCTTTTACAGAGGGAAAGATGTCATCGTTGTTGGTGGTGGAGATACGGCAGCAGAAGAATCCACATATCTAGCAAAATTATGTCCTACGGTTCACTTACTTGTTAGGAGAGATGAATTGAGGGCTTCAAAAATAATGGCGAAGCGCGTAATGAAGACTGAAAACTTAATTGTTCACTGGAATACAGAAACGGTTGAAGTTTTAGGTACTGACGAAGTCGTTGGCGCTAAAGTGAAAAATAATAAAACAGGCGAAGAGTCGGTGATTGATGCCAGTGGATTTTTTGTAGCGATCGGCCACAAACCAAACACAAGTATATTTAAAGATTACTTAGATATGAACGAGGCTGGTTACTTGATTACTGGTGCCGATAGCACAACGACTAAAGTACCTGGTGTATTCGCTAGTGGTGATGCGCAGGATCATGTGTACCGACAAGCTGTAACGGCAGCTGGCACAGGTTGTATGGCTGCGCTTGATGCAGAAAGATATTTAGCAGCCAAAGAAATCATTTAAAACAAAATTTAATAATTAACTTAACGAAACGACATGTCAAAATTCAGAAACGGTGTATTATTCGGTGATGAAGTAACGGAATTATTCGATTACGCAAACGAAAATAATTTCGCCATTCCAGCAGTAAATGTTGTTGGAACAAACTCAGTCAATGCTTGTTTGGAAACAGCGAGAGATATCAATTCTCCAATCATCATCCAATTTTCAAATGGCGGTGCTCAGTTTTTTGCTGGCAAAGGCCTAGGAAATGAAAATCAAATTGGCGCCATTCAAGGAGGCATTTCTGGAGCCATGCATGTGCACAATATGGCAAAGGCATATGGTGTTCCTGTTGTGCTTCATACAGATCATTGCGCAAAAAAATTATTGCCCTGGATATCAGGATTGATCGATGCGAGTGAAAAGCATTACGAGCAATTTGGCAGACCATTGTATTCTTCTCACATGTTGGATCTTTCTGAGGAGCCGATCGAAGAAAACTTAGATATCAGTTGTGAGTACTTCGAAAGAATGAACAAACTTGGGATATCAATCGAAATTGAATTGGGTGTGACTGGCGGTGAAGAAGATGGTGTAGATAATACAGACATTGACAATTCAAAATTATATACGCAGCCTGAAGAAGTCTCTTACGCTTATAAGCGTTTGATGAAAATCAGCGATAAGTTTACAGTCGCTGCAGCCTTCGGAAATGTACACGGTGTTTACAAACCAGGTAATGTTGAACTGACACCAAAGATTCTTAAAAACTCTCAGGAGTACTTGGTTAAAGAATTAGGTTTATCAGACAACCAACCGATTAAGTTTGTCTTCCATGGTGGATCAGGATCTAGTCAAGCAGACATCAGAGAAGCAATAGACTACGGTGTTATCAAGATGAATATCGATACAGATTTGCAATGGGCATTTTGGGACGGCGTTAAAAATTACTACGAACCAAAAAGAGATTACATGCAAGGTCAAATCGGAAATCCAGATGGTGACGATATTCCTAACAAGAAAAACTACGACCCTCGTAAATGGTTGAGAGCAGGGGAGGAGTCATTTAAGAAAAGACTGACGCAAGCTTTTGAGGATTTGAATTGTATGGGAAGATTGGGGTAAGTAATTGCTAA
>JABDKX010000050.1 GCA_013001975.1 Saprospiraceae bacterium | reverse complement strand
CACAATATTCAAGACCATGGTGCTGGTTCTCAAAAATTATCAAAAGTCAAAACAGTATCTCAAATTGCAAAAGTTTCGAGTTCAAGTAAAATCAAAGGAGAACTTCTTTATAAACTAAGTCATTATTTTAATCCAGACAGCGTACTGGAGTTTGGGACAAACCTTGGAATAGGAACAAGTTATATACACTTGGGAAATCCAAAGGCTCAAATTACAACAGTAGAAGGAGATCCTACATTAGCTGAAATAGCAAATAAAAATTTTAATACACTTTCTAATTCAAACATTACTGTTATCAACGATCACTTTGATAATTATTTAGAATCAGCTTCCCCAACTATTCGCAATTTTCCTTTCATTTTTATTGATGGTAATCATACGTACGAAGCAACCGTATCTTATTTTGAAAAACTTTCAAACCCAACTTTAGAAAATCAAGTTTTAATTTTTGATGATATCTATTGGAATAAAGAAATGACACGAGCTTGGAAAGATATTCAAAAAAAAGTAACAAATGGCTTTTGCATAGATTTATACAGCATAGGGATTATTGTCCATTCAAATAAAGCAGATAACGTAACAAACTGTTCATTTATAAATAAGAAATGGAAGCCTTTAAGTTTTGGATTCTGGGGATAAAATTACAAGGAAGTTAAGCCATCTACAATCTCTAGAAAGATATTGCCTGCCATTGGGTCAACATCAATAACAAGGTCAGAATGAAACGGCATTAGAAAAGTAGTTTCAAAAGTATTGATCTCTAATAATACTTGATGAGGATTTTGAATGACATCACTAATCGTACCTACGTAGTCTTTATCTTGGTTGTATACCTTAAATCCAATAAAATCATTAACTGAAGCCTCCTCACTTTCAGGTTGAGCACTTATGAATTTAGACTCAATAAGAATTTCTTTAGATACCAATTCAGAAGCAGCTTGAGGGTTATCAATATCATCCAATTGAATTAATATATGACTACCAACGGAAATCTTAGAGTGTATAAATGGAACTTTCGAACCATCTAAATTAATAAATACCGCATTTGATTTCAGAAGGTCATCGATGTATTTATCTTCAACCCGAAGTTTGAGTTGCCCATCTTTTCCATAGGGCTTTCCTGTATAACCAATTGATACGAGATCTATCACTAATTATGTTCAACTAGGACTTGAGAAAGTTTAAATCCCTTGGTTGCTTTTTCCAACCATTCTTGACCAGGACACTCACATTGAGTATCTAAAATGAGCATCTCTTTACTGATCAAGCCAACTTCAGGTGCATAATGTTCGTAAGCATATCGTCTTTCAATGCCAAAATCATGATCTGCCTGTTTAACTGATATAACATCTTGATAATCTATACCAAAAACACGCTTTTCAATACCATCGGCTACTATTTCATAATCGCCCCAATCTTTATACACCCAAATCGTTTCACCTGCTACAATAACTTCTGTCAAATTTTCAAAAGCATTTCCTTCCCAAGTATTATTCATAGAAACTGGAAAAATCATCTTATTGAATGTCAAATTTTCCTCAACTCTGATTACAATGTTCTCGTTCTTTTGAGCAGTCCAAACATCAGTGACTCTATAAAAACCAGTTCGTTCTTCTGATTGAGATCGTTCTATTCTGTAAACCAATTCATTGGCTGAATTGATAAATGATTCAGTAATTTCTTCTTTAACAAAATATTGGCTGGTTCGATGTGTTCCACCCTGATCGTCAATGAGAAGAGAATCTACTCGATACAATCTATAATCTCCAATTTCCATTGGAAAGTAATTAGATCCGCTTTCAATATCTGCTAATGATTTAGATTCTTCCGTACAAGAAGCCATAAGTCCAATCAAAAATAGACAACTGACGACCTTTAAAAATTCTATATATTTCATAATGAAACTGTTGTAAAAAATAGATATGCCAAATTTAAGCCAGTTTGGAAAAAAATGGTCTTAAAAACCGATTTCTGTCATAAACTATATAAAAAATCTATCTTTTTTGGATAATACCACCTGCAATCACATCTTCACCCTCATAAACAACTGCAGATTGTCCTGGCGCAATACCACGTACATTAGCCTTAAATTCAATATCATAGTGGGAATCTGATATCTTTTTAACGGTACTTAAAGTCCCTCTATCATTATATCTGACCATTGTAACCAACTCTTGATTTTCAGGGATTTGAGTATATTTTTGGTGATTCATTTCACCGACTAAAAGCGCATTTTTCAGTAATTCATCAGACTCTCCTAAAACAATAGTATTAGTTTGTGGTATGATTTCAGTAACATACATAGGCGTTAAAAATCCACCACCAAGTCCTTTTCTCTGGCCTATTGTATAAAAAGGATATCCATCATGTTCACCAATGATATTCCCAGAACGATCGACAAACATACCTCCTTTAACGCTCTCTTCTAATCCAGGAACACGTCTCTTCAAAAATCCTCGGTAATCGTTATCTGGAACAAAACAGATTTCATAGCTTTCGGGCTTTTTAGATAAGGCTTCATAACCCCAATCGAATGCCATTTGGCGTATTTCATCTTTGGTTAAATCGGACAATGGAAATATTGTCCTTGCCATACATTCTTGTGATAATCCCCATAACACGTAAGATTGATCTTTTCTTGGATCTACTCCTTTTGATACAAAGTATCTGTCGTTTTCGTGTTTGATTTTAGCATAGTGACCCGTAGCAATAAATTCGCAATCCATCGCATCAGCACGTTTCAGTAAGGCACTCCATTTTATGTGCGTATTACAAAGTATACAAGGATTAGGTGTACGACCGGCGATATATTCATCTACAAAGTTATCGATAACATAATCACCAAATTCTTCTCTGATATCTACTATAAAATGATGAAATCCTTTTTCAACAGCAATTTTTCGCGCATCATTTATCGAATCTAAACTGCAACATCCTGTTTCTTTTTTAGATCCGCCTGAAGATGCATAATCCCAAGTTTTCATGGTAATACCCACAATTTCGTAGCCTTGCTCGTGCAACATCATTGCTACAACGGTGCTGTCAATTCCGCCACTCATGGCTACCAATACTCTGCCTTTTTTACTCATAAGAGTGCAAAGATATGTTGGAAATATGAATTATGCTCGGGTATTTATTAATGTGGTCAATGATACAGATCGTTTCATAAATGATGTCGAACAAAATATCGCTATTTATTCAATGTAATATTACCTTGTTTCATATATTCAAGACCATTAATACATCTGATCCAAATATGATACCCAAACACATCAGGTGGTAATTCTCTTCCTTCAAATGTGCCATCCCAACGCGCATTGATATCTGATGATTTGTATACTTCTTCGCCCCAACGATTATAAATTATGACTTCTTGTTCTTCAACAAAATTAGATTCAACTTTAAAAAAATCATTCAGCATATCACCATTTGGTGTAAACATGTTTGGTATAAAAATGTCAGACTCATCGCAATTGGGTTGAATTACTTCTACTGTAACCTCAGCAGTACCTGTACAACCATTTAAATCAGTCACAGTAACAAAGTATGTAGTTGTTTCCAAAGGTGTCGCAATTGGTGTAGGGCTTTCAGGATCATCGAGCGTTTCCACAGGTTCCCAATTGTAAGTAAAGCTGTCATCTTGATCAGTTGACAACTGGCTTGAGTTGCCAAGTAATATTTCTGGTGGATCTGCTTCTGCTATTATAGGGTCAAAAAATCCAGCTACAATAACAAAGAAACTATCTTGAGTAATACAGCCATCTTCATTACTGTACATAGCAGTAAATAATGTTGTAAATGGCGGACCTACAGTGATACTTAATCCATTATCAATCGTTATATATTCATTGGGTTCCCATGCAATTGAAAACTGATCTGTATCTATTTCAGGAATAAACATCAAATCAGCCATGCCATCTATACAAATCAAACTGTCACCAACAATTTCGCCTTCAGTTTGAGATTCTCTGATATCAAATGTATCGCTGGACATACAACCAAACATATCTTCGGCAATGGCAACAATAGATACATCTCCTATTGGAAAATAATCCATCAAAGTATCTCCTACTCCTATTAGGGTATCAGCATTAAACCAAGATACTGTTGCATCAACATTGGATATACTTATAATATCAACTGATTCGCCTTCACAATAAACAGTATCATTGGAAAGTGTAATAATTTGTAGATTAATTCCAGCGTATGGATTCAAATCAAAAGTATCTAAAAGCTCACATCCAAAAGTATCGATAACTGATATGATGTAAGTAGTTGTATCGGTCACATTTTGAACCATAAAATCATTGCCAACTTCTAAAACATTGCCATTTATATCATACCAAGTAATGGAATCCATACTTTCAATAGTCACAGAAAAATCAGTTGTTTCACAAACATTTACTGTATCTAAAATTGAAATGTCGACTTCTGGCACAATAGATGGGTCCACAATAATTTCAAAATCTTTAGAAGTTTCGCATCCAAATTCATTTATAACGGTAATAGTATAGGTGATTGTATCTTCTATGCCTGACAGAAACAATTCTGAACCAATTGCCAAGACATCTCCATTTTCATCATACCATATTACAGAATCTTGAGACTCAATATTAATTGGAATCATCATACCTGGACAGATGGTAATATTATCTAATGGAGTAAAATCAATAACGGGATCAGGATATAAATTTATTGTTATCGATCTCATTGTTTCACAAGAATAAAGGATATTGGTTGAAGTCACATTTATTACCGTTTGACTATCTTGAACATTTGGAACAATGAGTGTATTTCCTACGCCCAAAACAACGCCGTCAATATCCGTCCAAGTGATAGAATCAGACGTTGGGACAACAGCTAAGAATGCATCATCTCCTTGACAAACTGTATCTATCGTTTCAGGTGCAAAGTTTATAATCGGTTCAGCAACAAACTGAATAATGACAGTCTCTTCATTTTGACATCCGTCAATTGTTGTCACTAACGCACTGATCGTATCTGATTCAATCAGATCAATTAAAAGTAAGGTATCTTCTTCGCCAAGCAATTCTCCTGAAATACTTGTCCACTCTACTGATTCAAATGTTTGATCTAATGACAATGTCACCGTATCCCCTGAACAATAAATTATTCTTGGTGCCGGTAATATTTCAAACTGAGGAATAGGTGAAACAATGACATCCAAACTATCTTGAAAACTACACAAACTACCTTCTGATGTTGACACAGTAACGTAATACGTTTCTGATGTCAATAAAGAAACAGTAGGGTTAACTTCATTTGGATCTGTAATTAACGGACCAGACCACTCATAAAAGTAAAAATCAGGACCGTCAGCATTCAATTCTACTGTTGCTGATCCACATTGAATTAGATCAGGCAATGGAAAAGTAGGATCGGCAGCTGTTGTAATATTTACGATGCTGTCATCGAAACAAAATCCGTTTGTAACATTAATTGTGAAATCTTGCTCTCCAATGAAATCATCAATGAAGTATGTTCCTGCCCCATCATATTGAACATTTGTATCAGGGGAAATATCAACAGTTATATCAGGCAGATCTGAACTAAATATCACCACACTTTCTCCATCACATATAATCTTATCTTCGTATTCGACTACGAAATCGTTTGTAACAATTGTTGTATCTAATAGCTTAATATCATTACATCCAATGTCTGTTATAATTTCATAACTGATGCTGATATCTTGATCCATACCAATATCTAATTCATGAGATTCCCCATAAAGTGTGTCTGTTATGCCACTATGAGAAACCAACCAGATATGCTCAACACTATCTCGAGTTGTAATGCTTGTTTGATCCAATAAGATTATCGTTTCCGCATTACAATTATAGGAGTCAAGTGTAAAATTGGCTGTCGGATCTCCTGGCCTGGAAACAGCAACGTCTACATAAGCCGTATCGACACATTGACCATCGAAAGTTGCCATAGCTACTGTATAAAAACCAGATTCTGGAAAAGTATAGACGGGATCTCTTTCTGTAGATGTCAATCCGGGTCCTGTATTTGGGTAATCAAAAAACCAAGTAAATTCAAGGTCTTCGGGGTCTAGGAAATTTGAATTTGATTGATTTTCAAAACTAATCGTTAATCCATCGCATTTGACAGTTTCTGAAGGTTCAAATATTGCAATTGGCTCTCTACCACACACACGTACATTATATTCAAAATCTCTTCTAATTTCAGACAATAATTGACCATCTCTGAATTCCTGAACGCAAACTCCAATTAGAAATTGACCCACTTGATTAGGGCCAGCTGTAATTTCACCTGTGTTAGCGTCGATACTGATTGGGCTACCGCCCATCATATTGGACTCACTAAATCCTGGTGCAAAAACCACTTCTGGGAATGGTGGTGGATTCGCAGGTTGGGGATAGTTTTGATCTGGACCAAATGCTGCACCTGCGGATGGCGTACAAAGAGAATAGACAAGGGAATCCCCATCAGTATCGGTAGCCTTATCATTAAATGATAACGGTTCATTGACACATATAAAGGCATTGGGCCACTGATCAAAAACCGGAGAATTGTTACAAGTTTGCAAAGCCAGCTCTGTAATCTTAACCCAATAAGTAGAGCCCGTCATTAATGGATCTTGAATATTTGTTAATGTATTATTTCTACAGCATCGTTGGTAAGCCAAAATATATCCACCTGGTCTTTCTGGCAAAATTAAAGTATCCCTATAAATCGTTGTTTGGACACATACATCATCTCCAATGACATTACAGACACTTGATATCGTTTCATTTAAAGTATCATCACGAGAAAATGGAATTCTTATCACACCACCCAATCCCAATAAAGTAACCAGTTGATTGTTAGAATTAAAAATTGAAATCGTTGCAAACTGATCAAACTGGGCATCTTCAGCAGCATTGAAACAATCTCGTCTGAATTCTAATGAAACCTCATACCTGGAGTTTCCTAAACAACGATAGGACATACTGCCACCAGCAACATGACTGGCCTCAGCAGATTGATATCCACAAACAATGATGCTAAAAAGACTAAAAACAAATATTAACTTTTTAAAATTCATAGAGTTTTTATTTGTCTTGGTTAAAATTAATTTCGTCAATCTCTACTCTTCTCTCTCTACTAGCTGATGGACTAAAAATTGATTTGGAAGGTTGCCTAGGATCATCAGATATATTCCTTGGCGATGTTTCTTCACCAAAAGATCTTTCTGTAATTGTCAATTGACCCGATCTTATATAAGGCAACAAAGCACCATTGCCCCATTCATCAAATTCACGCCGCACACTATCAATCCTTCTTTTACCTAAAGCAATGTTATATTCATTTGGTGCAATCGGTGAGGTATATCCTCGTAAGTAGATATTTATCTTCTGACCTGACTCCAATACCAACATTAATTGTTCCTTAAATAAGTCGTACTTATCGAATCCTTTTTTCACTTCATTATCAAAAAATGAATTGATATCATTCAGGGCATCATCTTTTCTATCTCCTCTATACCTATTCGAAAAGCGCTCAACATAGTTTGCACGCTTATTATAATACTTATAGTATGCTGTCGTAAAGTTTTCAGGAGAATTAAACTCAGTTATTCCTTTTCCAGGTTGGTCATGATCAAAGAATAAGGCTACTGGAATAGACTTAGCCAATGATACTTTTGCTTTACGAATGATTTCTTTTTCTTTCAAGAAGATGTCTTTTTTCAGACCCCTTGCATTCAACCCAGAATTAAACTTCTCTATTTTATCAATATAGCCTTGTCGCTTGACAGTGATTTCATATTCTGTGTCAGGTGTTATATCAAAAGTGAACGTATTGCTGGGATGCTTTTCAACTTCAGATACTTCTCCAGTCGCTAGGTTTTTCAAAATAATGTCGATGCTATCTAATGGCAATTTAGTGTCTTCATCAAATACCGACATCTCTAAATCATAAATTGACGAAGTCAAATAAAGCTTACGGACAATTTCATTTGGTTTTCCAAATACAACCCTATCGCCAGAAAAGACAAGTTCTGCACTTTCGTATCCTTCCTTAGTTGCAATAACTTTATATGGTCGTTCACAATATAAGTCTGACTCAAAAAAGTTCGAGTCGGTATTATCTTGATCGTAAACTAAAATATCAGTATCCACTTCATAAATTTTAACGTTACATCCGTTTAAATTCATTTTAGTATTTCCATCTAATGTCAAGGCTAAAAGATTGACAGAACAATCATCAACATCTCCTTCATAAATGTCATAACAACAGGTCTCGTACTTAGCGTCCAAATAACTTGAGCCTGGTCGATTTGAAGATAAATAGATTTTTGACCCGTTCTCATTCAAAAAGAAAAACAAATCATTATGGGGGGAATTGATTACTTTACCCATATTTTGTAAATCAATGCCATCATTGTCAAAATCAGCAGATTTATAAACATCAAAATCACCATAGCCCTCTTGTCCATTGGAAGAAAAGTACATTGTGCGTGTGCGTTCATGTAAAAATGGTGACATTTCATCTCTCTCAGAATTGATGCCAGACAAATTTCGGTTTTGGCTTAACTGCATATCTTTGCTAAGGTTAACTGCGTAAATATCAAGACCACCTTTCCCTCCAGGTCTGTCAGAAACATAGTATAGTGTATATGCCGAATCCCTCGAAACAACCATAGGATGAGTTGCTGTGTATCCTGGCATATTAACCAAAGGACCAAGTTTTCTTGCTGGACCGATGTTCCCGTCTTCTGAAATAAGGCTGAAATATATTTCACAATTTATTTTTTCACCATCCACGTAATCGCCAAAAGTGTAAAATAAATATTTACCATCAGGAGAATATGATGGATGCGAGACCAACCTTTGCCCTTCAGATCCTTCAATTGTTATCTCTCCTTGTTCATTAAAAAGCCTTGAGTGATATAATGTTCTATCTTCAATTTCTTTGGCCAGTCTTAATGAATTATAATGTAAGTTTTCATTATATTCAAATGGAGCATATTCAGAAAATTTTGTGTTGATACTATCAGGCAGTCGCTTCAAAGAATCAACGATGGAAACAATATAAGCATCGATTGCCCATTGTGCCGAAGATCTTAGAAATTGTACTTGTTTTGTTAAATTAGAGTCGATATCACCATATTCGGAAAGATGAATATTATAATCTAAAATTGCTTCTTCATACCTTCCTTGTAATTGTCTGATTCTGGCTAACTTAAAGAGAACATCCTTTTGATTTACAGCATCATCATATTCTAAATATTGCCTGTATAGTTTTTCTGCTAAATTTAGAGAATAGGTATTGTAGGCGGCTTCTGCGTAATTAAAAATAAACTCTTTATTGACTTTATCTTTGATTTGGAGGGCTTTATCATAATGCTCCATGGCCAATAAATACTCACCATTCTCAAAAGATTCGTCAGCATATTTTAAATGTTGCCCAAACGAATAGTACTGAGCTTGTATTTGTGTACAAACAAATAATAATAAAAAAATCTTAACAACTGCCTTTAATGCCATAATTACTGTATAGTGTTAAATTAGTATAAAGGACAAGGCTTATTTATTCCAGTTGGAATATTAGCAATAATATATCGTAAAGTCAGTTCTGGACCACCCTTCCCATCTGTCACAAATTCAAAGTCTGAAATATTAAAATCATATGAAAACGCTCCATACACGCGACCAATTTCTATAGCTGCCATGGGATACCAAGCATCATCAACACGGTAGCCTCCACCAAGATACAATGCGGCTGATTGTGCACGACCCATGTAGATTTTAAATTGACCATTAATTACCTTTTCTGTATACGCTTCTTGTTTAGCATACAATCCATTTATAATAAAATCTAAACCGCCACTCAAAGGATAATTTATCATCGCATATACCGACAAGCGTAATGGACGCTTAGAATCGTAACTTGCATTGGGATTGAAACTTTCTGTTGGTTTAATCAAATGGTATGCACCAACACCAAGATCAATATGTTTTCTATAAGCAGATTGATGTCTGAAATTGATACCTGCTCCAACATCAAAAAATGAAGTATTGTCAACACCTAACACTTCAGCTGGAATACTAGGATTATAGGCTACCCCATCCCATTGATTTCCAGTTTCTGCACTCTGTGCATCAAAACGTCTTTGAGCATAGGATATTGTGATTGCAGGTGTTAATTCACTTTTTGCGCTTAGCTTTAAACCATATGATGCAAAAAGGTTAATTCCTGTTAAATTCAAATTTAAAGCACCTGCCTCATCATAATTGATAAGTGCACCTAAACCTATATAATTATTATTCTTTTGTCTGAATTTAAAGTCTGCTCCGAAATCGCCACTTACGTAATCTACCGGAACAGATGCCCACTGTTGGCGATAATTCAAATGATATCGCTGGTCACCATTATAAACGCCTGTTAAACCTGGACTTAAATTGAGCGGAGAATTAAAAAATTGAGAATAGTGAATATCCTGAGCATCTGACGCTGACCAACTGATTAAAAAGCTAAAAACTATAATTACCTTAGTTCGAAGCATGGGTATTATTTTATTTTATCAATATTCAAAGGGACCAGCTGTATGCAAAAACTCACTGTACTACAAAAAAACGATAAAAATCGCTCATTTGCTGCATTTTCATACAATCTAAATACACTTTAAACCAAAAATATCCCTACAGAAGGATATTTTACATTTAATTATTTAAAAATAATATCAAAAAAGGACATTCGTCAAGTACTTTGCTATTCATTTTAAAATAAATCGATAAGTGACATTTTTATCATTGCAAATGAGTCTTATGTGTTTAATCAAATTACTTTTAAGGAGAACTTGCTCCATAACCTAATTCAATTAACGCACTTGGACAACATTGATTGTATATGATGTTGTACAATTTGTCATATTCACTTTCCGAAATATTGGGTAATTCTGCACCCGGAACAAAAAGATTAGCCAAAGAAGGTGTCGTATTCGAGTGACCAACTATCAGAATTCTCTTTCCTTGATATTCATTCTTTACCAATTCAACCAAATCAGTCAATTTAGAAGGATCATAGTTTATCGTTGTCAATCCCAGTGCCTTTGATATTGGTTGAGCTGTATTCATTGTTCTTTCATATTTTGTTGAAAATACGGCATCCAGATTGGCTTGACCCATCGTATTTTTCAAATCTTTTGTTCTTTGTACTCCTTTTTCACTTAATGAATCTAATTTTCCTACTTTTTCAGCATGTCTGACAAGGTAAATGATTGTACTTTCTCCAGTATCACATTTACAAGCAAAAAAGAAAGAGACAAAAAGAGCAAAACAAAAAATTCGAACTATATATTTAACCATTCTAAAGTTATAATTTGAAATTTGAAGACTTTAAGATAATTATTTTACAATTAATAAAGATACTTAATTATAAGTCGATGTAAATCAATACAATACGTCTTAATCTAAACACTTCTTGTGTCAATATCTTACGGTCCCAAAATTGCTAAATCATCTCTAAATAAATTAGCTTACTTTTGCACCATAAAACCCACATATTTGTCTACTTTTAACGAAATGGGCCTCTCAGATGAAGTCCTACAAGTTCTTGAAGATCTTGGCTTTGAAACGCCAACAGAAATTCAAAAAATGTCCATTCCTTATTTGCTCGAAGCCTATAACGATTTTATTGGTTTAGCACAAACGGGAACTGGAAAAACAGCCGCTTTTGGTATTCCACTACTTGAAAGGATTGATCCTGATTTTGACGCTACTCAAGCGCTTGTTTTGGCTCCAACCAGGGAATTGGGACAACAAATTGCCCAACAATTAGACCAATTCGGCAAATATTTAAAAAAGGTAAATGTACTGCCGGTTTATGGTGGTGCCGCTATTTCTAATCAAATCAGAGCGCTTAAAAGAGCCACACAACATATTATAATAGCAACACCTGGAAGGTTAATCGATCTTATCAAAAGAAAAGCTATTAAATTAGATCAAATACATGTCATCGTTTTAGACGAAGCTGATGAGATGCTCAATATGGGGTTTAAGGAAGATATTGATGAGATTTTGAGTTTTACACCGGAAGACAAGATGACTTGGCTTTTTTCTGCCACCATGCCTGATCCAATCAAAAAGATCGTAAAGAAATACATGGATGATCCATATGAAGTGAAAGTGGATCAAAAGACAAAGGTAAATACCAATATCGATCATCAATTTATTGTGGTCAAACAATCAAATAAATCGGAAGCGCTTAAAAGAATTCTTGATCTCAATGCCAACATGCGTGGTGTTGTTTTTTGTAGAACGAAAAGAGATACTCAAGAGCTGGCTGAAGAGTTGTTGAAAAGAAACTATAAAGCTGATGCCCTGCATGGAGACCTTTCTCAAGCACAGCGAGATCGGGTCATGAAACGATTCAAAGAGCACGACCTTCAGGTTTTGATTGCAACTGATGTAGCAGCAAGGGGAATTGATGTTCAAGATCTGAGTCATGTCATTCATTTTACCTTACCTGATGATGCTGCATATTATACACACAGAAGTGGTCGTACTGCAAGGGCTGGTAAGAAAGGTGTTTCAATGGCTTTTATAAATGGTCGTGAGTTTTATAGAATCAACCGATTACAAAAGGAACTGGATATTTCATTTACGAAAATGGATATTCCAAGTAATGAAGCAATTGTCGATATTAGAATCGAAAACTGGTGTAATGATTTAAAAGAGTTGGATGCTGAAAAAGTAAACGCCGAACTTTTAGAAAAGACCAGCCTTTTGCTTGATGAGATGTCCAAGGAGGATCTCTTGAAAAAAATGCTTTATTTAGAATTAAAAAGCTTGCATCTGGGCAGATCTGGTGACCTCAACGAAGATATTGAAAAAGACAGAGGTCGTGGCGGTCGAGACAGAGGAGGTAGAAGAAGAGAAAGAGGTGGCCGAGATAGAAGAGATCGCAGAGACCGAGGGCGCGGTGAAAGAAGAGAAAGAGGTGGAAAGAGAAGTGATAAAGATAAAAGAGGAAAATCGAAGAGCAAACGAAGATATGGTTCTGATGATTCTCATGATATCAAGAAGAAAGATGACCGAAAAAAGGACAAGTCTAAAGATAAGTCTAAGGATAAAAAGAAAAAGTCAAAAAGAAAGGACGATTTCAAAAAGTCTGACAGAAAAAAAGATAGCGGTAAATCAAGAAGAAAAAAGGCGTAATTTTCAACATTGAAGCCTTTTTTGTGTTATAAACGCACCTTTTAAATCATTCTATTACAAATTTTAATCTTTTGTGAATCAATATTGCATTCTGATTTCAAAAGAAAAAAATGTCTTCGTACATTGGGAAAGTATGGTTATTTAATGTCCATATCATTGGAATTAAAATAATCATTAACGTTGAAAATAGTTTTATTGTTAATTGAAATAGAGCCATTTTAATGCATAATCTCACGATTATACGGTCACTATTTCCTAAATTGATACAATGGTTACTGCTGATATCAAAAATCAAGTAGATTACAAAACCTTTCTTGACAACTATAAAGCAAAGCTGAAAAGTGCTTTTTACGAAAGAGATTCTATAGATAGGTTTGCACTTAAAAGAAATTTTCCTCCCGTAGTATGGAGAGAAATTATGTCTGCAAACCCACTTTCTGTATCTGTCCCCTCCGAATATGGTGGCAGAGGTGTGAAAGTCAAAGAATGTTTGGGCATGCTCGCGGCATCTTCATATGAATCATTGGCTTTATCGTTGACCTTTGGAATCAATTTCGCCCTTTTCCTGGAACCCGTTGCTAAATATGGACAAGAAGAAATTAAAGGTCCCATTTTCGAACGATTCATGAATAAGCAAAATATGGGAGGGCTCGCTATCACCGAACCCGATTATGGAAGTGACGCATTAAATATGCAAACGTACCACACTTTTAAAAATGGAAAGTACAAAATAGAAGGCATCAAACATTGGCAAGGATTAACTGGTATTGCTGATTATTGGTTGATGACGTGTAGGAAAAAATCAGAAAGTGGCGTTCTGGGAAGGGATATTGATTTTTTTATAACGGACGAACAAGTTCCATCACAACAATTAGAAGTATTAGAACTCTACAATAACCTAGGATTATATCATATTCCTTATGGATTGAACAAGGTAGATATCGAAGTCCCGGAAAACCAAAAATTAATACCTGAGACGACAGGTTTAAAATTAATGATGGATCTTCTACACAGAAGTCGCTTGCAGTTTCCTGGTATGGGAATGGGATTCTTAGAACGCATGTTGGATGAAGCGATCAAGCAAACAACGACAAGAATTGTTGGTGGAAAATCTTTATTAGAATTAGATAAAATCAAACATCAAGTTTCAACCATTCAAAGTGCATACGTTATTTGTTCAGCAATGTGTCATCGAAGTTCTCAATTTAGTGGCATTGACAATAATGTTGCTGGAGATGCTGTAGAAGCGAATAGTATGAAGGCTTATGTGACTGATTTAATGCAGGAAGCTTCGCAAACCGTCTTACAACTTGGCGGTGCAAATGGATACAAAGCGGAAAGTTTTGGCGCAAGAGGTTTGGTTGATTCTCGTCCATTCAGAATATTCGAAGGCTCCAATGCCATGCTTTACACCCAAATTTCAGAAATGATTTTGAAAATAATGGGCAGAAAGAAAATAACTAATTTGTTTGAATACTTACAAACATTTGAGATTACAAAGAACGCCACTGATTATTATAAGGTTCTTATCAACTTCGATGTTGATTCTAATCTTTCTCAAAGAAGACATGTCGATCTGGGGAAAATCATAGCTAGACTGGTTTGTGCAAATCATATTATAAATATGGGTAATGATGGGTTCAGACCGGATTTGATTAAAGCCAGTTTGGAAACGATCAAACATGAAATAACGATGTTGGTGAGTTCTTATAGAAACTTTTCTTCTGTGGATCCGATAGTTGATTATAAGGATGACAGTAGTTGGTTGGAGTTTGTGAAGTAGAGTAAAAGAATAAAGGATTAAGGATTAAAAATTAAAAATTAAAAATTAAGAATTAAGAATTAAGAATTAAGAATTAAGAATAGCTATAATAACAAAAAAGCTCACAATCAATGATTGTGAGCTTTTTTTGTACCCGGGGCGGGACTTGAACCCGCACGACCGTGAGGTCATTGGATTTTAAGTCCAACGTGTCTACCAATTCCACCACCCGGGCAATTGATACAACAAAACTGGTAGATCTGTTTTGCTGTAAAAAACAAGTCCTCTTACGCATGGCTTCAGAGGACAAGTGGAGCGAAAGACGGGATTCGAACCCGCGACCCCGACCTTGGCAAGGTCGTGCTCTACCAGCTGAGCTACTTTCGCGTTTTAAATACATTTTTAGAACATTTTCTAAAGGGATGCAAATATAATATACCTTTAATCAAATTCAAATAGCCATCCTTAAATAATTGAGAAAAAATTAATCTGGTATTTAGCTCTGTTTATATTCAGTATGTTGATATCTTAACAGTGTACGATTAATATTATCAGAAATCCCATTATCATATTGTTTCCATTACAAAAATCCTACAAATGCAAAATATCTCAGGTAGTTATACCTGATTTAAGCTTAAGGACACAAATTTCAATCTACCATATTGTTACTTAAAAGATAATTTATATAGATTAACATAACATAATTGTTATTTACTTATAAAAACCTCAAAAAATGGCAAGCCCCCTAACATTTTATCTACCAATCAAACAAGATAAGGAATCACAAGCGGCAGTAGAAGAGAATATCAAAAACTTCGCAGCATTTGTTAAAGAAAGCCTTGATGAAACACAAATCGTTCACTATGCTACAGTAGCATTGATTCCAAACCCACCTCCAGCCAAAGGAAACTTTGCGATATTATTACTTACAAATTTCGATAAAGCAATGGAACCATATCTCACTGTATTTTGGAATACACCCAAAGTCAGGGAGCTTACGGTAAAACTTGTGGATATTGCACTATATCCTCCTGAAGGTGAGATTAAAACAGTTCAAGACTACATAAAATTTTTAACCAGCAATAATTTGACCCCTCAGACTGGACCAACATGGACTAATTTTTATGAAGCCTATCCAAATACGGTTTCTCAAATTATAGGTTGATTATAGTAGACATGCTTTGATTATTAATTAATTATCAATATCAACTTAGTTGGTAAAGGTGAAAGAAATTATTTATTATGAGCCTAGCAAACAGTATTCCTAATCCTAAGAATCTACAAGGGTTGATTTTACGTGGATTCACACACCCTTATTCTTGTCATTTGCTATTTGGGTTTTCAAATGGAGATGTTACTAAGAATTTTTTCTCAGACATATTTGATAAAATACAAAGTGCTGAAGATTGGGGTAACCAAAAACCAAAGTCAATGATAAACATTGGACTCACATTTGGTGGTATTAAGAAGTTAAGTGTTATAGATGAAAACGATTTGAACAATTTTGCTGGCACCTTTATAAATGGTCCTTCAGCAGCTGCAGCTCAACAATCCTTAGGAGATTGGTATGATCCAAATAGTAAGCCAGAAACATGGTGGAATGGAAACACGGAAGCACAGGTAAATCTTGATTGCGTTGTCCATGTCTATGGTTTAACAAAAGACGATCTTGATAAATTGGTATCCGACATTTCAACTTCTGCAAATAAAAATAAACTAACGGAGTATTATGCATTAAAAGATGATAAGCGATTGTATCAATCCATCTTAGGTGACGACCCTTCAAAAATTCATTTTGGATATGTTGATGGTATTTCAAACCCATCGTTAAAAAACTCTGGCTTCTCAGGGTTAGCATCACCAGAAGACATCAACAATTTCGTCATTGGCTATGGCAACAATTCAATAAGCAATCCAGGCCCATTTGACGAATCTTCTGCAGCTAACTTTGCAAAGGATGGTTGTTATAATGCTTTTAGAATTTTCCATCAAGATGTAAATACATTTAACCAATTTTTAAAAACACAAGCTAAAAAATATTCGACAAAACTTTCATTTTTAGGTTTGAATGAAACAGAATTAGAAGAATGGTTTGCAGCAAAACTTTGTGGTAGGTGGAGAAACGGTTCACCTATAATGCTAAACCCAAATAAGCCAAGCGATAGCAATGAAAGAAATATTAAAGCCGAGAATTTTGGTTTTGAAGAACTGACTAAACAGATCCCTGAAGATGTATTAAAGAAATTTCCTTCAAAAGCATCTGAATCTAGTGGTAGTATCTGTCCTTTTTCTGCACATACGCGTGTTGCAAATCCTAGGAATCAACAATTAAATACGGCTAGAGAAGGAACATCTGGCCCTCCACGGATTCTTCGGCGTGGTATGGCATATGGCCCTGATTTAACCTCAAGCAAAGATGATGGAAAAGAAAGAGGTCTTATAGGTTTGTTCTTATGTGGAAATCTGACCACGCAATTTGAATTACTTTATGGATGGATGAATTTCAACGACTTCAGTCAGCCACCTGTCTTTAGCACTGTAAAAACTCCTCAAGATGCCTTACTGGGAAATCGTTATTATGCTGATGCCAATAATGCAGTGAAAAGTTTTATTATACCTGTAAAGGATCCAAATAACAAATCAGTTGATATTACCATTCCAGAATTACCAAGTTTTCTAGCTATTCGCGGAACGGCGTACTGTCTTTTGCCAAGTATTTCGACCTTAGCTAAAATTGCAGGAAAAAAATAAATAATTTAATCATTAAGGTACTTACTACCCTCTCGGATCGTCAAATTGGACAAATTAGGCCGTTGATAATCAATATATTGCTTTACCAATGCTGGATTAACTCTAGAATATTGACGCAGTGCCCAACCTGAAGCTTTGTTAATAAAGAATTCTTTAGATCCCAAGGTCGCGTCAATCATGGCAAATAATAAATCTTTATTTGTCTTTTGCTTGTAAAATAATTGGAAAATCAAAGCTGTCCGCTGAAGCCACAAATCATCGCTCGACATATATTGATCAACATATTTCATTTGTAATTCTGTATTATCTTTTAAGATTTGTCCTATACCGTGGCTTGCTAAAAAGTCCACGGTATCCCACCATGACTTTTGTATAATAAAACTTCTAATCAAAGGCTCATGTTTGATTGTTAACTTCTTTTCAATCTTACCAATGATTTCCATGGCTATATACTGATATTCCCGCTCATTTTGTTGCCATAACCATTTGGTTAATTTTTCCCACTGCGGTAAAATTTCTGATTTGTTCTTAGCCCAAAATGATTTAAAGAAAGTTTTTCTGGTGGGCGCATTTATACCAAAATAAGTAAAGCGACCTTTCATATAAGCTTTCATTCTTTCAGCCTTAAAAGAATTTTGATTGGCTTCTAAAAATGAATTTATTTCTGCTTTTAAATTTTCCATAGCCGTAAGATGCTGACTATGTTTTTCTTTTCTTTTTCTTAGCTGCAGGAAACAGAATATTATTAAGAATTAATCTGTAACCGGGTGAATTAGGATGCAGATTAAGATCCGTCTCTGGATCACCTACAAAGTGTCTGTAATCTTCAGGATCATGACCACCATAAAAAGTCCACGTACCATATCCATGCGTTCCATGAATGTATCTGGCTTCATTAGCTGCTTTATTCTCTCCAAGGATTAAAACATCAGACTTAATAAAACTCTTTTCATAAGCCGTCGTTTGTCCCATAAATCCTTTGACAGTTCTTGTATGGTTCTGTGTAAGCATAGCTGGAATTGGATCCCATTTTGCTGAGAAATCAAAAAGTGTGAAGTAATCTGTTTCCGGATTTACTTTTCTTTTTCTATGGTCAATTGTTGAATACTCATATTCTAAAGGATTCCTGATTAATTCCCATTTTTTAAAAGCAAAACACTGATCGAAATCCAATTTTTCTTGAGCATGTGGATCACTGGCATCACCATCATAAATATCAGCACAGATGTCTAATCCATCTGCTGCTAAAGCAATATCATACGTATCTGTAGCCGAACACATTGCAAACATAAAACCGCCACCGATTACATAATCACGTACTTTCTTAGCCACTGCCAATTTGAGTTGAGAAACTTTTTCGAATCCCAAACTTGTTGCCAATTCTTCCATCTTCATTTGGTTGGCTTTATACCAAGGCTTTCCTCCTTGAGACATATAAAATTTTCCATACTGACCAGTAAAGTCTTCATGGTGCAAATGCAACCAATCATATTCTGCCAACTTATCATCAAGCACTTCTCTATCATAAATCGTTTCGTAAGGAATTTCAGCATAGGTTAATACTAAAGTTACAGCATCATCCCATGGTTGAATTTGTTCTCCTTTTGCGTTAAAATCAGGTGTATACACCGCAATCTTAGGTGGCTGTTCTAATTTGATGACTTCTTGATTGATTTCTTGATTAGAAATCTCTTGTCTGATTGCGCCAAACTGAGCGTTTGATATCACTTCATAACTTACCCCTCTTGTCTTGCATTCTTTTTCAAACAAAGGCACATTTTTAAAGGCAAAAGCACCGCCTCTGTAATTAAGCAACCAATAAGCTTCTACACCACTGTCAATAACCCAATAAGTAATCCCATAAGCTTTAAGGTGGTTTTTTTGAACGTCATGCTCCATTGGTATAAGAATGTAAGAAGCACTCGCTGTAAAGCCTAGTAAAAGAAAGCTGACACAAATAAATAGTTGTTTCATATATATTTTAAATTCGATTGCAAGATAATTACAAAATTATCAACGATACAATAGCATATCATGTTTTCAAATTTACAGTTTTAATACTTTTTTAATGTTAATTTGCTTAATTCTTTGACAGAATGAGAAGTTAACTGCTTACCTAAAGCAATTTTGATTGATTCGCTTCATAAAAAGTTGAACTATACCTATTATTGCACATTAATAGTAAATTAAATTGCGTTTATTTATTGTGGTTCATCAAAATTGTGTCCTTGGATAATTTACAAATTTCTTACCCTAATTACTTTCTATTTTTCATCGTTGTCATTGCACTGCTCTACGCATTGAGTCTTTATATAAATGACAAAAGGATAAAAGAAAACAAATCGTGGCTGCCTTTCATTTTAGGATGGGTAAGATTTCTGTCCATTTTGGGTATCCTTTTCCTCTTATTGACACCATTATTAAAAATATTTAAAACCGAAACTGAAAAACCACAAATAATCATTGCCAATGATATCAGTGCTTCTGTAAAAGCATCAACGCCAGAAGCAACTTTAGCAAAAGTTAATTCCGATCTGCAATTACTTAAAGATAAGTTATCTGACAATTACGATATTTTGGAATTTTCCTTTGGTGAAGACCTCCAGTTTGATGATCAAGATTCTACGAATCAACAGTCAACGAATATTTCAAAACCACTAGAGTATATTTCAGATGCCTATGAAGATCAAAATTTAGGCGCTATTATATTAACGACTGATGGCATTTATAACGAAGGAAAAAATCCGATTTATGCAAACCTTCAATTTTCAGCACCAATATATTCAATTGCATTAGGTGACACGACGATCAGAACAGATATTCTGGTAAAAAATGTATTACATAATCGCATTGTCTATCTCAATGATAAATTTTTAATTGAGGCAGACATTCAAGCATACAACAGTGCAGGATCAAAAAGTGCAGTAAGTTTATTTGTTGTTAAAAACGGTCAGCAAACAAAATTAGATTCCAAAGGGTTTTCAATTGACAGCAATAACTTTTTCAAATCATTCCAATTTGAAATTGAAGCTGAGCAAATTGGTAATGTCAAATATATTATAAGCGTTAATCGAGTCAATAACGAGATCAGCAGGTCAAACAATTCAAGAAGCGTTTATGTAGATGTTTTGGATGCCAGACAGAAAATTATGGTTTTGGCCAATGCGCCTCATCCAGATATCAAAGCGCTCAAATCATTGCTGACAATCAATAAAAATTATGAAGTCGAAATAGCGTATGCTGACAATGCAATTCCTAACGTCAAGACTTTTGATATGATTATAATGCATAATCTGCCAAGTACAAAAAACGATGTGACTAATCAGATTGAAATAATCAACAAATCAAAAATTCCTACCCTATTCATTGCGGGTGAATCCACCAATTTACAGTTATTTAATAATGTACAAAATGTGGTTACTATAAATGGCGGCAATAATTCTATGAACAGCGTTACGCCGGTTTTAAATACCGACTTTTCGATATTCACCATTAACGACCAGTTAAAATCTAAAATTGAATCTTTTGTACCATTAAAGTCTCATTTCGGTGATTACAAATTAGGTGATGCAACAAAAGTATTGTTATCGCAAAAAATCGGTAGCGTGGAAACACAATTTCCTCTGGTTGCGTATGCTGACATAAATAATCACAAACAAGCGGTGATTGCTGGAGAAGGCATTTGGCGTTGGAAATTGATAGAATTTTTAAATACATCGGCAAATGATGTTACTAAAGAATTGCTTTTAAAGTCCACTCAATATATTTCTCAAAAAGATGATAAGCGTCAATTCAGAGCTTTTGCAAATAAGAACAACTACAAGGACAACGAAAATGTCCTTTTTGATGCCCAGCTGTACAATGAGAATTATGAGCTGATCAATCAACCAGAAGCTAATTTAGCTATAGAAAATGAAGATGGAAAAACTTTTGAATATACCTTCTCTAAAGAAAACAACTTTTATTTCATAGATGCAGGAAGATTCCCAGAAGGCAATTATAAGTTCAAAGCTGCAACAGCTTTTAATGGAAAATCATTGACTGCTTCAGGAAAGTTTTCAATCCAATCAATCATTAAAGAACAATATGATCTAACAGCTAAACATGATATTCTAAACCAACTCAGTAATAAGTTTGGTGGTGAAATCATCTACCCGCAAAACATTTCAAAGATTGATTCATTAATTGCTTCGAATGAAGATATCAAACCTATACTTTATCAAAAAGCTGAAACGAAACCGCTCATGGAGTTGCAATGGCTTTTGGGAATCATTTTATTTCTTTTAGCTTTGGAATGGTTTATAAGAAGATACTTTGGTGGATATTAATTTTGTAGCAATCTTTTAATTTATTTAACTTTAGATCAAGCATTAAGCGTCAACCCGATATTTTATAACGGTTCCAAAATATATGCAAGACAGTAAGCTCATTCAAACTTTAAAATGTTTGAATAAATCACAAATAAAAAGATTAGGACTTTATATCAATTCTGAATTAGTTGAATCTAAAAAAGAGATCCAACAGATTCGTCAACTATTTAAATATTTATCTAAGTTCTATCCGAAATTTACTTCAAAAAAACTCAACAAAGAAGTTGTACTCAGTGAAATTTATCAAGAACCTACAGCTGACATTAACAAAGCAAACAGATTAAATGGTAGGTTGCTTTCAATCGTAAAATACTTTATACAAAACTTAGATGAAGGATCAGATTTCATCTCTAAATATTTTAACGAAACTAAGATTTATATACAAAATAAAAATGAGAAGCTTTTTTATCAAACAATAAACCAAGTCAAAAAAATTAATAAAAATGATTATCCACACAAATCATTTTTCTTTAACGAGTATTTGATTGAACATGAAATTACAGAGTTTAAAAATCTCTACAACCAACGAAAAGGTGATTTAAATTTTGTTTCCACTCTAGAAAAACTGGATCAATTCTATTACTCGAAAAGACTTGAATTGATCTTGGATTTATTAGCTCAAGATAAGTTTTCGTCACAACTTGATATTTCAGATCCAATAGAATTCCATAATCTGATTGGAGATTTATTTAAAGACAGATTAAGCAGTACCAATCCCATTTTTAAAATTTATGAAGAAGCCATTACGATGTTTAAATCAAATGATGGCGAGGCTTACGAAAAACTTATCAAACTCCTATCGAAACACAGTCACCTAATTACCAAAGAGCAAAATCAAGCTATGCATGCATTAGCAAGGAACTTTTGTATTGCTCAGTATAATAAAGGTCATTTGGAATATTTACCAAAAGCGTTCAAACGATTTCAACACGATCTTGAACACGGCTATTTATATTATCAAGGGGGCATTTTAATGAGTACAATGCAAGCCATTGTAAAATTGGGATTAAGATGTGGTAAACAAAAATGGGTAGGCAAATTTCTCGAAGCACATAAAGACAAGTTGATTGGAACACGTGACCCAGAAGCGATTTTCAATTTGAATATGGCAGAACTCAGATTCTCACAAAAGAAATACGAAGACTGTTTAGACTTAATCGAAGATAATTTTGAAGATATCCATTATAAGATATCATCAAAGCGTTTAGAAATAAAAGCTTACTATGAAACGAATTCTCCACTATTAGAATCAAGAATAAATGCATTCAAAATTTATATCTTCAGAACTTCCGACAAAGTTATTCCTAAAACCCCTAGAATTGGCAACAATCTTTTTATTGATATTTTAAAGCAAATCAGTAATCCTTCAAGTTTTAAAAATGAAAGTCGTATTAAAAAAATAAAATCAAAAATTGATCAAGCAAAATCACTGGCTGACAGGCAATGGTTGGATGAAAAGCTTGAAGAATTAAAATAACAATATATTTGTCCAAGTTTTATATCTATGACAACAGATAATAAGAAGAACAAGGTTGAAAATATAAATACTTGGATAAGTGATTTAAATTCTGATGCTAAAGCTGCTGTGTCCGTGGATTGTGTCATTTTCGGATATGATGAAAAAGAACTCAACGTTCTTTTAATCGATTGTAATATGCCACCCCATCTTGGTAAAAAATCATTAATTGGAGACTTGGTCAAATCTCATGAAACGCTTGATGAGGCAGGTCTGAGAATTTTAGAGCAAAGAACTGGTCTTTCAGATCTATATATTGAACAAGTTAGAGCATTTAGTGAACTGGGACGTCATCCGTTAGGAAGAGTTATTTCGATTGCTTATTACGCATTGATTAAAATTAAAAATTATGAAATAAAGGACAGCGAAAACAAGCAACTTCAATGGGTTCCCCTTTCGAAAATTTCGGAATTAGCTTTTGATCATAACAAGATACTAAATGATTGTTATGCCCAATTAAAAAGAAGACTTAGAGAGCGTCCAATTGGATTTTCATTACTTCCTAAAAAGTTTACACTGATTCAATTGCAGAAATTATATGAAATTATACTTGGTTTAGAATTAGATAAAAGAAACTTCAGGCGGAAGCTACAATCCACAGGCCTATTGATTGATCTAAATGAAAACCAAACAGATGTTTCACACAGACCCGCAAAGTTATTCAGCTTTGATTATGAAGAATATAGAAAGAAAAAGACTTTCCAATCAATCAGCTTCGATATTTAAAAAAATCAATAACTATTCCTCGTGATATCTGATAACTTTTGGATCTGTAATCAGGAAGTTCGAAAGACCAGCAATAACCAAACACAAACCCGCCAATAACATTGTATTGATTATTTGATCGCCAAATATATTTTTATATAAGAAATTGATACCGCCAACTGCTGCACAGATCTGTGGTATAACAATAAACATATTAAATAATCCCATGTAAATGCCCATTTTCTTTGGATCAATGGTACTTGATAACATAGCATATGGCATAGATAAAATACTGGCCCAAGAAATACCAATTAATGCAAAACACAGATTCAGCATAGCGCCATCTTTTGTCCACAACATGAGAATAAAACCTAGGCCGCCAACGATCAAACTGCCCATATGAACATACTTGCGATTGATTATTATTTTTCTGGTTATAAAGGTTAATATTAATGCAAATAGCATTGATGATAGCCCATAAGTACCCATAGCAGAACTTATTATATCGGCTGCGTTATTATAAGCTAGATCAGCAGCTGAATAGGCACTTTCACTCATGGCATCTTTTTCTGGCTTGGGTGCATCAAAAACATGTTCAGTTAATGCGGGAGTTGCCATACTCCACATGGTGAAAAAAGCAAACCAACTAAAAAATTGGATAACACCCAATTTGAGCATTGTTTCAGGCATGTTTTTAATATTGGCAATGATCTCCTTAAGACCATTAAAGAATCCAGCTGTCTCCTCTTTCTCCTTTAAAAAAGCATCCATGTCTTCTGGTGGATACTCCTTTGTTGTCAATACTGTATAAATAATAGACAATATAAATACGATACCTCCAATCAAAAACGACATCTTCACATTGTTTGGAACAACATTAGAAGCCGCTTCATTGCTAACACCCAATTGGTTTAAAGCCCACGGCAGTTGACTGGCGACCCATGTTCCAACGCCAATAACCAAAGTTTGTACAACAAAACCATAACTCCTTTGCGATTCTGGTAATACATCCGCTACCAAGGCTCTGAACGGTTCCATCGATATATTTATCGACGCATCCAATAGAAACAAACAACCAACTGCAACCCAAAGCACAGGAGAATAAGGCATAAAAATCAAGGCTGATGAAGCCAATAATGCACCAATCAAAAAATATGGCTTCCTTCTTCCAAAGCGTACGCTCCAGGTTCTATCACTCATATATCCAATGATCGGTTGCACGAGCAATCCTGCGATAGGCGCAAATATCCATAACATCGGCATTTCATCCTTAGTAGCTCCCAATGTTTGGAAAATTCTAGACATAGATCCTCCTTGTAAGGCAAAGCCAAATTGGATTCCTAAAAATCCGAAACTCATATTCCAAATATCAAGAAAGGATAACTTCTGCTTTTTTTCCATGGCTTTTTGTTACTAGATGAAAATACGTTTATTTATTTGAAAGCACATAATATTGCCAAGGCGCTATCGTCAACGCTTGCCCTTCTGACCAACTTACTTTTTCTTCAGCAAAAATATCTTCCATTTGAATATCGTAAGGCACTTTTATTGTTTGAGGTTTATCTGATAAATTTAAAAAGCAAACCACCTTATCTCCATTCTTTTCTCTTTCATAAGCAAACACATGATCATGCTTCAGAATTGATTTGTACTTTCCACCATATTCGCCATTCCACAGTGCTTGATTTTTATGCTTTAAGTCAAAGAGTGTTTTGAAAAAATCAGCGTA
This sequence comes from Saprospiraceae bacterium, assembly GCA_013001975.1. Lineage (GTDB taxonomy): Bacteria > Bacteroidota > Bacteroidia > Chitinophagales > Saprospiraceae > RFSX01. The sequence continues at coordinate 4,987 of JABDKX010000050.1, read as the reverse complement.
AGCATAATTTTTAAATCCAATATTATCTTTTACAAAGAATGCTAACCTTTTGGTCATAGGCTCTTCCATTCCAGAATACACCAAAGGCATACCGTCAAACGTTGAACAAAGAACAAACATAACTTTATCAGCATCCCCCATTCTATCAAATACGGTTCCTGCCCAAGTATTCTCATCATGATTAGAAGTAAAATACATGTGGAAGCCTTCACGGAATGTCTCATTATCTTTTATCATAAACGAATCAATAGCAGAAGCTTTTTTATGACCTTTAGCGATGTCATTTATAAGATGATGAAAAGCCCACCCATAATCCATATGGAAGGTCTTATTATTTCTATTAGACGGCACTTCAGACTCTGCCAGTAAGAATACATCTTTTTTTGCCTTCATTAATTCAGGTGTCGCTTCATCCCAAAAGTCTTGAGGGATACCATGAGCAACATCAACTCTAAAACCATCTATTCCTACATCTGTTAACCAAAACTTCATGGTTTCTATCATGGCCGCTCTCATTTCCTTATTATCATAATTCAAATCTGCAACATCTGTCCATCCCCATGATTTGCCAGTATTATAATCAATGGGATCAATGATATTCCCCAAACTATCTTGTGTATACCATTCTGGGTGTTCTGTAATCCAAGGATTATCCCAGCCAGTATGATTAGGCACCCAATCAATAATAACTTTTTGACCCAAATCATGGGCTGTTTTTAACAGCGCTTTGAAATCATCCATGGTGCCGTAATCAGGATTTACTTTTTTATAATCCGCTACAGAATATGGTGAACCTAAATAAAGTTCTCTCTCTTCTGGATCTTCAATATCTTCAACATTCAAATCTCCTTTGGCCTTTCTTTTTATCATACTGATTGGATGAATTGGCATCAACCAAATAATGTCCATGCCCATTTCTTTTAACCTTGGTAGTTGTTGAGTCAAACCGTCGAAATTGCCTTCCTCAGACATATGACGAATGTTTGCTTCATAGATCGTTGCGTTCTTTGCCCAATCAGGCAAAACAAAATCATCTTTGGTATATTCAACGGACTCTTGAGATGTGTTTTTAACGTCATTTTTACATGTCCAAAGAAAACATGTAAGCAAAATAAAAGGAATATATTTCATAAAGGTATTTTTATTCATTGTATGCAAATTTTAATGGTTCGCCATTCAGCACCACTTCTTTTCCTCTAATATTTAAATGTAAGCTGCCTTGATCAAGATTTTCAATTTCCATATTTTCTTTAGTCACCTTAACCGAAATTCTTTGACCTCTGAAACTCAATTTAAAACTGTAACTCTCCCACTGTTCTGGAATAAATGGATTAAATGACAAAGCTTTATTTTCAATACGCATGCCACCAAATCCTTTGACGATGGCCATCCATGTTCCTGCCATGCTTGTAATATGCAGCCCATCTTCTGTATCATTATTATAATCATCCAAGTCCAATCGTGCCGTCCTCAAATACATTTCGTAAGCCTTTTCTTTCATGCCTAACTTAGAAGCCAAAATTGCATGAATACAAGGAGATAATGATGATTCATGAACGGTCAAAGGTTCATAAAATCTAAAATGTCTTTCTAGGGTATGATTATCAAAATCGTCTTCAAAGAAATACATGCCTTGCAAAACATCAGCTTGTTTGATATAGCAAGATCTCAAAATGCGATCCCAAGACCAATGCTGATGCAAAGGCTGAATACTTTCATCTAATTCTGCCACTGGAATCAATTCCTTATCCATAAATCCATCTTGCTGTAAGATTAATTGATTAGACATGTCATAAGGATAATACATGTGATCAATGATCTTTTTCCATTGATCAAATTCATCTGAACTTAATTTTAATCCAGCAACCTTTTTTTCATGAAGCTGAGGATTTGTTTCAGATAAACTATCAAGACATTCTTTTGTATATCGCAAACACCAAGCAGCCATATAATTAGTATACCAATTGTTGTTGACGTTGTTTTCATATTCATTTGGTCCCGTTATCCCTAACATAACATACGCTTCTTTATCCTTTGACCAATTGACTCTTTGCGCCCAAAATCTAGAGATGGCAACCAAAACATCAATACCATAATTATTGAGGTATTCATCAGAATCAGTATATCGGGTATAATCAAAAATAGCATATGCAATAGCACCATTTCTATGAATTTCTTCAAAGGTGATTTCCCATTCGTTGTGGCACTCCTCTCCATTCATAGTTACCATTGGATACAACGCGGCGCCGTCTTTGAACCCTAGTTTCTCCGCATTTTCAATAGCCTTGTCGAGGTGGTTATGGCGATACATTAATAAATTTCTCGAAACCTCTGCGTCAGCATTGCTCAAAAAGAAAGGCAAACAATAAGCTTCGGTATCCCAATATGTAGAGCCGCCATATTTCTCACCCGTAAATCCTTTCGGACCGATATTCAATCTGGCATCATCACCTGAATATGTTTGATGTAAATGAAAAATGTTAAAACGGATGCCTTGTTGAGCGGCAACATCTCCATTAATTACGATATCACTTTGTGACCATTTATCTGCCCACGCATTTACATGTTCTGATTTTAGTTGTGCATATCCTCCAGCTAAAATGTCTTCCAGATTATTTTGGTTTACTTTTAAAAGCGTCTCTTTATTATGATTAAAGCTGGAGGCAATGCTTACTATTTTTTCTATCTCAATAGACTGACCATCGGTTAAATTAAAGTCAAAAACGTGCGAAACTACTTTATCTTTTATAGCAATTTGCTTATTTAATACGGTGCCAACTTTGACCATCGTAGAAGCCATGGCTTGCACTTCGAACAGTGTTTTTTTAGTATAAGATTGGACATAGATAAAATCCTCTTTTTGCCCCGAGTCTCTGCTTTCCCAAAATTGCTCATCATAGTTTGAATCTTGATTATAGACATCAAAGTCCAAATTGCTTTTTATGGTTAGTTTTCCACTAAAGTTTACAGCTGATACTTTATATTTAAGCGCACCAATCTCCTTTCTGTTCCAACTACAAAAACGTTCAGATTCAATGATAAAAACTTCCTCTTTATCAGTTGTGACTGTCATTTTACGACTCAAAATGGATTTTCCCATATCAAGTATCCTGGTAAAATCAGAAATATGATCAGGTTTTATAGTAAGTCGTTCGTCATTTATAAAGAGGTCTATTCCTATCCAGTTAACAGCGTTCAAAACTTTTGCAAAGTATTCTGGATAACCATTTTTCCACCAACCTACTTTTGTTTTGTCAGGATAATAAATGCCTGCTAAGTATGAACCTTGCATCGTATCTCCAAAGCCTTCTTCAAAGTTGGCTCTATGACCCATATATCCATTGCCCAGGCTGAAAATACTTTCCGTAATTTTATTATGCTCAGGATGATATCCATTCTCGATTACCTTCCAAGGATGTTGTTCAAGATAATTCTTCATAATCTAAAGACTTGCAACTTGTTTAAGTGTATTTAAATTAAAATCAGCCATTCCCGGAATCACCACGTCTGCATTATCTAATTCATTTTCATCACCAACGCCAATTGCAAAGAAGCCTCCTTGCTTAGCAGCTTCAATCCCGTTATAGGCGTCCTCAAATACAACAATATGACTTGGACTTAATTTTAGTTGATCGGCTCCCATTGTAAAAACTTGTGGATCTGGCTTCGATTTGGTAATATCTGTTCCATCTACCACAACATCGAAATATTTCATCAGATCTAAAGCATTCAGAATTCCTCTCGCATTTTTGCTAGATGAACCCAAGGCTATTTTTATGTGAGATGACTTCAATTCATCTAACAATGAAACTACTCCTGGAAGTATTTCTTCATTGTTGATATTAGATATGAGTTGTTTATAATGTTCATTTTTCAATTGAGCTAAATCGGTTTTTTCTTGATCAGATTTTTCAACATTGCCTAGGCTTAAGATGTATTCTAGTGATTCCATTCTGCCAACGCCTTTTAAGTTTTCATTTTCTTTCTCAGTAAATGAAATCCCTAAGTCTTTAGCCATTTGGGCCCATGCGATAAAATGATATTTGGCAGTATCAACTATAACACCGTCCAAATCAAAAATACAAGCTTGTATCATTCTTTGTGTCGTTATGACACAAAGATAGTCTTTTGTCTTAATTATTCTTAATCTGTCTAAATATTAAGTTAAATTATAATGTGATCTACTGAAATATACAATTTTAATTAACTTCGAATTTTTAAATCAAATTAACGCAATGAAAATTCTATACAACACACTTTTATTGGTCACCTTTTTACAAGTTGGATATGCTCAAGATCCCGTTATAACTTTTTCAGAGACTGAAATCTATTGCAACGGAACCGACACATTATTTGTCAACGTAGCCAATGCAGCTGACATCAAAGGGGTTTATAACTACACACAATCTATGAATCCCTGTTTTTCTGACGAAATTTCTGGAACCATAGAAATCACTGAATTTGATGAGTTCACTGAAAATGAATATTCAGTTTCTGATTTTAGTTTCGGTGCCTGGGGAGCATGTTATTTCATTGACCCTCCAACAGGAAACTTAAGATGGACATTAGATGGTAGTCTGATAACATGGCCTGGAACCGATAATTATGGTGAACAATGGCAATTTGATTCATTTGAATCAACCGGAGACAGCTATACTTTTACTTATTCAAATACATATGCTGAGACAGGCTTTGTAACATTATCTAAAGTAGATGGTTCAACCCTTCCTTTCTTAACCATTGATCCATCAGAAAATACAAACAACGAATATACATATAACTGGAGTACAGGTTCTACAGACAATTTTATAGTTATTAGTGAAAATGGTACTTACTCAGTCACGATATCGGACGGCGTAAACAACTATGAAAGAGAATACGAATTAATGAATGCTGAACAAGAGCATCCAGACTTTAATGCTCTATCTGATTTATACAACAGTACCAATGGTATAGTTTGGGATAATAGAGAAGGCTGGGAAAATGC
>JABDKX010000041.1 GCA_013001975.1 Saprospiraceae bacterium | reverse complement strand
CTTTTGTTTCTATATTTACCATACCCCCAGAGAAATCACCAGGCAAGTCAGGAGTAAAAGATTTATAAACAATAATATTATCGACCAGATTTGTTGGAAAAATATCTAACTGAACAGAATTTTTATCTGGATCTAAACCTGGCACTTCTAAACCATTTAAAATCGTTTTAGAATATCTATCTCCTAATCCTCTAACAACAACATGTTTTCCGCCTTCAACTGAAACACCTGTTACTCTTTTTATTGCTGATCCTACATCACTGTCTCCTGATCGTTTAATTGCTTGAGTCGTTATACCATTCAGAAGTCCAGGCGCTTTCTTTTGAATCGTCATCAAGGCAGCTTCAGTATTTCTCACTGCTTTAGCCGTTACAACGACTTCTTGAAGAACTTCGCTTTCTTCTTTTAATCTAAGATTAATTAGTGTCACATCATTCTCAATGACTTCAATTTCAGAAACAGATAAGTCTGCATAACCAATATAACTGACATTGAAAGTATAGATCCCAACTGGTAGTTCAACTGAAAATTTTCCATCTAAATCAGTTGACATTCCGTCTCCAGTTTCTGCAACAATAATATTAGCAAAAGGAATGGTCTCTCCATTAACATCATCAATCAGATTACCTCTGACTGTTCCTGTTTGAGAGAAAAGTGAGATTGAAATAAGTGTTAGAAAAACACTTAAAATAGTTCTTAATGTAATTTGCAATTTTTCCATTATTTAGTATTTAAAAAGATGAAATGAGCCTTCTGGCTAGACTCATTTCAAGTATGATTTTTTTTATAAATTCCCAGTATTAGCAACCCAAGACCAACCCATAAAAGCATTAATATCTGCTCCTTTTGTTGGCGTATTGCTGATTGTGTTATTTTCTGAATCCAATATGTTGATCGCAGCATCTTGCTGAGCTGTTGAAATCGTACATGCCACATCTCCAGGACAATCTTTGTCTCCATATACTGTTAACCAATCAGCTACAGTTGCAGTACCAACCCACTCACAATTTTGAATACTTAATTTACCATCAAGGTAGTTTTGATAAGTATCTGATTTAACTGTAATACAATCACTTTCCTCACACGAGCTTCTCATCTTTACATTATCCGTAAAGCCTCTCCAAGAAACATTCTTGATAATTCCCTGAGTTTTTGATTTTAAATCAGCAGCTGTATCCGCTCCGCCATCTTTGTCGATAACTGTTGCGCCATCGATAGTGAAGAAACCGTCCGTCAAAGATCCTTCTGGGCCATCAATCTCAAAAGCATTATCTCCAGATGTAGCTCCTGATGTTATGACAATCGCATTCGATATTGTTCCTGCATAATTCTGATCTATATCTAAACCATCATCTTCACCATATGCAACAATTACATTTTTTACATTTACAGTACCTCCAAACCATTCTACACCATCGTCAAGATTTGCAACCACTTCAATATTCTCTACAACAGTACCACGACCAACTCCACCTAGTGTTATTCCATTTATTTCATTATCTGCTCCGATTGAAATTCCACCATGCCTGACAGATACATATTTGATAATTCCAGAATTATCTTCTGGATCATCTCCACCATAAAGACCAAAAGTCTCTCCTGCAGGTAATCCTTCTATCAACGCTTCGCCATCACCATCGCCAGCTGAAATAGGTGCTCTTCCTAAGATGATGACTCCGCCCCATAATTTATTATCGAACTCATCCAAGTTTGGAGAGATAATAGATCCAGGTTGAATCAGATCTGTGATTGAAGTAAAAATGATTGGTTCGTTTTCAGTTCCTTCAGCAATTAATTGAGCTCCTCTAGCAACAACAAGTGCAGAAGCTAATGTTCCTGGGTCATCTTCTGCTTTAATTATTGTTCCAGGTTCTATTGTTAAAGTACATCCTTCTTTAACTACCACTTTACCTTGTAGTACATATATATTATCCTTTGTCCAAGTCTCGTCGCAAACAATGCCACTTTTAGAAACTACAGGAATTCCTCCGGTATTTTCAGTTACACAATCACAATCTGCAGTTAAAATCTCACCAGCAGCGCATGTAATGCCTGCACAAGGGTCAACATCTTGACAAATACAGTTGATGTCAAGAATTTGGTCTGAGTCGCATACAGTTGTGCATTCATCATCATCTCCGCAAGAAGTGATAAATAATAATCCTATTAGTAAGAGAAAAGGTATTTTTATAAGATTCATCATAATTAGATTTCGTAAATAATTTTAGTTTAATTCTGTTCTTTTGAAATACAATGCAAACTTAGATGATGAACTTTTCCTTGAGATTAAGGCGAGGTTAAGTGACAGTTAAGAATGTAGAAAATTTATTAACATTCTACATACATAAGTCGTATTAATAGGTATTTTAATAACACACAATTAACATTGAGGTCATTTTGAAATAACACAAGATGATTTCTTTTGTATTCATAATATTGGACCAAGCTGCTAATTCATATTTCGGGACAATTTATGTTTAAAGCTTGGTCCTTTTTATTGTTCTTTGATAGATAATTAACACATAGTTTACCTAATTGAATGAGAGTTAATATTGAGTTAACATTGGAAAGTTACATTTGCACCAATATTTACTAACAGTATCAAATTGTCCCGATGCGCAAACTAATCTTGAGTCTGATTATCATATCAGCAATGTTCGCTAGTGCGAATGCACAAATTATTCCTACAAAATTTGGAAAAGGTATTCAATTTCTTGGAAAAGATTCTTCTTATCATATTAAAGCAGCTTTTAGATTTCAAAGCTTATATAGTGGAGAATGGAGACTCCAGGATGGGTCTTTTAATGATTACCAAGGAAACATTTTCACAAGAAGATCAAGAATTAAAATTGATGGTTGGGCAGTATCACCAAAATTAAAGTACAAATTTGAGTTAGCCCTTTCAAATAGAGATTTGAATGGCGGTCAAGGACCTGAATTCAGAAGTACCGCAAATATGGTATTGGATGCTTATGTTAGATATTGGTTTCATAAGAACTTCGCTATTCAATTTGG
>JABDKX010000223.1 GCA_013001975.1 Saprospiraceae bacterium | reverse complement strand
CTCCTGATTAATTTGGAAGTTTACGATCATATAGTTTCGTTTTGAATTGATCCAGAATTCCATTGATCTTAATTATTTCATCATTCGAAAGTGCCCCTTTTTGAACTTCACCATGTCGAATACTACTGTCAGGATGAGTTTTGGTTGAAGGTTGCCTATAATAAGTTTCGAAATTGTGTACAGGAATGAGCTCGAAATAATGACATACTTCTTTAAAAAGATCTTTGTTTGATACAATATCCTCATATTTTATAACTCTAGCCTGACCTTGATATCCATTAAGTCCTTCTAGAGGAATCACATTTTCTATACACCATCGCAGCGTCATTAATTCGACTTTTGAAAAATTCGCCACTTGACTTATGTCGAGCTCGTATTGGTCCTTAATGAATTGGGTTAATTTATCTTGAGAAGCAAAAATTGAAAGATCTAGTATCCATGGGAATTTTGAGCGTTTTTGCGACCTAACAACATCATACGGACTCCTCAAAACATGTAGAATTGGAACTTCCATTTCTTCATTTATGAACTTAGCACTCAGGTTAGCACGCACGAATTTTGCAATGTATTTCTTTGGGATCCATGGCCAAAGGTGACGTTTAAATTTTCGATTGCTGTTTTGCGCGATCCAGTCGTTGTCTACGCGATTTAAGAAGACCTGTTTTAAATAGGAATACGCTTCTTTTGATCCCGATTTATTTTCGATCCATTGATCACAGATCAAATGCCCTTTTTTTGTATTGGTATAATGCTCTGGTTCAAATAATAATCTGTAACGGTGTTGCCTTGAGATCATTTCAGAAAGCCAACTGGTTCCACTTCTCGCAGTCCCAACAATGACCAGATGTTTATTGAATTTGGTCATGCCAATTGGGTATAAAGTTCTTCATGTGCTTCAATAAATTGAGTCATGGTAAAATGCTTCAAACAATAGTTTCGAAGTTCATTACCAATATCACTTCTCTTTTCTGCGGACGATTGTTTCAATTTTGAAATAGCGTCTGCTAATGCTTGTTCATTTCCCGCTGGCACAAGCCATTGTGGAAAATCTTTCAAAACATAGTTTATACCTGAAATATCAGAGCCTAATACAGGAATGGCCATTGACATGGCTTCCACAAGTGCCATGGGCATACCTTCTTTTCTTCCCTGATCTAAAGTTGGAATAATATAAAGATCGGCATCAGAAATGAATGGGCGTACGTCAGGATGTTTTCCTAAAAAGGAGACTTTATCAGACAAACCTAGGCTCTGACTTAAAGCTTCCATTTCTCGACCATAGTCGTTGTCTTTATTGCCCAAAATGGTTAATTTCCAATCGTTACCTTTTAACATGTTAACAGCTTCCAATAATATTTCTATGCCTTTTACCGGAACCAGATTAGCAACTGTGATGATGTGAAATACTTCAGTTGAACTCTTTCTTTCAAAATGACTCGGACTATAATAATCTGTATCAATTCCTAACGGAATTAATTTCTGAGCACGTTTTTTTGGGTAATAAGCTTCCATTTCATGATTAATATTTACAATAAAATGCGCCAGATAACTTCTTATTTTCCAATGGCGATTGCCCCAGCTCATTGCCTTTTTTGTGTATAGCCATTTTGAGCCAGCCATTCTGGCCGCTATAACCTCAGTCCAATCACTACTCCAGTGCCATGAATGGATAATATCATATTTATTATTTTTAAAAAATCTTGAAATTGTCCAAATTCTACCTGGTAAGGTCAGGTACGGTTTATAGTTGATCGCTGTTTTATAAATATGGATAGGGAATCCTAATTTTTCGACCTCTTTAAAGAAGGCACCTCTTTTATGATTGCAGGTCAATTCAATATCAAAGCGTTCTTTATCAAGTCCGTTGATGAGATCATACACCACTTTTCCGCTTCCTGCTTTATCAAAATTTGGCATTGTAAAAAGAATACGAATTCTATCCTTCATATATTATTGCATTGTCTTAATAACCTCAGCTGGATTTCCAGCTACAATCGAATTTGAAGGTATGTCTTTCACCACAACCGATCCAGCTCCAATTATGACATTATCTCCAATAGTGATATCACCAATAATAACCACATTAGCACCTACATTGACGTCATTTCCTATTATTGGAAGCAAATTATTGTCATTGTTTTTGTTACCGATGGTCAAGCTATTTCTAAACTGAAAATTCTCACCTATGGATTTGGCGTTGATAACGGTAGCAAAAGGATGGTAACACATTAATCCACCTTTGATATCGGTCCCACCGAAGATCTTACAGTTATAATTTTTATAGAATAGCGATCTCCATCTGAAGTTTTTCAATTTGATTCGCCAGGAGAAAATGAAAACAAATTCGGGATAGTAAAGCATTAAATGGTAGAACTTCTTTTCGATGGAATCAAGATCAGCTTTACAACCTCTCACCTCAAAAGTGTTGGTTATATCCTTTTGAATAATTGGATTGTCTTTAACATGTTTCTGAAAAAGTTGCTTTAGAACTATCTTTTTTATGCCATGCTTTAGTTTACTCATCGTTCATCAAATGACTTTTATAAGGTCTTGAGGTGATTTTTTATATAATAAGGTACAATATAATAAGCATAAAATTTATAGAGGTACTGATTTCTGGATAATACCAATAAATTCAAAAACATTTTTATAAAAAAGGGCAACTTCATATGTCCAATATCTTCCATAAGCTCTTGTTTTTTTTCTTTTCTCGCTTGTCTTCCTTCCGTTAGGAAAAGAATTTTACCCATGGCGTTATACAACTGTTTAAATAATATAGCTTTAAACCGAAGTGGTACTGGGTTTTCATTATAATATTCAAGGTGGGACTTTACAATTCTTGGCCATTGCATATAAACGCGATTCATTTTTTGTTTGGCCATTTGAATGGTTGACGTTTCATGCTTGAAATACAAGTAGACGTACATATCTAGAAAGGCCACATTTGAAGTCATCCCTAATTTTACATCGAAGGCAGTATCCTCGTTATTCTTTAGGCGTTCATCGTACATTCCAATGGCATCAAAAACCCGTTTTCGATATAAAAATCCAGGAGGGCCAACCACAATTCTCAGGTCATTGAACCATTCTAATCCCCAATACGGTTTTTCCTTGATGATCACTTCTAAAGTTTCATCGCTTGGTTTTTCTGTTTCAGGAATGCACTTACTCGATTTGACCAATTTTCCAAAAACGGCATCCATTTCAGGGTAATCGTCTAATACCTTGATCATGGTATTTAAGGCATTGGGGTAAATTTCATCATCTACGTCGAACACATACACATAATCGCCTTTCGCTTCAGCGATGCCCATATTTCTGGCAGGTGCTGCACCTTGTTTTGGCTGAACTAAAAGTTTCACACGATCATCTTTTTCAACTAAAGCTTCAATATTTGTCAGGGAGTTATCGGCCGAATTATTTTCGACATATATAATTTCGAAATCTTCAACCTCTTGATCGACGATAGAGTTGTAGGATTTTATAATAAAGTCGGCGCCATTATAAACCGGGATGACCACGGATAACTTCATAGATTATGGTGTATAAAAATGTTCATTCCAAAGTGAGAACGTCAATAACATGCTCAATGGATGCGAATAATAAACTTGATCTTTGTTTGTAAAATTATGATATATATCTTTAATTATTTCCTTCGGGATAAATTCATAGAAATCTTCAGAAAATATACGTTCTTTTAGTAATTTATCATTGTCAGAACCCAGAAATTGAAGCTCCCAATTGCGTTGTATGTACTTATGTCCGCGTTTTTCATCGACCACTCTTTTAATTTTATTCAGAATACGATATGGTAAATTAATTGGCGAACGGTTAAGATGGTAATTGTATAAGTTGAATGGCTTATTAGCATGCCATGTTATTTTAGCCAGTTCTGGAGATTGCTTCAAATGTGCGATTTGCAGCTTTCTATCGGCTAAAAAATCTTCATTAGTTCGGCAAACAAATTGACACATGGCGTCGTCATAATACGGTAATGTAATAGGGTGTGCAGCTTCAAAAATACTTAAGTTGGTGGTCGTCCATCGATGTGCCCATTGAGATGTTTTAAAAGCCCTGATCTTGGCACTGAGATTATCAATGTTGATCTTTGACAAAGCGGTTTCAATTCGTCCAACCAGATAGCTTTTGAAATCTCCTTCAAGATCCCAGGTCTTCCATAATTTATTGGCCAAATCCATCCCTCCTTTTTTGACCATTTTGTAAAGCAACAACTCCATGACCTCATCTTCCTGCGTGCCTTCTGGGACACCTCTATCGAACAAGACATCACCCCAATGTCCTAATGAAAAAACGCCCTGAATGGCTTTAAGATCTTCAAGAATGGCCATTTGCCGTGGGTGTGTGAATTCGGAATAGCAGGAATTTATCTGAGCAAGATCATCTATGCTCGACCATAAATAGCCTTTCGGAATAATGAAAGATTCAAATGAAAATCCACATTGCTCAGCTATTTTTTTACTTATTTTATGTTCTGGATAGCCATCAAGAAAGCTATAACTATAAGCATGAACTGGATTATCCAAACCTTTAAGAACAAGTGCTTGACTTCGGCTATCTAATCCACCGGACAAGGGTAAAATGACAGGATGATCTTTAACTTGGTTCCTAGTGATATTTGTGAGAAGTGCAGTATATTCTTCCAGTGCTTGTTCAAAAGAATGTGATCCAGGATCATAATGCCATTGAAAATAAGGTTCGCTATTTATGAGTTTACCTTGCTCATCTAACCAATGTTTCTGGCCTGGACCAAGACAGGTCCTATTCTTCCAATAGGTATCTGAATCTAGAAAAAATCCCGTAGCCGCAAAAATGCAAATAGCCTTGAAGTCCAATTCTTTTGGGCCATTGCTTGAAGCAAATTGCTGTTTAGCAGGAATTATTGGGTTTTTTAGCTCCATTATTTGTGCTTACTAATATACAAATTCCGCTAAAGCTAAGCCTGATTATTAGGTTTAATGAATAGCGTATAAGTTCAAATAAAATAATATCTTTCCAATTAATTAGCCAGAGGTTCTTGTTTTAAATTTCCAACTTGAAGAAAAAATTAAAAATAGCGATCTATTCAGGGTCGATTCCCAGTACCACATTTATTGAACATTTAATACATGAGGTCGCTAAACATCATACCGTTCTTCTTTTTGGGAATATCAAATCGCATATAAAATATAACAATGCGAATATCAAGATCATTTCTACGCCATATGAAAAATGGCGATACATTCCATTGACCATTTGGCGAATGCTATTGCTATTCTTTAAACGTCCGAGCTATATCAAGGCAGCATACCAGAGGGCAAAACAGTATCCGACCAATTATTTAAAACTCATCCGTTTTACACGTTACATAGCTGTTCTCCTCCATGAACCTGATATTTTTCATTTGCAATGGGCCCGAAGAATTGAGCGATGGACCTTTTTGAAAGAGGTTTATGACTGCAAACTCATGCTGAGTTTATTAGGCACACAAATTACTGTTGCTCCGAGAAATAATAAAACTCTGGCCGATAGTTTCAAAAAGCATTTTCCGAAGGTCGATTATTTTAATGCAGTTTCTAAACACACAGCCGATGAAGCTTTGAAATATGGCGTTGATCCTCAAAAAATTCAAGTGCTTTATATTCCCATTTCGCAACTTGTATTTGATAAGTTTCGAATTCCAAAAAAGACAGATGGGCAACCAATTGAAATTGTTTCCGTTGGACGTTACGATTGGGTAAAAGGCTATCGCTATGCCATTGATGCCATCAAACTACTGATAGATCAAGGTCATCAGGTCAAGTATACTATTATAGCACAAGGAAAGGTGAATGAAGACCTGTTATTTCAAGTGCATCAATTAGGGATTCAATCTCATGTTGCCTTCGAAAAAAGTTTAGCACAAGAGCAATTATTTTCAAGAATGCAGGAATTTGACATTCTATTATTACCAAGTGTCACCGAAGGTATAGCCAATGTTGCACTTGAGGGTATGGCACTGGGAATTCCAGTTATTTCAACCGACTGTGGTGGTATGCCCGAAGTTGTAAAAACGAATCAGACGGGTTGGCTAGTTTCTTCTCGAGATCCACAAGCCATTTGTGATGCCGTTCTGAAAATAAAAAATACTTCAGATGCACATTTGCGTGAGGTTGTAAAAGAGGCACATGATCTGGCTACTAAATATTTTCATCCTTCAAATGGGATGAAACATTTCATTGAAGCCTATAGTGATCTTAAAAATAAAAGCGAATTAGGGAATGGCTAGTGCAAATCAAAATACAGGAACGAGAAAGCTGAAGATCGCCATTTTTTCAGGGGCAATTCCTAGCACGACCTTTATAGAACATTTGATCAAAAATATTGCAAAGCATCACACAGTTTTGCTTTTCGGAACTCAAAAAAGGAAAGTTCACTACAATTCTAATTCTATAAAAATCCACAAAACGCCAAAACCACATTTTTCAAATTTACTTGTGAGTTCCTATCGGGTATTGCTGCTATTGTTTACCCGACCATCGCATTTAATAAAGCTTGTCAATGAAATTCGAAAATACCCTAAATTGTATGATCGTTGGGTCTGGTTTACGAAGATCCTTCCAATTGTTCTTTATAAACCTGATATTTTACATATTCAGTGGGCAAGAAATATGGAGTTTTATGCCTTTTTGAGAGATGCTTATGGCATTAAGCTCATGTTAAGTTTGAGGGGTGCTCATATTAATTATTCACCAATCGTTGATAAACATTTAGCAGAAGTATACCGAAAAACGTTTCCTTCAGTTGATGCTTTTCATGCTGTATCTGAGGCTATCGGAATTGAAGCCGAAAAGTATTATGCAGACCCATTAAAAATCAAGGTGATTCACTCACCTATTTCGCCAAAATTCTTAAAAGCCTATAAGG
>JABDKX010000038.1 GCA_013001975.1 Saprospiraceae bacterium | reverse complement strand
TTGCCGTTGAAGAAATTTACTTGAATGAATTAAATGATCCTGATGCATACTTTGCATTTACTGAAGAAGAGACAGGATATAAGATCAATAATATTTCCAAAGATTCGATCACTTATCATGTGGCATTGAATAGTTATAAAGATAATTTATACGAAAAAGCTATTGGTCAATTTGAAAGTTACATCAGCAAATTTAACTCTGGGTTTTATAAAACCGATGCCTATTATTATTTAGCAGAATCTTTTGTTGTGTTGAAAAATTACAAATCTGCTTTACATCATTATGAAAAAGTCTTGGAACAAAAAGGATCAACCTACTATGCGTCATCTCTAGAGAAGGCTGCCTTGATTGCTTTTAATCACAGCCAGGATTTTTCAAAGTCCTTAAGATATTATAGTGAACTGATCGAAATGAATTCTGAAGTAAATATTGATTATTTAGAAGTGGCTCTATACAGTGCTTTTAAAACTCAGGATCAAAACAGTGTCATTAACTATGGGCAATTACTAATAGATCAAGCTAATGTAAGCCCTGAAAGCAAATCTGCAGCAAACTATTACTTAGGGAAAACATATTATAACTTAAAAGAATCAGAAAAAGCTAAGAATGCTTTTCTCAATGTTGTCTCATTATCGTCAAATAATCAAGCTGCTGAGTCATCTTATTTGGTCGCTAAGATTTTATTTGAGCAAGGTCAAATTGAAGCAGCTGAAGAGGCTGCATTTGAAACCACATCTAAAGCAGCCAACTACCCTATTTGGGTTGCACGAAGTTTGGTTTTATTGGGTGATATTTTTAAAGAGAAAAAAGATTATTTGAACGCATCAGCCGCTTACGAATCTGTCATTGAAAATTTTACCGATAACCCAGAAATAGTTTCTTCAACAAAATCCAAATTAGACAGTCTCAACGAATTAATAGAAAAGGAAAGCCGAGTGCAGAAAGATATTCCTAACGATTTTATGGCTCCTGATTCAATCCGATAAACTCAATATTATGAAAAAATTTACTCAAAATATAATACTTATTTTTCTTGGATTTTCTTCAGTTTTATCTGGCCAAGATACGACATCAATAGCTACAGAAAACATCCAAGTAATCAGGAACTATGAAGCCATTATTCAACAAGCTAAACAAAAGAAAATCGGCGTTGAAAAGGCAGATGAACAATTGGTGCCAATAAATTATAGTTATAATTTGAAGAGTGAGGTTGACTTAGATTTTGATCGACCAGACCCCATTATTCGTCCTAAAACGTATAAGGTGCCTGATCCAACAAACAATGATTTGAAAGATGGTAGAATATATGGTGGCTATGGTAATCTTTCAACATTAAAACTAGGTGGTGCTTATCATTACTACATTGAAGATTGGGTTGAAGCTGGCTTTAAAGTAGACCATCACTCTGCTGCTGATCAATCTGTTGATTTTCAAAAATATGCCAATACCGATGGTCATTTATATCTTGGTTATTTTCTTTCGAATAAGACCAAAGCAACGTTAGAATTTAGAGGGGGAAATTCCAAACATTATTCTCCTGCAATGGCAAATGTTCAAGATTCTATTATTCAACATAACTTTAATAATCAAGGAGCTACATTGGGATTGTCAGTCAATGCTTTTGATCATTTGGGTTTGTCGCTGAGAACACGATTTTCATATGATAGAATAAAACAAACCAATGATGATGTTCAAGAAAACAGACTTCGTGGCGAACTTAATCTGTTGAAAAAGATAAATGATAATATCAGCCTGGAAGTACCTGCCGAAATATCACGATATTCATTTTCAACACCACTAGATACGTCATTTGATAAAACATATAATGATGTACAGTTGTCGCCTTTTATAAGATTTAAAGACAACAGATTTAATGTGTATGGCGGACTGGAAATTATTGCAACAAGAGATAAAACCTTTTACTTCCCTGTATTCAAGTTTGAAATGGAAGATGTATTTGAAGAGGTTGATGTTAGTCTTTTTACGGAGAGTAAGTACAAACGAAACAATGTTTTTGAATTAAGTGGAATAATACCATATTATCTTTCAGTAGTGTCTCCTTTGAATCCAAATTATGATCGGTCATTTAATTTAAATTTAAAACGCAATT
This sequence comes from Saprospiraceae bacterium, assembly GCA_013001975.1. Classification (GTDB taxonomy): domain Bacteria; phylum Bacteroidota; class Bacteroidia; order Chitinophagales; family Saprospiraceae; genus RFSX01. The sequence continues at coordinate 11,038 of JABDKX010000038.1, read as the reverse complement.
CTGGACATGCAGTATTTAATTTGCAATTTGGATATCATAATTATGTTGGAGATTTAAATGTCGTTCATGCTGCCATTTTTACACGCCCTTCGATTCGGACGATAGATCGAAAGGCCTTTGTTATAAGTCCGTCAATTGGTTACAATACCAAACAAACGGAACTTAACTTAAAGTTGGATTATTCAGTTTTCATAACGGTTCCACAAGAAGAAGTTTTCTACAGACCTAGTTTGTATATTGACTTTTCAGCGGCTCAATATTTGTTTGATCGTAAATTGAAATTACATCAAAACATTGCGTTTGCAAATTCGAGATTTATTCAAAATGATATCGATGCAACGACGACACTAAATTCTTACGTTGATTTATCAGTTGGATTTGATTTCAGAGTAAATAATACCATTTCTTTATTTGCACAAGGAACAAATTTACTTGCCAATAATTATGAATTGTGGCTTGGTCATCCTGTTTTTGAACGTCAAATTTGGGCAGGATTGAAGTTTGATTTGTAGATCTATTTTTTGAAGCCAATACTTTCTTTAACGAAAAGATCGCTTTCACGGTGTGCCGTCAAATGCTTCAAGTCTTCTTGGCGTATTTTATTGACTTGATCGCTTGCTGTGATCTTTTTATGTGCCAGCCTTAGATTTTGATTCTTAATCAAATCATATACAATTTTTCTTACTTCACGCGCATTTCCGAAAAATTTAGTTCTTGTGGAATGCATATCAATGAGGATATCAAATAAGATATCTTTTGCCGCATTTTCCAATTTATATCCATTGTCAGTCAGCATAGATTCCGCGATTGTCAATAATTGTTCAGCGCTGTAATCTTCAAATTTAAGGACTTTGTCAAATCGGGATCTTAAACCTGGATTGGCTTTTAAGAATATTTCCATATTGCCTGGATAACCAGCAGCAAAAACGAAAAATTCACCTCTGTCATCTTCCATTCTTTTCAGTATTGTTTGGATCGCCTCATTTCCATAATCACCTTGTAAGCCATTAAAATTACTGAGTGCATAGGCTTCATCAATAAATAGAACACCACCTGCTGCTTCATTAATTCTTTCATTTGTTTTTATGGCTGTTTGACCTAAATATCCAGCAACCAATCCTTGTCTGTCAGTTTCAATAATATGCCCTCTTTCTAAGAGACCTAATGCCTTGTATATTTTAGTAAGAATTCGAGCTACACTTGTTTTTCCAGTCCCTGGGTTTCCTATAAATAAAGTGTGTAGAAAGAAATTATTGAGCACATTTTTTCCATTGTTTTTGTGAAAGTTTACAATATCAACTAGTTCATGGATTTCCTGTTTTATGTTATCCATGCCAATCATTTTGTTGAGCTCTGCCAGGGAGCTTGACAGGAGTTCTTTGTCAACAGGAATGAAAGGTTTAGATTTCTTTTTTAACAGATTGACTTTGAGAACATCATCAACAAGAATTTGATTGAGGTGCCTAGCTGATAATGCTTCTGGTTCATCTGTTTGCATGACTCTTAATCCGAGATTGACTTTAGATTTTTCTACGAGGTCATGAACAAACCGCGCATTTCCAAAATTAACGCCTCTGTTACGATACGCCTCGATTATAAGATCGTTAAGCCGCTCTTTGGCTGCTTTTGAATAATAAACACCTTGTTCTTTGGCTGCATGGTCAGCGATTTGAATCAGTTCTTGCGGTAAATAATCTGGGAATTCAAAGTAATGTTTGAACCTTGACTTCAGACCGGGATTAGAATTTATAAAATGATCCATTTCCTTCGGGTACCCAGCAACGATTATGGCTAAGTCTCCTACTTTACTTGACATTTCTTTTACCAAAATTTCAATGGCTTCTCTACCAAAATCTTTGCTATCATCATTTGTTCTTGCTAATGAATAGGCTTCATCTATAAATAAAACACCTCCTCTTGCTTTAGCAATGGCTTTTTTTACCTTTGGTGCTGTCTGACCAATGTATTCGCCAACAATATCACTTCTATCAACTTCATGAACATGTCCCTTTGAAAGTAAACCCATGTTTTTGTAGAAAGCACCCATCATCTTTGCGACAGTCGTTTTTCCAGTTCCAGGATTTCCTGTAAATACTGAATGTATATTGATATCCTCTTCTTCTTTTAATCCCTTCTCTCGTCTTAGCTGCAAATATTTAATGTAGTTCGAATGGTCTTTAATTTGCTTTTTAATTGACTGCAAACCGATAAGGTTATTAAATTTTTCTAGTGTTTCTTGATAATTTAAACTTGTACTTTGACTTTCATCAAAAGCGATTGTTTTATCTCCTTTAAATATTTTCAGACCTTCAACGCCTTCTTCATTATCAAATGCAACTTCAAATGGTAGTTGGGCAACTAATTTGTCTAATAGAACTAATTCGGCAGTATATTGACCAATTCTCCATGAGCCTTTTATGTTGCTACCCCATCCTGCGGTCACTCTTATCTGTTGGTCTTTCTGTTTGATTTTTACAATCTTTGAAACCTCTCCTTTAAGTTCTCTTGCTTGATTATAGAATTTTAAAAAGACCTCAATATTGTAATTTCCTTTAATCGTTTTGTTATTGAAAACCAATTCTGAATATATGTATCTGGTCTCATCGTTTGAAAAGGTCTTGAGATACTTTCTTGAAATTTCAGGCACATCATCAAAAGATCCTTCATAGAGCTTCATCGATAACAATTCCAAGTTGTTTGTAGAAAAAGTATCCCAATCAAAATCATATGCTTCGACATAGAAGTATTTGGTCGCAACCTTCTCATCTTCTATCCAAGCTTCCCAATAATAGACACCTTTCTTCCAAAACGAACCTTCCTTTTTATTACCCCATCCTTCTCTGATATAGGCAATATTATCATGTTTGCTTATCTTTTTTTTGAAATCAAGGGAGCATATTTGCTTCTTTTTTCCAACCTCGAAACATTTAAGCTGGATATTGATAATCCAATTTTCTTGATCAAATAACTTGTTATAGAAAGAAAGTTCAGCATAGATGTATGAAGTATCGATTACATTGAATACTTGCCTGTATTTTTTAGCATTGTTTGCTAACCATTCTGTTGAAGCATAAATATTTAATGCCTTAAATTTATAATTGTCTTGAATATTATTCTTTTTCTCCTCTGACATGCCTCGTTTTTGATCTTAATACTGCCTTTTATAACGATAAAATGCTTAATTCTTCATTAATTTAGGATTATTTGGGGCATTATTCAATAAATGTGACAATTTTCGATAATGCTTGATATAGTCTTGAAAAGCTTGTTAAATTTGCAGCCTTATTTAATATTCTAAAAAAATGGAACTTTTGAGCTTCTATTTAGTTGAAGAATATACGATATTAAACATAATTAATGGCAAAGATTACATTCAGATTTGAAGATAAAGATATTGAGACGAAGGTTGTGGAAAATGTAGAAGCGGGATTTACTATTCAAGAAGTCACGGAAGATAATGACATTCACTTGAATCATAATTGCGGTTGTGTCTGTGCATGCAGTACATGTCATATTTATGTTGAAAAAGGTGAAGATGACCTTCAGGAAATTTCTGATAGAGAAGAAGATTTTATTGATAGAGCTATTGATCCAAGGATTGAATCTCGACTCGGATGTCAATGTGTTATTTTAAATCAAGATGCAGAAATCGAAGTCATTATCCCGGATCAAAAACTAATTATTGGACACGAGCATTAAACTATAAATATGAGTTTCGAAGATTTTGACAATTTACCTATTGGATGGAATGATCATGAAGACATTGCTATAGGACTTTATGACAAGTTTGGTGATGATTTTAATGAAGGCAAAATATACCGTATTCGTTTTACCGACTTGCTTGATTGGATTTTGTCGCTTCCAAATTTTACAGGCAAAAGAGAAGATTGCAGTGAAGGTCATTTAGAAATGATCCAGGCAAAATGGGTTTATGAGTGGAGAGAAAATCAATAGGTCCTATTTGTAATAATGGACTCCGTTAAACAAAATACTCCTTTTACATTTCTTAATATTTTACGTTCTTTCAGACCTATTAACTTATTGGTTATAGGTGCTACACAATTTATAATTTACCAATTTTATTTTACTCAAGAAGCTATTTGTCCCTTCCTTGGTTTGAAAGGATATCTATTGTTGCCATTCATACTAACGACAATGCTTATTGCGGCTTGTGGATATTTAATAAATGACTTCTTTGATTTCAAAGGTGATCTTATCAATAAGAAAAAGTATAAATTATCGAATCCAGTAGTATATCTCAAGATATATTTTACACTTCTCATATTAGGCTTTGTTATTTCTCTTTGGATTGCACTAGAGTTAGGAAATCCATTTTTAGCATTAATCTATATATTAGCGAATGCAGTCTTGTTTTTATATTCTAGCCATTTGAAAAGTGTTCCGTTCATTGGGAATATTATTGTTTCTTTGTTTAGTGCCTTTGTTATATTAATCTTAGTCATCTTTGAGTTTGATTATATAACTTGTGTGTTTGAATTTGATGATGCTTTAGCTAAGTTCAATCTAAAAACGATTTTGTTTTATTCCATATTCGCTTTTTTTATCAGTTTAAGTCGAGAGATTATAAAAGATATGGAAGATGTCGAGGGAGATAAAAAAATGGACGTTAAAACGATGGCAACTATTCATGGCATTAAAATAAGCAAGTCTTATGCAAGTCTATTTTTATTTTTCAACATAGGTCTTTCTGCTTCTTGGATATATCAACTTAATGGACTTGTAGAAACTTCTTTGATAATTTTACCCATTTTACTTTTGATTTTGCCACAAATAGTTTTGCTGGTTTTCTTGACCAAAGCAAAGGTGAAAACAGATTTTAGCAAAAATAGTTTTTTGGCAAAAGTGTGTATGTTATTGGGTTTAATTTGTTTTACTTTATATACCTTATAAATGGATTTAGGAAATAATAAATTGATTCTTTCTTCTGGTTCACCTCGAAGACAAAACTTATTAAAAGAAGCTCAAATTGATTTTGAATTAAGAGTCATCGAAACTGATGAGTCATTTCCTGATGCTTTGGCAATTGATCAAGTGGCTGGTTACATAGCTCAAAAGAAGGCTGAAGCACACCAAGAAATCATTCAGCCTCATGAAATAGTTTTGACGGCAGACACGGTTGTTTGTAAGGAGAATATAATTTACGGCAAACCTAAAAGCAAAGAAGAAGCTTTGGAAATGTTATTAGCATTTTCAAATGATACGCATGAAGTTTATACTGGTGTTTGTTTGTTTTCGAAAGAGAAAATGATGACAAAGTCTTTTTTAAGTGAGGTCACTTTTGCACCTATTTCAAAAGATGAAGTACTCTATTATATTGAATTGGATAATCCTATGGATAAAGCAGGAGCTTATGGTATCCAGGATTGGATAGGAATGTGCAAGGTGAAATCTATCAATGGATCGTATACCAATATTATGGGTTTGCCGGTGCCTCAGGTTGTGGAGATGTTGGAATCATTTATGCAGGCATAATTCAATCCCACAATTCCCATCTGATCTGATAGGGATATCTTTCATAGATACTGTTATCTTCATTTATTGTATATCCAAGCTTGCCAAATTTCTTGGTTTCCTTTAGAAGTTTATCAGCTTTTGCACTTTGCCCCAGCCTTCTCAAACAATCACTCTTGTAGTATAAAACTTCCGAAAATTCAGGATATAATTTTAATGCTTTATTAAAATCTCTAATGGCTTTTTCATATTTGGCTTGTTCTAATTTAGCAATGCCTAAATAAAATAAATCCAAATGGTGAACCCATTCTTCTCCTTGATTATCAACTTGTCGTTTAACTTCTTTTTCTAACAAAGCTTCTGCTTCAGAGTATTCATTAAGTTGAATCTTACTCAAAGCAATGTAAAAATCATAAGCGTGATCCATGACGTAGGAATTGCCTTGTCTTAATTTACAGTCTTCAAAATCAGCGATAGCATCTCGGTATGTTTTAGCAAAAATGCATTTTATACATGCGCGATATTCTTGCCATACATTTCTATTATACTTTACTGCTTTATCGATGTAATCCATACCCAATTCATATTTGCCTTGCTTAAATAAAGGCATCGCTTTTTGTTGCCAGAGATAAGCAATCGTCGAATCTTTTGCTAAACCTTTATCTATTTCTTCTTGCCATTCTTTAGAATACAATGCTTTAGTCCAAGCTCCATTTTCTAAATGTTCCTTTATGATAGTGTCTTGTAATGGCGTATGCTTTTGAAAGGTTAGAAATTCTTGGTTCACCGGTGGGTTGACTTTCGTTTGACACCCTATTATAAAAATGAGGGCAAATAATGAAATCGTTGTTTTCATAATTGTTTTGAAGTTTAATCGAAAACACTAATTTATATTTGTTACAACAAATTAATAATCAATGAAAAGTTAATAATTTCATATTAACAATTTGTTTAATTTTCAATTCATTAAAGAAAATACTTAGGATAATTCTTTTTTAACATTTAAAACATCGCGAACAAATTGTTTAAGAATTTCAATTTGGTCACTGGCCAGATGTTCACCATATTTACCAACCTTGTAGGCGGTCAGCATGAGTAGTATCGACAAAGGGATAACTAAGATATAGTTAGAATATTCACCCATAATCAATTTAGCAACGCCGTAAGATGATATAAAAAAACCAACTACACCAATAAGAAAGTAAATAAACATAAACAATGTCCAGACAGGTGGTCTGGGTCCAATCAGACCAGCAACCAAAGATTGATTCTTATCCCCTTCATTAACTTCAACCCTGAAGTTTAATTGGGGAGACCAATAATGAACCTCTGCGCCAACAATATCTAAGATAACATGCTCGTCAATAATTTTACCTTTAATGCTATTGGTAGATTTTTCTAGTAGCGTTGCAACCCTTTCTAAAATTTCTTTTTGAGGATATGGGCTTTCAATTTCAAAGCGAGGCCTGATATGTGTAAAGGACGTATCGATATAATAAATATAAGAATTATGAAATCCTTAATCTGCATTTATTAAGTCTATTTTTATTTTAATACAGACTTCCATTTATCAGATTCAGCAAACTCTTTTATGACATTATTGCGGTTGACCAGCAAATTCTTCATATAATTCTGAAGAAATAATTTGTCAGCTAATACACCTAGAATTCCTAAAGGTGCTTCATAATTAAAAATGTCCGAAATGGTGGTTATACCCTTTTAAAATGGAATATGTGTTCGTGTTTAAAACTCTTGAAAATACCTTGCTGCATTTCATCTATAAAGTAATGAGGTTTTTTGAAAGCTGTTATTTTAGAAGATAGCGTTTGATATATACCAAAATGTTTAGCACGCCACGTGACCGATTCATTTTTGCATATTAATCCTGAGGTTTTGCCAGCAATGGCTTCTTCCTTGGTATGCTTTGTTGAAATTTTATGCAAGTCAATACTTCTTGATAGATCAAAGACAATCTCAATAGGTGCTTTGATTTTGGTAGTGATATTGAGTATTGGCATATTATGTTTTTAGATAAACAGAAAGATTTAATTATAGTTGATTCAAATCTTTATTTTTTTTTCGAATCTAACTTTTCGCACGCCATGATCTGTATCCCATTGTTTAACTACAACAAAATCAAATTTACGATACAGTTGACTAGCTGGGTCATTATCAACACCTGTTTCAACCATAAAGAGGTTGGATTCAAATGATTCTAATGTAAATTTGAGTAGTGAACTAGCAATTCCTTTTCTAAAATGCTGTGGATCCACAACCAAACTATTAATATGTGTTCTAAGATTGTTATAATTGATTTCAATCGCTCCACATAAGATTTCGTTTTCAAAATATCCGTAAAAAGTTGTGTTCGTGTTTATATATTTTTCGATCGGTCTTTTTAATGGAGGGAAATTTATTGCTTTTAACAATTTAGCTTCTATTGCATAAGAAGAAAGAAAGAGTTTCATAATCTTCTCTGACACATTTAAATCATTATTTTGAAGTTGTTTTATCATATGAGATCTGAGGAGATATTTATAATTCTCCAATATCCTCCCACCAAAGATCAGGATGTTCAGCGATGAAATTTTCCATCATCTCAATACATTCAGGCAACATTAAATTAACAACCTCCACACCATGTGATGTCATAAATTCGGCACTTCCTTCGAACGTCTTATTTTCTCCAACAATAACCTTGGGAATATTAAATTGAACAATGGTGCCACCACACATATAGCAAGGCATCAATGTTGAATAAATCACGCAATCTTTGTATGACCCAACGCGGCCTGCATTATTAAGACAATCCATTTCACCATGAAGAATAGGATTCTTTTCTTGCACGCGCTTGTTATGACCAGCAGCTATAATTTCACCATTTTTGACAAGGACGGAGCCGATTGGAATACCACCTTCTGAAAGACTTTTTTTAGCTTGTCGTATAGCTTCTGCCATAAATGGATCAATCATAATTGTCAGTTTTATTTTTTTGATTTGTGCTTTAATGCATCTTGAACAGTTGGAACAAAATGATGTTTGCCACCAGCTCTATCATCATTAAAGGTTGTAGGTATATTGTTTGCTAAAGTTTCATCATGCCAAGTGACATTTTCTTTACCATCATCTCTTTGCTCCATAGTAATGCATTCTTCTACAGGACAAACTAAAGAGCACAGATTACAACCCACACAATTCTCTTCAATTATTTCAGGAATCCTATTTCCATTTTGTTCTGGAATCTTTATGGCTTGGTGAGCGCCGTCATCACAAGCGATGTAGCAAAGATCACAACCGATACATTTGTCTTCATTAATACTGGCGACGACTTTATGTTTAAGGTTAAGATGCTTCCATTCCGTTACATTTGGTAAGGCCTTACCTTTGAAGTCATATATTGTCTCATATCCTTTGTCGATCATAAATTGTTCTAGTCCAGCTTTCATTTCTCTTACAATGTCGAAACCGTAATGCATAACGGCAGTACAAACTTGCACAGACCCTGCTCCCAATAATATGAACTCAACGACATCGCGCCATGTTTCTATGCCGCCAATTCCAGAAATCGGAATGTCTTTTATTTCAGGATGTTTTGTTAATTCTTTAACCATTTCTAATGCGATAGGCTTGACTGCAGGACCGCAGTATCCTCCATTGGTACCTTTACCTCCAACGACTGGATAAGGCGCATAAGTATCTAAATCAATGCCTACAATACTTTTAATGGTATTGATGAGCGATATGGCATTAGTGCCTCCTCTAACGGCTGCTAATCCAGGATCAACGATATGAGAAATGTTTGGTGTCAGTTTAGTTATAACTGGAATTTTTGCTGCATCCATTACCCACTCTACAATCGTCTTTAAAACTTCAGGTTCTTGTCCAACGGCAGAGCCCATCCCTCGTTCACACATGCCATGTGGGCATCCAAAATTTAATTCAATACCATCTGCACCCGCATTTTCTACATCCTTGATGATTTGAATCCATTCTTCTTTTGTTTCAACCATGAGAGAAGCAATGATAGCATGATCTGGAAAGTATTTTTTTACCTCTTCTATTTCTTTTAAGTTATCGGCTAACGGTCTGTCAGTGATCAATTCGATATTGTTGAAGCCTGCCATTCTGGATCCTCGGTAATTGATCGAACCATATCTGCTGGAAACATTGATGACAGGAATACCTAAGGTTTTCCAAACTGCGCCGCCCCAACCTGCTTCAAAAGCTTTCATTATCTGATACCCAGAATTTGTAGGAGGTGCTGATGCTAACCAAAATGGATTGGGTGCTTTTATTCCAGCAAAATCAATATTAAGATTTGGCATGTATTTCTTTTTCAGTGTTTTTAAATTATTTGTTGTCTAACCACTCATTAATTCCATGTGCAGCTCGCTTTCCTTCGTAGGCAGCATTCACAACTTCGGCTCCGCCATTAACAGCATCACCTCCCGCAAAGTATTTAAGATTGGTACATTGAAAAGTTTGATTATCAACTATGATTTTATGTCTTTTATCCAATTCTAAATTATCTATTTTTTCTAAGAAGTGCTTTTGTTTTGCTTGCCCTGTTGCTTTAATAATGAGATCAGCTTCTACTATAAATTCGCTACCTTCAATATTTTGAAGTTTGCCATCTGTTTGTTCTGTTTTAATAAATTTCACACCTGTTGCCTTTCCGTTACCCAGAATTTCTATTGGTTGTGCATTAAATAAGCTGTCAACGCCAGCACTTATAGCTAATTTATATTCAAAGCCATAGGCTCCCATGTTTTCTTTTGCACGTCTGTATGCCAATACAACGGATTCTGCACCCATTCTAGCGGATTGAGAAGCTGCATCCATAGCTGTGTTTCCACCACCAATTACGATGATGCGATTAGGAACTTTCAGATTGTGATGATTCATGCGCAGCTCTTCGATATACTCAACGGCACCGACTACATTTGATTTGTCTTCTCCGGGTAAGCCAATTTGAGCAGTTGCGCCAATACCTACGCCTAAGAAAATGGCATCGTAATCGGATTCAAGTTTTGTGATTTGCTCCTTGCTTTCTATTTTATGGTCACAAATAAAATTTAAACTCAACTGTTTTTGGAGATAATTGAGTTCATCTTCAACTTCTTGGTTTGTAATTTTATAAGCGGCAATGCCATGAAGTGTTAAACCGGAAGGCTTAGATTTGGCTTCATAAATATCAACTGCATAGCCCATTGTTCTTAATTCACAGGCACACGCGATACCTGCCGGTCCTGCTCCTACAATAGCTACTTTGCGCCCATTGTCTTTTCCTGCAGTGAATAGTTTTTTGTCATTTTGAATGGCATCAGATGTTGCAAAGTTTTGAAGTCGACCAATTTGGATTGGTGGCAAGTCTTGGTGATTAAAAACACAAGCGCCTTCACATAATTCACCAGTCGGACATATCTTTCCGCAAGCGTTTCCTAACCAATTTGATTCAAAAATTGTTTTTGCTGATCCTGTTAGATTTCCTGAATTTATTTGTTTTATGAATAAGGGAATATCTATTTCTGTCGGACATGCCTTTATGCAAGGGGCATCGTAACAG
>JABDKX010000207.1 GCA_013001975.1 Saprospiraceae bacterium | reverse complement strand
ACTATATGAGTTTGATGAAAATTAAAGGCAAATGGATGATCGTAAATGTGCTTTGGCAATCTCCACCAAAATTTTCTGTTAGAGAATAGCAACATTTAAAGTTTTACTAAAAGATAAAAGCCATTGATTAATCAATGGCTTTTATTTTATATTTATCTGTACCACTAAAAAACTAAGCTGTTCATATTGCTAAACACTATTGATTTATCAATATCTTCTCACTTTTTATGATCTTTTTGTCCTTGATATATGACTTAATATAAATACCGATTCTTTGTGTATTTTGATTAGCAAGATCTTTATACTCTCTTCCTAAGAGGTCAAAATATCTTATTTCATCATAGTCAAAATTGTTTACCAATTCTGATGTATTGACCGTTCGATCTGCAATTCCAATTCCATAAGATCCTTCCCCTTGATACTTAACGGTAAAAGAATAATAGTTGTCTGTTTCATACGAACTGATTATTGGAATACTTTGCCAATCTGGAATGGATGAAGGACTTAATATCGTTTCGGTATACAAAGCTTCAATGTGAGGTCTTTGCCAAAATTCAGAATTTTCTAATGGCATAAAGTAAGTGACTTCAAAATTTTCATCATCAGTAACATCAGAAGAAATTGATATAATTCTATCGACCCAGAATGCATTATTTTCCTCAACAACTTCATCACTTACAGATACTAATGATGCTGTAAAACAACCATCTGTATTGTCAGAATTTAATTTAGCAATAGAACAGAGAATACTATCATTGGTTTGAAAATAAGCTACTTCATCATCACCTAAAGTTGATTGGAACATAGTTGAGGTATTTTCATATAATGCTGAAATTCCGAATGACTCAAATGTAAAGTTTGGCAAAAATGGAGTACCTAGGACAAACCCTGTTTCTACGCATCCTACCTGCCCATAATTAGACACACTGAAGACCGCATCATAATCTACTTCAGTTGAAAACATAAAATCGTCTCCTGAAAATTCGTCATTATCAAAACATACTTGCATCAATATTCCACTTTCGCCATCATATTCAAAAGGCGTATCTAAAAATATTAGATTAATACCTTCAAAAGTTTGAAAATTGCCTGAATAGACTTCAGTTAAAAATGTTACGGTGTCGATTTCAGTCAATGAGGTTTTATCAGTGAGACCAAGTGAAATAGTAAGATTTTTATATTCTGCAGTGCTTAATTTTCTGCTTATATCAAAAAATATTTTTCTTATCTCCCCTTTATTAAGTCTATTAGTGAATAAAACATCTCTGGTATACAATAACTGTGTCTTTGAGTCTTCAAATGATCCTTTAAATATTGATGAAGTTTGTCTGTCATCATCCCCAATGTTTACGGCAATGCCTGTTACGCCATCACTAAAAAATTGATCGTTTTCAAGCAATGTTACTTCAACGCTTCCTTTTAAGACCTCTTCTGGAGAAGTCATATTCAATATCAATTTTTTATTGGTTTCTATTGTGGCATTATCGAATACCGATATTTCAAAATTGTACTCAGTTTCTCCTGCCGGTAAGATTACGGTTGGTTCATTTATAATAAAATCTACACCTTCTTGTGCTGTGCTTGCAGTATCAGCTTCTACTGTAATCTCAACATCTTGGTCAAATGGAAAAGAGGTAAATATTTTAACTGATTCTGTAGAAATTGGATCACAGCTTTCATTTACAATATCGCCATTGATTTCAATAGCAATTTTATCTTCTTCAAACTGTAATCCTTTTTTCGCAAACATGTTTGTTGTAAACATTCCTTTTCCATAAGAGGCGGCTAACATTTGAAAATCACTTTGTCTGAATTTCAACATATTAACTCTTCCTAAACCTAGGTTACCACTTATATTTTCCCACTCAACAGATGAATTGATAGTAGAAGTAATCCATACGCCGACTTCTGTAGCAATGATTATTTCTTCTGGAAAGCTTGGATTAAACACACCCCATCGAACAGGAATGTTTGGTAAATTTCCTTCGAGGGAACGCCAGTTATCACCACCATTTTCAGATAAATAAACACTCTGAATAGCAAAATTACTGTAGGTACATAATAATCGATCTGGATCAGATAAATCAACATCTATGTTTCTTGTAAATCCTGGACCTCTAAAAAGAACTTCAGCATTGGCTATAGGTTGACGAGGGTTTGTTACTTTCAAAATTATTCCATTGTTAGTTCCTAGGTAAAGGATTGTAGAATCAATTGGGGAAGCCAACAAAGCAGTCACTCTATCACCATTTAATTCGTTGATGATCACGGAATCTCTCTCTCCAGTAAGCACATCGAACCAAAAATATTGATTGGAGTTATGGCTGGTATAAAGCGTTTTGGTAAAATCATCATAATCGGTTGGGTTTATAAAATACGCATCTCCAGGATTGCTGTACCCTTCTCTTTCTGAAAAATTACCCACTGTTGTCACATTATAATTTCCTCTTTGAGATGACGTTATTTGAATATTTGGATCCAGTTGATCGATATGACAGTAAGCACCATCTCCACCTGTTAACCCAACGCTTGATGAAAGTCCTGGACCATTTATCAACTCTGACCCATTATCTTGTGATCCTCCGATATAATAATCTTTGCCAAATTCAGGGTGAATGGCACAAGCATAATATTGTGTAGTTATATATCCTCCACTTAAATCTCTAAAATCTGGTCTCGGCTCTGTTGCATTTTCTGTAAACCAAAGGCCTCCATCATTTGTAAAATATGCTTTATCAGATGAATTGCCCAAAAAGTGAATGCTGTGCTGATCGGCATGAACATAAGGATAACCTCCTCCTCCAAACCAACTACTCACAATTCTCCATCCTTCACCACCGTTTACTGACTTATAAAGATCAACACCTCCAACATAATACACATTGCTATCATTAGGATCAATAGCTGCTGACATGTCATACCAAGCTTGTCCTTCTGCCATTGGCGCGCCACTGGCTTTTTCTGGAACTCTCTTTTGCTCCCAAGTATCTCCACCATCTGATGAAGTCATTACAAACCCAACGGCATTGTTTTCCATTTCTTGTACTAAAATCAATACTGCATTGGTATCTGTTTTAGAAACAGCTATTTCAATTCGTTCAAATGAATCAATGCCAAGTTCAATATATTCCCAATCAATGCCGCCATCTTTTGACCTGTAAAGTCCATCTTGGGTAAATAGCCCCATGCTTGCAAATATGGTTCCGTCAGGAGCAATTTCTATATCTGCAGCTCTGTCTGAAAAGCCTTGATTCGTGTTATTTAGAACAGGCGTCCAGCTCTCTCCTCCGGTTGTGGAGCGCATAACACCATTTCCTCTAGTGGCAACAAATAAGTCGCCCTCATCATTTATAACCAGCTTTTGGTTATAGAAAAAATTACCATGATTTGTACTGGATAATCGACTCCAATTCACACCACCATCGGATGATTTATAAATACCATCTCCTCTGTAAGCATCTCCATTAAAAAAGCCTTCTCCCGTACCTAAGTATATAATTTCTGGATTGGCAGGATCTTGAACAATTGAACAAATAGATGGATTACCTAAATAAGTTTCAACTCTTTCCCAAATGGGATCAATCTGAGCATTTGTACATTTCCAGAGACCACCTGAAACACTACCAGCAAATAGTGTATTATGCGTTGTGTCTCTGATGTCAACTAGTAATGCTCTTGTTCTGCCTCCGACATCATTTGGCCCTCTGGCTATCCAATCATCTTCTGAACTCAAACTTTTGTATTGTTCAGATTTCAATAACTCTTTTCTGACTTTATATAAAGTATGTTTAGGTACTTCATTTGTGAATGGATCCTTCGTCATTTCAATTTCTTCCTCTGCCATTTGGGCTATCTTATCGATCTTTGATAAATGTGGCTTGGGTGCTTCGTTTTGACTGCATGATACAAAGAAGGACAAAAATATAATGGACGAAACTAAAGGGGATAAACGCATATTATTAAATTGATTGTATTAATTGGTTTCAACTAAAGGTCTAAATATAATTGATAATTAAGTATAGCTCAATCTATTTATTATAATTTATGCGCTATAAGTCTTTAAAAATCAATATTTAATAAATTTATTATTAAAAATTTGAACTTGATCTTGATTGGAATGTTAGTTAATCGTAATATTGCAATATACCTATTATGGGACTCACTAAAACAGAAATATATACAGATCGACAAAATGAAATAGCTTCATTTGCTAAAGTCATTGCTCATCCTGCACGTGTGGCAATATTACAATACTTATTAAAGCACGAACAATGCATTTGCGGCACATTAGTTGAAGAAATCGGCTTGGCTCAAGCGACCATTTCACAACATTTAAAAGAATTAAAATCTGTTAATTTAATCAAAGGAAATATTGAAGGAACATCGGTTTGTTATTGTATAAATCTTAATGTCTATAAAAAAATACAAAAGCTATTCAATGAACTTCTCGGCAGAGATATCAAACTTAATAATAATTGCTAAAAAGAATAAAATGAATATAAACGAGATAAGACAACATTTATCAGAAGCTGAAACAATCGCATTTGAATTACCTAACGGATCATTAGTACCCTCTCATTTTCATGTTACGGAAGTGGGAAAAGTCGTAAAAGATTTTATCGATTGTGGTGGTACAGTCAGGCATGAAGAAGTTGCCAATTTTCAATTATGGGAAGCTGACGATTACGACCACAGATTACATCCTGATAAATTAATTGATATCATTGAATTATCACAAAACAAATTAGGTATAGGTAATTTAAATATTGAAGTCGAATATCAAGGTGAGACGATTGGGAAGTATGATTTAGATCATAATGGCAATCATTTTGTTTTGGTTTCAAAAACAACGGATTGCTTAGCTAGGGACAAATGTGGCATACCTCAGGAAAAGCCAAAATTTAACTTAGCAGATTTGACTTCAAATAATTCTTGCGCACCAGGCTCTGGTTGCTGCTAAAAGAAATTGATGCTATGACATTGAATGAAACGATTGACAATCTGGATTTAAATATTCCTAAGGAAAGAGAAATTCTTCTCAGGCCGCTTATTGAATTTATTAAAGAAAAGAGAAAAGCAAATCTACCTTGTAGGTTAAACTTTATCTGTACGCACAATTCAAGGAGAAGTCATCTTTCACAAATCTGGGCCCATGTTGCTGCATTATATCATGACTTTACAAATGTTGATTGTTATTCTGGTGGTACAGAAGCTACAGCTATGTTTCCAATGATTGGTGAAACTTTAGTCGGACAAGGATTGCAAGTTATTCCTCTATCTGAAGGTGAGAATCCCGTGTATGCAATCAAACATTTTCAAGGACAACCACCCATTATAGCATTCTCGAAAAAATATGATCATCCATTTAATCCAGATGCTGATTTTGGTGCTGTCATGACTTGTGATCATGCTGATCAAAATTGTCCTTTCATTCCAGGTGCAAAAAACAGATTTCCTTTAAGATATGAAGATCCAAAATCTTTTGATAATACGGATATTCAAAAAGAGAAATACTTAGAACGCAGCTGTCAAATTGCATCGGAGATGTTTTTTGTATTTAGAGCAGCGCGTAGCTAGAAATCGATCCGTAAGAGGTTGAAAACCTTTACGGCGAAAGTGCTTCGCTCTAGAAATCTCGGTAAAACATTTACACTTTGCTAAGAACCAATTTATGCAATTTCGAATGCTATCGGAAGTCTCTGACCTCTTTGGGATAATTCTAAATTCTACTCAACAATAAATCGTCCTGAGCCAACACCTTCAATATTCACAATATAAATATTGGGTTCTAAATGACTGACATCAAGATATTTCATGCCGCCGTTTCCGGTGGTTGATATGTGTTGTCTCCCCAACAAATCATAAACATCAATACGCACAATTTTTCCATTGTCCCAAGTCAAGTGTAAATTACCTGATGTTGGATTTGGAAAAAATCCTAAGGAAACTTCTTCAAGGTTAATATTAGGTACTACCCTTTCACATTGATTATCAGCAGCATCCAATTCCAGAACGCCTTGAGGCTCTAAATTTCTGCCATCAAAAGCAGCATAATCTGGTGGATACCTGAATGCTCTAAATGTTAAATTGTTGTTTAACTCAAGTTCCTCACCTTGAGATACAAAAAAGCCAGCACGTATTGGAGTTTTATATTCCCAAACAATTTCATTGCTAGGTGTTAATTCAACCATGTATCCTTGTCGACCGCTGCACATCAACATATTGCCATTTGGTAGCAATTGTGCTGATGATAATCCTGTTGAATAAAAAGAGAAAGTATCGGGATGTGTAATTGTATTTTCCAATTCAAACGGCGGAAAGGATCCTTGAAATTCTTCATAATCATTAATATACATTTCCCAAGATGATGGGAAAATTTCTACAGCAGAATAACCAGGCAATCTGTTATTAAAGCAAACAATATTACCTTTCATTGGGTGATTTGGTGGTAAAAACTCATTAGTCCAATGTGTATCATGTTGGTAAAATAGTAATTGGTCAGTAGAATCTCCTTTATCATACGTTTGAGGATTTCCAAATCTATATATAAGATCACCTCCATGATTTACATTCCCACCAAAATGAGAAGCAGCTTGTTCAGTAGTTGTAGAATGATCAATCACCCATAACTCACTAAACGTTGGAACACTCAACATAATTTGATCTAACTCAGGATTATAATCTAAAGCATTACTGTGCATCCAATCTGATTTTCCATCATTGGTATCATAATTAATATCTACCAATTCGTTATGTTCGCTGATAACACCATAATTAGCTTTAGTGCTATCAAAATCTTGAATCAGATGATCCCAAACATGCCACTCCCAAACTATTTCATCTGTTTCAGGATTTATTTCGAAAATAAAATCTGGCCACAAAACAACTTGATTTAATGTTTCAGGATCTCTACCCATGGCAATCGCTTCCTCGTTTGATTTTAATTCCCAAGCTATCATTAAAATGTTTCCATTTGGCATCGGTGCAATATCATGATGAAGTCTCAATGAATCGTTATTTAATTCATAAGACCAAAGCAATTCGTTATCCCAAGAAACAATATCTACTATGGCGCCACCACCACCGGCCCAAATATTATCACCTGCAACCGATGAGTTTCTTTTAGCTTTAACCAGAGATCCATCAGGTCTCAAGTATGCAGTATTACCTGGTCTGAAGTCAGCATCATCAACCCAAACATGAACCAATTCACCGCAATTATTAATCAAATAAACATTTGGTTGATTATGAGGATAGAATAATGTATATCCTTGATAAGATTGCGCTTGATCGTAACTAAGTAAACCAACCGTATTTTGTCCAAAAATGTTAGAAGTTGTGAAAAACAAAACAGCTAATAAGCAGATAAAATGTGTGAGTAGATGTCTAATTTTCATTGTAATATTTATTTTAATTAACCATGATTTTGGCAAAGTTATTTTAATATTTAATAATTCCATACTGTTGGATAATATATATAATTGGTCTCTTCATTTCACTAATTTTATAATCTGAATTTAACTAATGAAAATTTACTAAAATTGGAAAAGCTTGTTAAATTACCTAATTCAATAAATTCATTGACTTAAATGTCGTTCACGTTTATTAGAAAGCCTTTTACTGCAAAACTTTATTGGACTTTTTTGCGTAGACATTTAGTAACATTCCTAAAATAATAAGGATAATACCCAAGAATGGAAGGAACGTATATTTTTCACCGAAAAATAAATATCCCATTATCAGCGCATATACCAATTCCATATATTTAAAAGGTGCCAACACACTTGTCTCTTCCGTTTGAAAAGCTTGTGTCATAAATATTTGCCCAATCATTCCAAAAGCACCAATACCGATTACAGGAAGCCATTCGTAGTTAATCGGCCACCTCCACTGACCAATAAAAAATAAGCTAAATATTATTGATACCACCATAAAATAATTGATGATGGTTAAATAATGTTCTTTGTTTCCAAGGTATCTTAATAAGACAAATACAGCACCTACACTTACAGCAGAAAAAAGCACTAATGCCAAACTCAGATAATCAATTCTCAAATCAAAACCTTTTAAAATAATTACACCAGCGAATGCTATTGCAAAACTGATCCACTGTTTCATATTAATTTTTTCTTTCAAAAAATAATAGGCCATAATGGCACCGAATATTGGACCCAAGTATCTGATTGAAATTGCAGACCCTAACGGTATGCGTTGAATTACCACAAAAAATGCGGCTAAAGAAAGACTACCAACAACAGCTCTTAAAAGAAGCATTGTTTTATGCGTCCCAAGAATAGAAATCTTGTTTTTAAGCATGAAGGGAAAAATAACTAAGAAAGTACCTGTTGCGCGAAAGAAAACAACTTGCAGGGGATGGAAGTTACTCAGTTCTTTGGCTATTACATTCATGAATGCAAAAGCAAAAGTCGCAATTAATATAAATCCAATCCCTCTTGATACCATTTAATAACAACAAGCCAACAGGTAATAAGTTTATTATAACAATCCTCCCTAAAAGGGTGAAAAAACTATTATGACAATTGCATTGGAACTTCCATCAAAAGAATCTTGCTGCCACTATTTGCTATGATCTCAATTTCGTCAACATTCCAAATACCAAATCCATCTCGCTTTTCAAGTTTTTGACCTTCTATTTCAGCTTCACCTTCAAGCAGAAAAGCATAGACCCCATTGCCTTCTTTTTTAAACTTGTATTGACTTTTGATTTGATCATCAAAATAACCCAAATGAAACCAAGCATCTTGGTGAATCCAAACCCCTTGATCGTTTTTATTTGGGGATAAAATCTGGAAGAAAGCATTGTTTTTTGAAATACTTTTTAAGGATATTTGATCGTAATTTGGTTTAACTCCTTTTTGGTTGGGGAAAATCCAAATTTGTAAAAACTTAACTGCTTTATCATTATTCTTGTTATACTCACTGTGATAGATTCCTGTACCTGCGCTCATCACTTGTACATCGCCCTCTTTAATGACAGCCACATTACCTATACTATCTTTATGCTCCAGATCGCCCTCCAAGGGAATTGAAATTATCTCCATATTGTCATGAGGATGTTTGCCAAACCCTTTCCCTCCCAAAACGACATCATCGTTCAAAACTCTGAGTGCGCCAAAATGCATTCGATCAGGATTATAGTAATTAGCAAAACTAAATGAGTGGCGAGAATTTAGCCAACCATGATCAGCCTGACCTCTTGTATCTGCTTTGTGTAATATTGTATTCATTGTTGATATTCCTTTTTGATTAGGCAAATGGTTGAACCCTACATTTTCGATAAGTTTATCATAAGTAGATGTTTTCTTCGTATTGCTTGCTTTAACGCCAGCTGGAATGACAGCCCCTGCAACGCCTAATGCAATTGATTTTTTTAAAAACGCTTTTCTATCCATTAACTTAATTTATAGTAATTTATGATCGCCAAGATTTAAAATTAACAATTAATCAGAATCATAGTTTAGAACAACGATTAGTATATTTCTTAAAAGGGCAAGAGAATTTAAATTCATCTACATTTGCATGAAATTTTAATATGAGTTTATCAGTAAACTTAGAGAATAGAAGCGAAAAAAAATGTGAGTTATGTGGTTCATCAGAAAGCATAGAAGCTTTGGCTGTAAATCCGCGAAATGGTGACAAAGATGAAGACAATGTTGTGGTATGTGCTGTTTGCAAAAATCAAATTCAAGAAACTGACAAAATAGATGGTAATCATATGCGCTGTTTAACAGAAAGTATATGGAGTACAGTTCCAGCTGTCCAAGTTGTTTCTTACAGGTTATTACAATCCATGCCTACAATCGAATGGGCACAAGATGCTTTAGGAAATGCATATTTGGCTGAAGATACTTTAGAATGGGTACAATCCGGTGAAAGCAAATTAATTCATAAAGATGCCAACGGAAATATTTTGAATGCTGGAGATTCTGTTACTTTGATCCAAGATTTGAATGTAAAGGGCGCCAATTTTACAGCGAAAAGAGGAACGGCGGTCAGGCGAATCAGACTGGTTCATGACAATGCTGAACACATTGAAGGGAAGATCGATGGTCAACATATCGTTATTTTAACCAAATACGTTAAAAGGTCGTAATTCCACTTATTTCTACCATAAATAGCAGAAATTCAGCAACAAACACATAAGATTTATTTTTTATATATCTTTACACAAATTATTTGCGCTCCTTTACTGATAATCAAATGATTATAAAAAGGAAAAATCAATCCATACAATGAAATTCGAAGATTTAAAGATAATTGAGCCCATTATGAAGGCTCTACAACATAAAGGGTATTCTCAACCAACACCCATACAAGCAAAGGCAATTCCTCATATTTTAAATAGAAAGGATGTTTTAGGATGTGCCCAAACAGGTACAGGTAAGACTGCAGCATTTGCTATTCCAATCATTCAACTCATTCATAATATTGAGAAAAATGCTGATAAACCAGTATTAAGATCTCTGATAGTCACACCTACTAGAGAATTGGCCATTCAGATTGATGAAAACATCCAAGCTTATAGTAAAAACACTAATATAAAACATGCTGTAATTTTTGGTGGTGTGAAGCAAGGACAACAAGTTTCGCAACTTAAAAAAGGAGTTCATATTTTGGTTGCTACTCCAGGCAGACTACTAGACTTAATTCAACAAGGATTTATTTCCTTGAATCATATAAAGATCTTTGTGCTTGATGAGGCTGACAGGATGTTAGATATGGGTTTTATAAATGACATAAGAAAGCTGTTAAAATTACTTCCTGAACAAAGGCAGTCGTTATTTTTCTCAGCAACAATGCCCAAGAATATAATCGATCTCTCTTCCACAATTTTGAAGAATCCTGTGAAGGTAGAAGTCGCAGCTATTTCTTCTACTGCAGAAACGATTACTCAATATTTGTATTACACAAATAGAACGGATAAGAATAAGTTGTTGCTCCATATAATTAATAAGCATCAAATAGATCAAGTTCTCATTTTCGTGAGAACCAAACATGGCGCCGATCGTATTTTCAGATTCTTACAAAAGAATAACATAAAATCTGCATCGATCCATGGAGACAGGGCTCAGAATCAACGACAAAAAGCATTAAGCGATTTTAAAGCAAAGAACATTACAGCTTTAGTTGCTACCGATATTGCAGCGAGAGGAATTGATATTGAAAAATTAACATACACGATTAATTTGGATGTTCCTAACTTGCCAGAAACTTATGTTCATAGAATAGGTAGAGCTGGAAGAGCAGGTGAAGATGGCGTTGCCATCTCAATTTGTGAGCCAGAAGAAAACAGCTACATAAAAGATATTCAAAAATTGATAGGCAAAAAAATAACTGTTATCGACGATAACCCATTTCCACAAACTGAAAAGCCAATGACTGAAGCGGAAAAGAAAGAGTGGAACAAAGAGAAACAAAGAAGAAAACAAGAATTTTTCGCCAATCGAAAAGCTAAAAAAACTGGAGGTCAACAATCAAAAAAAGATCGACCTAAAGGAAATAAAGGCAAGAACAAATCCGATTCAAATTCTAATAAAATTGAAAAATCTCCTACTTCAGAAAAAAGGGATTTCAATAAATCTAAGCCGAAAAAAAGTAAAGCACCTTCTTTTAATCAAAGAAAAGAAAAACAAGGCAATTCTGAAAAGCCAGCTGGTAAAAAGAGAAGAAGCAATACAAGTATGAGAAAAAAGCTTCCTCCTAAGTTAGGTGAGAAGTACATGTGGCCTTTGGAGTAGCAAAGTAAACAATGTGACTAATGATACAATGCGAACAATGAAGAAATGAATATAATGAACATAATGAATATTACGTAACGTTTTTATTCAATTCATTCTATTCATTAAATCATTGAATTCATTGGTCACAATGGTCACATTGTACCTACAATATCTCAGCTTCCTTTAAAATTTTTCTCGCTGCTTCTTCGTCTTTTTTGTCTACATACAATTCTATATCTCCGAATACGCCAGCAT
This sequence comes from Saprospiraceae bacterium, assembly GCA_013001975.1. Taxonomy (GTDB): domain Bacteria; phylum Bacteroidota; class Bacteroidia; order Chitinophagales; family Saprospiraceae; genus RFSX01. Next base: position 9,596 of record JABDKX010000207.1, on the reverse strand, counting down.
GAGCGGAATCCAATTTATTAATTGAATGGCTTACGATACCTGCTTCTTCCAAGAGGTGTTTTGCTGTCATGATTTTAAGATGCGATACACTAAAAAATACAGTTGAATTTTCCATAGTTATTCGTCGTTAGATGAAGCAATACTTACATTTAAAATATCTTTATCAAACAAATAGAGACCACTTTTCTCATCACCAATCATTTCTAATTTTTCATTCAAAGTTCTGGCTAGAGCTTCTTCTTCAATTTGTTCCGCTACATACCATTGTAAAAAATTGTGTGTGGCATAATCTTTTTCATTTAAAGCGATGTCTACCAATTTGTTGATACTTTCTGAAACCATTATTTCATGCTTTAATAATTCTTTAAAGGCATGTATAATTGAAGGATAGGTTAAAGCTGGTTGTTCCAAAGCAGGAATCATTGCAAATCCACCTCTTTCATTTATAAAATGAATCAACTTGAGCATATGCATTCTCTCTTCATCAGAATGATTGTAAAAAAATTGTGTGACATTATCAATACCTGGCTGGATCTCAGACCATGAAGCCATAGCCAAATAAACTTGTGACGATTGCGCTTCAATTTTCACTTGTTCGTTCAAAGCTGCTTGCATATTTTTCGATAACATAATTCTCTTTTATATTAATAAGTATTTACAAATAACAAATGTTTATTCAATCCTACAAAATCTTAAAAATAAATAACATTTGATCTTCTCCCACAATTTATAATTACTTATCTAAAACCCAGTGTTTGCTATATAATTTAAAATGAATCTAGACAATCAAATGATAATATACCTACAATTACTTAAGAATTTTGAATATTTGCACTCTAAATAAAAAATGCATGTCAGATCAAAAGGTCATTTTTGCCATGGAAGGTGTTTCTAAAACCTATCCACCTCAAAAGAAAGTTTTAAATAATATTTGGTTATCATTTTTTTATGGTGCTAAAATTGGCGTTTTAGGCCTTAATGGTTCAGGAAAATCGAGTCTTCTCAAAATAATTGCAGGATTAGATCAAAATTACGAAGGCAAAGTTCATTTTGATAAAGAATATAAGATTGGTTATCTGCCTCAGGAACCTGAATTAGACGAATCCAAAACAGTCAAGGAAATTGTTCAAGAAGGTGTGCAACATATCGTTGATGTTGTTAAAGCTTATGATGAAGTCAATGCAAAATTTGCAGAACCCATGACGGATGATGAAATGAATAAGCTTTTAGAAAAGCAAGGTGACTTGGCTGAAAAAATGGATTTGTTTAATGCTTGGGAGTTAGATCATAAACTTGAATTAGCAATGGATTCGCTTCGTCTACCGCCAGATGATCAATTGGTATCTGTACTATCAGGAGGTGAAAGAAGACGTGTTGCATTATGCCGCTTGTTATTAAGTCAGCCTGATATTTTATTACTGGATGAGCCTACCAATCATTTGGATGCTGAATCTGTTCATTGGTTAGAGCAATTCTTAAAGAACTTTCCCGGTACTGTTATTGCTGTTACCCATGATCGGTATTTTTTAGATAATGTGGCTGGATGGATTCTTGAATTGGATAGAGGCGAAGGCATTCCTTGGGAGGGCAATTATTCATCTTGGCTTGACCAAAAGGCCAATCGTTTGGCTCAAGAAGAAAAACAAGAATCAAAACGACAAAAAGCATTAAGGCGAGAATTAGAATGGTCACGGATGTCTCAAAAAGCAAAACAGTCAAAAGGTAAAGCCAGGTTGAATGCATATGAGAAACTTGCTGGTGAAGAAGCCAAGGAACAAGAAAAGAAATTGGAGCTGTTCATTCCTTCAGGTGAAAGGCTAGGAGATCAAGTCATCGAATTAGATAAGGTTACAAAGGCTTATGATGGCCGCGTATTGATCGAAGACTTAAGTTTGTCTATTCCCAAAAATGCAATTGTAGGAATTATTGGTGCCAATGGTGTAGGAAAATCTACTTTATTTAGAATGGTGATGGGCGAAGAAAAACCTGATAGCGGAGAAATAAACATTGGTTCAACGGTCAAGTTGAGTTATGTCGATCAATCACACAAAGATTTGCTACCAGAAAAAACAGTGTTTGAAATAATTGGTGGTGGCAACGAACTCATTCAAATAGGCAATCGAGAATTAAATGCGCGAGCGTATATAAGTAAGTTCAATTTTACAGGAAGTGATCAGCAAAAGAAATTGAGTGTGCTCTCTGGAGGTGAACGAAACAGAGTTCATTTAGCGATGACATTAAAAGAAGGTGGCAACGTTTTACTGCTTGATGAGCCTACCAATGACATTGATGTCAATACATTAAGAGCTTTGGAGGAAGCCATCGAAAATTTTGCTGGATGCGTTTTAGTTATTTCTCACGACAGGTGGTTTATTGACAGATTAGCCACACATATAATTTCGTTTGAAGATGAAGCCAAAGTAAGATTCTTTGAAGGAAACTTTAGTGCTTACGAAGCTAAACGAAAAGAAGAAGTTGGTGATTTTACACCTAAAAGACCAAGATTTAAATCTTTATTATAATAAAATAAACGGTCTCCTTATTTTTTAAACTGCGGTTTTATCAATTGAGGGAATGATTTTAAAACTTTCTCCACCTTTGGTCGTGAGACTGCACGCACGTAAGACTGATTGGGATTAAGCTCATAAAAGTTTTGATGGTATTCTTCCGCGACCCAAAATTCTTCGTAAGGTTTTATTTCAGTTACGACTTTATCATCATAAATACCTGAAGCATTTACTTTTTCTATTGCTTTATTGATAAGGTCAAGTTCTTGGTCAGTCTTATAATAAATAGCAGATCTGTAAGCTGTTCCGTAATCAGGACCTTGTCTGTTTAATGTTGTAGGATCATGAGCTACAAAAAGAACTTCAAGCAATGTATTATAATTAATTTTTGATTTATCGTAATAAATATAAATGGCTTCTGCGTGTCCTGTAGTCCCATTGCCAACTTCATAATAGGTTGGATAAGATTTATTGCCTCCTGAATAACCACTGATTACATCAACGACGCCATCTATTCTTTCAAATGCAGCTTCGGTACACCAAAAACAACCTCCAGCGAAAATAGCTTGTTCGTAAGCTTCCAATTTGTTTGCCTTGGTATATTCGCTAACGGGATAAGTTACTTTTTTCTGAATAGTTTCTGTTGGATTGTTCTTTTGTGAGTTACAACCCATCGCCAACACGAATGATGAAATTAATGCAATTAAAAAATTCATAGTAGTTTTATTTAATACTCTCCTAACTTAATAAATAAATTTATGTTTATAATTCATTGTTAAGTTTTACTTAAATAAAGTTTGCAAAAAACTAATAAGAAGGCCCAATTAAATAATTGAGCCTTCAAGGGTGAATTAACTAGTATTTATTTTTATAACATCATGAGAAAATTACTCAGAGGTTTTAATATCCAATTTCCATTTGACCAATCTTCCGGTATCACCTTTCAAACTATCGGTGATTTTAAGTGTCCAAAGTCCTTTAGCGTAATCTCCAACAAATGATTTTAAAACAGTGCTGTCAAATGATTTTACCAAATGTGGAATTGAACCACCTACTTTCTGATGAAGCAATAATGTTCGACCACTAGGACTAATTAAATTAATGGTCATATCACCGATATGCGAGTGAAATATTTTCACGAATGCAGACATTTCTACAATTTTTCCTCCCTGATGACATCGTTGAATACTGTGTAAAGATGCCACATCATTTATAAATATCTCCGTTTCTTCTTGACTTTCCAACTCTAGTTGTAAGGTCCAATCAATCAACATGCCACTATCTCGAGCTCCAGAATCGATGACCTTAATTGTCCATTCTCCTTCAGCGTTAATATCCTTAAAAACACGGGTGATTGCCCCCTTGAAAACACTTGACAAATTAGTGCCTGGAATCCTGCTTGGCTCAAGCAACGTCTTATTTATTCCATCTGGACTCGTTAGTTCAATACTTAAATCACCTGTAAATGAATGCGATATATTAACCTCAACTGACACTTTTTTAACCGTTAGATTTTTATCAATATTGATCCTATCGATCAGCCCATTTGGATCATTGTCAGGAATTTGCTTATTTATTACACGCTTTTTCCAGTACTCCATTTTACTTATTAATCATTAAATTTTGAAATTTACTTTCTTCCTCCGTCCAATTCTTTTTGCCATTTTTTTAGCTCATCCCATTTTCCAGCTGCAGCAAACTTAGATTGTTTTGGCCAGGTAGAAGGAGAATGCATTCTATATCTGGGTCCAGCAGCATCTAAAACAGATTGGATTGCTTTAACGCTGGTTTGACTTAGTGTTTCCCAAGTATAAATACCTTCTGCATTTAAAAGACCTGCGATTTTAGGACCAATACCTTCAATTTTTGTAAGATCATCTTTTATAACATCCTTATTGGCTCTTTTTTTAGGGTCAACATTGGATTTAGGTTTTGCTTTTTTATTTGCTTTTGATTTTGTTTTTGATGTCGTTTCAGAAGATTTAGATTTAGTTGCTGATTCTTTAACACCGTCGACTTCCTTAACTATTTCAACCGGCACTTCTTTGACTATTTCTATTTCTTTTACTACTTCAACTTTCTTTTCTACTTCTTTGATGACTTCAACTTCTCTCACTACCTCATTTACAATTTCAATCTCTTTAATAACTTCAACTGGCACTTCAACTTCTTTCAACACTTCCTTTTCAACTTCTATCTCTTTTATAATTTCCTTGATGACTTCAACTTCTTTCACTACCTCGACTTCCTTGATTATTTCGATTGGTTTTTCTACCTCTTTGATAACCTCGACTTCCCTGACAACTTCAACAGGAATTTCAACTTCCTTTATTACTTCTACTAATTTCTCAACTTCAACTTCTTTGACAACTTCTACTGGCTTCTCTACTTCTTTTATCACTTCTATTTCCTTGACAACTTCTACTTCTTTGATGACTTCTACTGGCTTTTCCACTTCTTTGATCACTTCAACTTCTTTGATGACCTCAACTGGTTTCTCTACTTCTTTTATGACCTCTACCTCTTTGAATACTTCAACTTCCTTTATGACCTCTACTTCTTTGATGACTTCGATTTCTTTTGGTTTGCTCTCTATCAGAGAGACTAAATTATTCTTTTCTATTTCCCAAGAGTCGAGTTTATTTGACCATTCGTTAAGTTTGATTTTATATTTATTAGCATCAGATATTGACTTAGTCATATAACCATCGTATTCTGATTTTAAATTGGCATATTCAATTTTTGAATTACTAATATCAAATTCAGATTTTGTTATTTTATCTTTTAACCAAGTCCATACTAAGCCCCCTCCAAAAAAAGCAGATAGTAATAGCATTAATGCAGATGCAAGTAAGTTAAGCGTAGTCGCATTACCATCTAAAACCCTCCAACATAAAAATATACCTAATACAATTGAAGCTACAAGACCAAATAGCCAAAGCAATCTATTCATAAGCGTAAATTTGAATTTAATGTTTTGATTTCAATGAATTCAGAAAGGAATTCATTAGATCAGCCCCCCTAATGTACTTAAAATGATTTAATCGCCAAAATTATAAAAGCGCAATTGAATGGCTTTCATAGCCTAAGTTTAAACTAAAATTAGAACAAAAACCAATGGCAAATAACCTTCAATAATACTGTATAATAAAAAGATCATTTAAATATTATATCTTTCAGTCATCAGATTAATTATCAATTTTAATTAGTCTTTTTCAACATCTGATAAATGAAATCAAGAAGAGCATTTATAACTGATTTATCTATAATTGGACTTGGAACTAACTTAAGTTTCAAACTTTCCAATCATGCATATCGCCTAGAAAAAATAAATGAAGATATAAATTGGGATAAGATCAGAAAATGTTTTCTTGCTTCTAAACATAAGCTTATCAACCTTAATAGTGGCAGCTCAGGCGTAATGCCTTCTCCTGTTTTAGAAAAATATGTTGAAGCCACAACCCAAATAAGCAGTTATGCTCCTTATGAGGTTTCATCATCTTGGAATGATATCAAAAAACAAACTTTTACAAAACTAGGTCATCACTTAAATGCTTCAGACGGCGACCTCCATCTTGTTAGAAATTCAACTGAAGCCATAAATTCTGTTTTATGGGGTATTGATTTTTCTCCAGGTGATGAAATTATTTATGCAGATTGGGATTATCCATTTGTTGATTATACGCTCATCCATTTAAAAAACACAAAAGGCGTTTCTTTAAAAAAAATCAGTGGATATGCATTTGATTTATCGGACGAAGAAATAATCAACCATTACAAATCACGAATTAACAGTAAAACGAAACTCATTATATTAACTTGGATTACACACAGAGAAGGTCGCATTTTACCTGTGAATGCAATTCAAAAAATAGCTTCTGAAAATGGTATTGAAGTTTTAATTGATGGTGCCCATGTTTTAGGACAAATTGAATTTTCTATTGATAAATTAAATCCAGACTATTTTGCAACATCATTACACAAGTGGTTGAATTGTCCATTAGGGTCAGGATTACTATATACTAAAAAAGGAAAAATATCAAAACTGTCTCCACCGATCAGTTATCCAGAATCTAAACAAGACGCTACAAATAAATTAGACTATTTAGGAACACGCGCTTTTCAAAACACAATTGGTATAAATGCGGCCATTGAATTTTTGGAGAGAACAGGCATTAGTAAAAAAGAAGCTCGGTTAAAAGAATTAACCAACTACTGGCAACAAGGCATGAAGAATGTAAAAAATGTGAAAATATTTTCTAAGCCAAATCAATGTGCATTGTCTTCTTTTTTAATCGATGGCGTTCCAAATAAAAAAGTAAAAAGTATTCTTGAATCCAAATTTAATGTTCATGTTAAGGCATCTGGATATGCCAACGGAATCGGTTTCCTCAGAGTCAGCCCGAATATATTTACCAGTTTTAAAGATCTGGATGCGCTGATTGACGGCATTCATGCAATTTCATTAGGAAAATTTTGATATTAACTTGTAACTTTACTCCTTCCTCGTATTAGAAATTATTAAACACTAAATTTATATTATTATGGCAATTATGAAAGTTATTGAGATCATGTCTAATTCAAAAAAGAGTTGGGAAGATGCAACGGCTAGCGCAATTAAAAAAGCGTCAAAATCTGTTAAGAATATTAAATCTGCTTATGTTCAAAGTCAAAGCGTAACCGTTAAAAATGGTAAGGTGGATGAATATAGAATAAACTTAAAAGTTACTTTCGAAGTATCTTAAGATTTGTATTCTCAAAAAAAACATTGGCAACTTCCTGTCAATGTTTTTATTTTTCTAACCAAGACTTTATCTTCCGCTCTATCCAATAATACTTTTCGTTGTAAAAGGCGAATCCTACATGACCACCATATTTTGGAACAACTAATGAGACGTTTTTATTTTGCTCTGCTTCTTTAAATGGGTAGCATTCCTCAGGTAAAAATGGATCATCTTCTGCATTAATGATGAGTGCAGGTATTTTAATATCATTTATAAATTGCTTACTACTGCATTGGCGATAGTAATCTTCTGCATCTTTAAATCCATGAATGGGTCCAGTAAATAAATCATCAAAATCATACAATTTTTTGACTTCGTTTAACTTACTTATGTCTATCTCATCGCCATACTTTTTATGTTTTACATGCAATTTCTCAACCAGGCTATCTAAAAATTTATTCTCATATATAAAATTACTTGGCTTTCCTATATTGATTGACCCCGCTTTTAAATCGACTGGAACAGAAACAGCTACTACCCTACTTATCTTCGAAGAAATTTGATTACCATTTTCGCCGCAATATTTCAAGCAAAGGTTACCTCCTAAACTAAATCCAACCAAACAAATTTCTTCATATTCATCATAAAGCGCGTTTATAACTACTTGCAAATCTTCAGTAGCGCCACTGTGGTACATTCTCAATTTATTATTTACCTCTCCACTGCAAAACCTATAATTCATGGCCGCAACATCCCAACCGGCATTCATAAGAATATCGCCAGTTCCGATAATATACTTTGATTGGCTTGAACCTTCTAATCCGTGACAAAGAATGGCAATCTTTTTAGATCCTGTTTTTAGAAAATCAATGTCTAAAAAATCTCCATCAAAAGTAGTGAGTCGTGTTCTTTTATATTCAGGCGCTTTTTGCCTTCTAAATAAAGTCGGGTAAATGGTATTAAAATGACCACTTTTTAGCAGGAACCCAGGGTTGTATTTTTCGTTTTTCAATTAAAAATTGAGCAAAGCAACATCAAAAATAAGCACACTGTTTTGTGGTATTCCAGAACCTGGAGGAGGGTTTGTCCCGTAGCCTAAATAAGAAGGAATAAGCAAAACGCCTTCACCTCCTTCGCCAAAGAGCGGAATACCTTCTCCCCATCCTAAAATAACATTCGTTAAAGGAAAAGTAACGCCTTCGATTGATGATGCGTCAAACACATTGCCATTTGGCAAATATCCTCTGTAATTAACAGTAACATTATTACAAAGGGTTGGCTTTATACTGTCTCCAGGTGTGTCAAAGATATAATATAGACCAGAACTTGTTTTTTGAGCAGTCAATCCATTATCTGTAAGATAAGATTCAATAGTTGAAATATTATCCATAAAAACAGTCTGATTAAAATTAGATGGAATATTAAGCATTAGCGTACATTCATCATCATCACCACCACAACTCATTAAGCTAAATATTGTTATTCCTAATACTATTAGTAAATTAAGTCTCATTTTTAAAATTTTGACAAAAATAAACTCTTCAACCATATAAAAAATGAATATACAAGACAAAATTGCATTGATAACCGGAGGAACTAAAGGTATTGGATTAGGAATTGCAAATGCCATGCTTAATGAAGGAATGAAAGTAGCGATAACAGGCAGAACACAATCATCTGTCGATGAGGCACTTAGCTCGATAAAGCCTGAGTATAAAAACCAAATTATCGGTATTCCTGGAGATGTTATATCACTTGAGGACATGCAGAATGCTGTAGATTCTGTTACAAATAAATGGGGACGTCTCGATGTTGTGATTGCCAATGCAGGTGTTGGACATTTTGCAAGCATTGAAGAATTGACACCTCAACAATGGCACGAAGTCATAGATGTTAACTTAACAGGCGTATTCAATACTGTCAAAGCCAGTTTAAATGCCATAAAATCTTCTAAAGGATATTTTATAACTGTAGCCAGCCTTGCAGGAACGAATTTTTTCGCAAAAGGTGCTGCGTACAATGCCAGCAAGTTTGGACTGGTAGGTTTTACACAAGCCATTATGTTAGACCTACGACAAGACGGCGTTAAATGTTCGACAATTATGCCAGGATCAGTAGCCACTCATTTTAACAACCGGATCCCAACTGATGCCGATGCTTGGAAAATACAACCAGAAGATATTGGTCAAATTACAATCGATCTTTTGAAAATGCACCCCAGAACTTTACCGAGCAAAGTTGAGGTGAGACCGTCTATGCCACCTTCTAAAAAATAAGAATTATGAACTATGAACTAAAAATTAAAATTGAATCACAATTCACATAGTTCACAATATTCTAAAACACCTGTGCTACTGATTATGAT
>JABDKX010000181.1 GCA_013001975.1 Saprospiraceae bacterium | reverse complement strand
ATACAGAAAATTTTAGGTCGAGAAGATTTAAACACCATTTGATATTAGTTTGATCTGGTCGCTATTTAAAGGTATAATAATCGACATGTAATATAAGTTTAAAATACTTGAAACAAAAGTAACCAGCAAAGGAATTATTCAAATGTAAATGTGCTTTTGTGATTTACGAGAGACGATTCCATTTTATAGCTCCCTTTGTTTAACAACAATGAAAGTCTTCCATAATTATTTAATTTCCTTTTAAGGGATTTATCAAATGGACCTACTATTTTCAGCAGAGATTTTAAAATGTGCTTTGCGTTGTGTTTGTGACCATAATTCACGCCACTAAAAAAGAAACGCACAAGAATTTTATAGAAAAACTGAACCAGTTCTGGGTCTTTTAATGCAACACTGCGCTTAAGGTTTTCAATATAGGTCCAGGTTTGGTCTTCAATAAATTTAGGGTTGTAGTTTTTACTCTTGGCAGATTTACTTGAATCATGTTGTCTGTATAAAAACAGGGGTTCATCTAATAAAACAAAGGCTTGTGGATTCATTTTATAAAATATGCGCATAAAGAACTCGGCTTCCTGACCTCTTGAAATATCAGAATTAAAACCCTGTTTGTCTTCTAAAAATGACTTTCTGAATAAGGCTGAAGGCGTTAGAATATTTAAATTTCTTAAGGCATAATCTTTATAAATATGTGTAGAGGGGTTTAAAGGAATAAGGGTTCTTTTTTGCAAGGATTCGTCCACCTTATAACCAGTACAGGCCACCATTTCAATACCATTAGTAAAATGATCCATTCTATTTTTTAAATAATTCTTAAGCATGATATCATCATCATCAAACCATTGGATATAATTGCCTTTACTCAATTGAAAGCCATAATTCCTACAACTATTAGCGCCTTTTGCAAGATCATCTGGACGCTTGTGGTATTGAATTCTTGGATCTTTTTGGCAAAAGGAAGCCACCATTAAAGCCGTGCTATCGGTTGAACCATCATCAATGACCAGGCATTCCCAAGAGCTGTAAGACTGTTTCAAAATACTCTCTAAGGTTTCTTGAAGCCAGACCGAACGGTTGAAGGTTGGGATGATGATGGAGATCGAAGTCGTCATTAATATCAAGTAATTTTATTTGTTTCTAATTTTGATTTCATGAGCAACTTATAAGATAGAATCCATTTGTTCTTTAAGTTTTGAAATTAACCTTTCTTCATTTAAATGAGTAAATAAGATTTCACGATTATTCCTTATTTCATCTAAGCTTAATTCTTGATTTATACTTAATTCCGATAATTCATCTTCATAACGAAAAACGATGACACCTAATCGCTTTAAATAATGATAAAACGTATTTTCCTTACTCAAAAAGACTTTTGCGCCGTGCCACAATAATGCGATAATATTACCTACGCCCTGTTGTCTTCGTGCATACAAGATAAAAACTGAAACTTTTTTTAGTATTTGATTGTATTCTTCAAGTGACAAAAAATTCTCTAAAAATTCAACTTGACTACTAATCTGAAATGCAGCATTTTCTTTTACTTTTTTTATATAATTAGTATCCCCATAACTTAGGGGTATTACAATTTTATTTTTTAGTCTAAAATTGGATAATTTAGAGAAAACATCAATATGATTGTTGGAAATATGTCCTGAATTTCCTATTAAGATATTGCGTTTATCTGTAATAATACCTTCGTTAACATCAACTATCAATTCTAACGGATAATACGTAAATTCAAAATGAGTACTCTTTTTAATTCTACCTAATTTAATTATGTTCAAATAGTCTTCTCTATGCAGAATTCCTATGTTATCAAATCTATTGAACGCTTTAATTTTTTTCTCCTTAATACTTAGAGGTAAATTTAGTTTTATTATTCTCACATAAGGTCGAAATGCATTTTTTAATTGATATGTAAATCCTGGTTTTTTTGAAGGAAATAAACCAAACGTAATTGGAGCAAGAAGTTGTTTCCTCGGATAAAATGACTCATCATTATAAATTTCCATCCCAAAGAACATCCAAATCAACCTGTTCTCTTTTGATATAGCATCTATAAAAGTTATTAAGTTGTTGGTTATACTATGAAATATAAATACTGTATTATCAGAATATTTTTTAGAGATATGGTGTAAGTCATTATAATCAATTAAAATTGTTTGTTGATCAACTGTAACATGCTTAGGTGATTGGCTCGTATCCTTAACAATTATATAGTAAAGATTTCTTTGATTATAAACTTTGTTAAATTGATGTTTTGCAATCTGAATAAACTTCTCATCCTTACAAATATGAACAATCGCTTTAGACATTAAAAAATTGATTTACTGAAGATATAATATGTGATTGTTCGGCTTCGCTCAATTCATAATACAGCGGTAATCTCAATAATCTATTACTATACTTATCGCTGTTTAATAACGACCTGCTATCATGTTTTTCTTTAAAAAATGGAGAATCGTGTAAGGATAAATAGTGAAAAACTGCATGAATATTTTTCTTCTTTAGAAATTCAATTAATTGAGTTCTCTGATTCAATGTTTCACAGATTAAATAAAACAGATGTCCGTTATTAGTAGTGTTTTGCGGTAATTGCGGCAAATTTATATTATGTATTTGCTCTAAATGATTAAGTTCCTCAAAATATCGGTTCCAAATCTGTTTTCTTCTACTTTGAATTGAATTTATATGTTCTATTTGCGCCCATAAAAATGCGGCGATAATTTCTGAAGGCAAAAAGGATGAGCCAAGGTCGACCCAGCCATACTTATCAATTTCACCTCGAAAAAAAGCAGCTCTATTTGTGCCTTTTTCCCAAATTATTTCAGAACGATGTAAAAATCGCTCGTCATTAATACCTAATAAGCCACCTTCACCTGAAATTATATTTTTAGTCTCATGGAATGAAAAAGTAGATAAATGGCCTATACTTCCTAATGGACGACCTTTATAAAAACTATCAATTCCTTGAGCAGCATCTTCAATTACAAATAAATCATACTTTTGAGATAATTGCATGATTGTGTCCATTTCACAAGCAACACCAGCGTAATGCACTACCACTATTGCTTTTGTTTTAGAGTTAATGAGCGCTTCTAATTTCGTTTCATCTAAATTAGGGTGAGTACTTTTAGAGTCTATAAACACAATTTTTGCTCCCCTTAATACAAAAGCATTTGCTGTTGACACAAAGGTGAAAGATGGTACAATAACCTCATCTCCAGGTTTTATTCTAAGTAACAATGCTGCCATTTCTAAAGCATCAGTACAACTTGTAGTTAATAATGCCTTTTTAATTCCATATTTAGATTCAAAAAAGGTTTGACACTTTTTCGTATAGTTTCCATTTCCAGAAATCTTTCCAAGATTAACGGCATGTTTAATATAATTAATTTCGTCCCCAGTTAAAAAAGGCTTATTAAATGGAATTTTCATCTAATTAAATCTTATTCTAAATTTATTTAATGGTAATATCGAATCGTTATTTTCGTCGTTAACTACTTTCGTTAATTGCAATAATCCCTTACCACATACTACAACTGGATATTCATCTTTTGAAAAAATGACTTTTCCTACATGTCGAATCTCAATATTTACATCTGGTACAGTACATGCATCTAAAATCCTTACTTTTTTATCATTAATATAGGAACATGCTCCTTTATAAGGGAACGAAACTGCATTAATAAAATTTAATATTTCTTCTGAGGATTGATTCCAATCAATATGATAGTCAAGTTCATCTCTCCATAAACTGTAAGTCGCTAATTTTTCATCTTGAATAGTTGAATTGGGTAGTTTTTTATTTGAATTAATATTATTTAAAATTGACAAGACAAGTTCACAATAAAGTTCACTCACTTTTTCTATAGCCCGATCAATTTTTATTGGATAATTAATTATTCTAGACCTTTGATCAATTATTTCGCCAGCATCGTAGTTTTCTGATGCATATAAAGCAGTAACCCCAATTTCTCTTTCCTTCTTAATTAGCATATTCACTAAGGGTGAGAATCCTCTATATTTTGGTAACAAAGAATCATGAAAAACTATAAGTTCTTTATTTCCATTATCAATTAACCAGCGCCATGAAATTGCAATTTTTAAATCTACATCATTTTTAAAATAATTGTTATCAGATCGAAAGTAATATTTTATGTTATTAGAAATACACAATTTCTGAATTTCGGTTGAATAGTCATTGACAACGTTATCATCCTTCCCAATAATTACAGAATTAATATTCTTTAAAAAATTATCGTGAATTATTGATTCTAGAACTTTAAAGCCCTTAAACGTCATTAAAAAAAAATCAATTTTCATAAAAGCTTCTTACGTCGTTAGTAATTCTATTAATAGTTTCAATATTTTCTTCACCAAAAAAAAGTTTCAGATTAACTGAACTATTTCCTTTTGGTTGAAATTGACTATTCATTTTTTCTGTAATGGAATATTTTGGTTTTAGATCTAATTGCTCACATAAGCCATCAATAACTTGAAGCTTATCCGTATTAAAATCTTCATATTTAACTAAAATACAATTTCTAGAATTTATTAGATCAAATTGGGAGTATATTCGAACCCAAAGATTTGATAAATTCTCAATATAGTTGTCACCATTTCCGAAAATATGTTCCCAATTTTCATGAACGCTATCAATCGAAATATTTAATTCATTTCCAGGTAGATTAAGCCGATCAAGAATTGATCTGATTAAATCAAACGGATTTCGATATATAAAAACGTATTTTTCCAATACAAAGCAACTCATTATTCTGTCAATAATTAAAGAAGCATTCGGTTCTTTTATAATATCCTTAGAAAAAGGTTCTGGGTTCTCACGGATATGTGAAGAAAAATCTAAAACTCCCGTTTGTATTTGATTTAAATATGGCTGCCATAAAAGAGGAGTGTCAATCGTAACACTCTTGCCTGTTCTCATTGCCAAAAGCCCAGCGATAACAGAAGTTCCTGCCTTTTGCATACCGAAAATCCATATGGCATTTTTATTTGGCTTGGCTGGTTTATTAAAAAACGATTTAAATATTTTTTTTGAATAATCAATTAACTTCATATCCTAAATCCTAAATTTTCCAGGTAAAACTGCGTAATTACCTGCCCTATTTAACCTGCCTGAGTCCCATAATTTTCCTTGCAAAACTTGAATTGTTGCTGCTCTTTCAATTGTATCAAAATGATCTTCCCTTTTTACACCCATTCCCGTTTGAACTCGAATATCATAAATTCCAGCTCGCAATAATAATCTTGGAATTTCTAAATGAATCTCATTCTTTATATGAAAATCATGCAATTTGCTTCCCATTTCGTCGCTCAGATAACTCAATACAACTTGTTCCTGATCATCCTTAAAATTGACTCCTACAAAAAAATGATCATAATTCAATTGTCTAATTCGGTTTTCAAACGTTAATTTAATTTTTAAATATTCGCCAGAAATAATCTGAGTAACACCTAGCTGATTTTGATTTAAGAATTGAACATCAACTAATTTTAATTCTCCACTTCCAAAGCGATCCGTCCTAGTTGCTAGTTCTTTATTTGGTTTATTCTGACCACGAGATAAATAAAAATCTACTGAACTGTTTGCATCACCTTCGAAGACAGACTTACCATTTTCTAACACAATAGCTCGCGTGCATAAACTTTTCACAGCTGCCATATTATGACTCACAAATAAAACGGTCCTCCCATCGCCTCTACTGATATCTTGCATTTTTCCAACTGCTTTCTTCTGAAACTCTGCGTCCCCAACGGCCAGAACCTCATCAACCACCAAGATATCCGGTTCTAAATGTGCTGCCACCGCAAATGCTAGACGCACACGCATACCACTACTATATCTTTTTACTGGCGTATCAATATATCGTGCACAACCACTAAAGTCAATGATCTCATCTTCCTTGGCCCTGATCTCTTGCTTGGTCATACCCAAAATAGCACCATTCAAATAGACGTTCTCGCGTCCGGTCATTTCAGGGTGAAACCCAGTCCCCACCTCCAATAAGGAAGCAATACGACCATTAGTTTTTATTTCACCTGTGGTGGGTAGGGTTACCCTCGATAAGATCTTTAATAAAGTAGATTTTCCGGCACCATTCTTCCCAATGATACCAAGGACTTCACCTCGTTTTACTTCAAAATTGATGTCCTTTAAAGCCCATACATATTGGCTGTCACCCACCGTACTGCGTTCATTGGCTTCACCTATCTTTAAAAATGGGTCTTCTTTTCCACGAATCTTATGCCACCAACGTTTGAGATCATGACTCAAAGTCCCTGTACCAACTAACCCAAGTCGGTATTGCTTTGATATATTTTGAGCTTTAAGAATGCTATCGTTCATGATCAAACCGTATCAATAAATTGTTTCTCAGTGCGATTGAACACCACTAATCCAAATAAAAATATAACAACACTCACCCCTACGGCATAAGCCAAATAGCCCATTGAAAACTGCCCTTCACCTAAAGTGACATATCTAAAAGCTTCTATGATCACGGTTATTGGATTGTATTCAATAAAACCTGCATATTCCGGTAACTTTTCTTTAAAATAGGTCAAGGGATACATGACTGCCGATGCATACATTAACAACTGTACTCCAAATTGAACCAGAAAGGTCAAGTCTCTATATTTCGTTGTTAATGAAGAAATGATCATACCCAATCCCAGACCCAACAGACCCATAATAATAACAAGAAAAGGGAATAGCAATACCATTGTTTGTGGTGCTACCGTTGCTTCCTGAAAGAAAACATAGTAAATATAAAAGGCGATAAAAATGAGCAATTGAATCCCGAATTTGATCAAATTCGAGATCACTGTTGACATCGGCATGATCACCCTTGGAAAATAAACCTTTCCAAAGATATTTTGATTTTTTACAAAAGTGCTAGATGTCCCAGTCAGGCATTCTTTAAAATAATTCCACATCGTGATCCCTGCCAAATTGAATAAAAAACTGGGCACACCATTTCCAGTTGGAATATTCGCAAGATTATTAAAGATCAAGGTAAAAATGACCGCCGTAAACAAAGGTTGAATGAAATACCATAAGGGCCCTAATAAGGTTTGCTTATATACGGTTATAACGTCACGTTTAACAAACAAGAACAGTAAGTCTCGGTAACGCCAAATTTCCTTAAAGTTTAAATCGATTAAGGGGCGTTTTGAAGAAATGGTATACAGCCATTGGTCTTCCTTTGTATTCAAATTTATAGGTTTTAGTTTGTCTGGCTAATATAATAAATGAATTACGAAAAGTAATTTGAGAGAGATTAATTAATTAACCTACTTATTAAAAAAATCCCAGGTGATCTTAAGACCTTCTTCAACAGTGTATTGAGGC
>JABDKX010000020.1 GCA_013001975.1 Saprospiraceae bacterium | reverse complement strand
TTAGCCCTAACTTTGAAAAATTTCTTTTTTGCTTCTGAAAAAGAGCACAACTCTAACCGTTTCATTTTTATTCTGACTTGTATCATTGCTCTAAGTATCGGAATTTATGCTTTAATTGGACTGGTTGAAGATAATCGAATAGCCCAAGATAGAAGAGCACACAAGAAAGCTCTGATTCAAAACGAAGTATTAAATCTGCAAAAGAATCAAGGCTTGATGCCAATAAAGGATGCACTCTTCATAACTATTCTAAATGAGTTGAAATCCGATTCTTTAAAAATAAGTACAAGGAGTATTGAGGCTATTTCGGAATTGAGCAGATCTTACGAACCATATGAAAAATGGAGCAACGACTCACTAACCACATTTAAAATCAGTCCAGAAAGAGGCCGTCTACTTAATGATATAATTCAACTTGCTTTAGATTCAACCTCATTGGATAAAATAATCAATACGACCACATTTGCATATTCGCAAATATTTAAAGCCAAGCTAGAAGGAGCTAATCTTGCAAATATAGATTTAACAGGTTGCCATCTTCGAGAAGCTAACCTTTCTTTTTCAAATTTAAGAGGTGCCAAAATGAAAGGTGCTGATTTATGGAAATCTAATTTGGAAGGGGTTCAATTGTCCAACGCCAAGTTAAATAAAAGTAATCTAAGCTGGAGCCAAATGAGCAAGGCTGTTCTTTATAATGCAAAATTGGATGGCTCTAATTTGAACAATGCAATTTTAAATAATGCTCAACTTAAAAATGCTTCCATTAAAAATGCTCAACTTCAGTTTGTCAAATGCAAACAATCAGATTTAACAAATGTCAATCTTTTTGAATCCGATCTTACCAAATCTGACATGAGTAACAGTAATCTTCGAAATGCGAACTTAGGTTATACCGATTGGACGGATGCATCATTAAAAGGGACAGACTTGACAGGTGGCATGCTGCGGAAAGCCATTTTCAAATATACTGACCTTAGCGAAGTTACATTGCTTGATGTTTTTGTGAGAGGCATTGATTGGTTTGATAAACTCAATAATTGGCAAACTGTGGGTGCAGATGAAATACGAGAAAAATATAAGTTGTTGGAAGAGCCAACTTATCCTTCAAACTATATTCTGAAAGATCGTTAGATAATGGAATTTCTGCCTTCTGTTATTCCCATCACCAAATTTATTTTATAAACAATCTTTTGGATTAATTCCTGATTAGATTCGAATGGCTTGCATTCATAATCAAATGCCCACTTTCCATAACTTTGAATGTCATTTAAATAATCTGTCAGCAATCGATTTGTCCATTTTGTTGAACGACGGATTTTGTATTTTCTTTTTAATGCTTTACCTAATTCTTGACCCCATTCGTTATTGATGACATCAACATAATTGTCTACTGGACCATTGTCAAGATCTGACTTTTGTTCATCTGAAAATTGCCCTGTAATCAATTCTGGTATTCTGGCAAGTTCATGTGCATCAGCCACATAGTCAGCAAGTTTTTCAGAAAATAAAGTCGTTATTATGGCTTGTGCAGTTAGGTGATTAAATGTATTTGTAAATCCTTTTTCAGTAAAATCTTTTCTACTGTAATTACTGTGTCTTTTTTTATAAGCATTACGATCTATATTGGCCATCATAGCTTCTGCAATGTCATAAAAACTTTTATCACTTTCTCCGAATAATTTTCCTTTCCTTCTAGATAATAAGAATACGCGTTTGACATCATCACGAAATATTAATGCTATGGGTGATTTAAAAGCCAATGCAATTTTATCTTTTAGTTGTCCATATTGAGCTTTTTCAAAATCTTTCTCAGTGACACCTTCTTTTAATAAACTTATGACAAACCTGTTTCCACTGCGATGAATAAGTTGAACAGCTTTTTTGTTTTCGTCAAATTTGAAATCTACAATCTTTTTCAGTGCTTCAAAAGATTTAATTTGAGTTCCAAGCAGAGCACCTTTACTGCCTTCATAATTTGGTAGTGTGGAAATAATTGTTTTGGTGTTTTCCTTGTTACATGCCAAAAAACTCAAACATAAAAAGTAAATAATGTATCTCATCATTTAAAAATTATTGGATTCAAAGTAGAATCTATTTTCACGTCTGTTGAATTTTGAATAATAACATGGTTGGTTTTATTATCACCATTTATCGTTGTGTCATTGATATTTACATGCTTGACATCATCTAAGATAAAAGCATTTCTATAATCTGGATTTTGAATTGTTAGTGATACGTTTTCCATTACAAGACCATTAACATGTCTTACATAAAATCCCCATGCAGGCAGCTCGCCAAACATGTGAAATTCTGGGTAAATTTTTGCGTTTTCGGGAATATTATCCAATTGTGTCAAAGGAACATAGGCCATTCCTTTATGTCCACGGCCGGGATAAGTAATTTCTATATTCTCTAATCGGACATTCTCAATATCATGACCTGGTAATCCTGTAATAGAACTCGGAAATATATTATGGAAGATTGCCAATGCAGGACCTCGAATATTATATGCATAATCAGGTCTTTCAAAAGCCACTTGCACCTTTACATTTTTTATAGTGACATTTTTTAGTGTTGCATATTTTTTGTCTTCTTCACGATGACCCAGTTTTATAAAAATGGCATTTCCTGTATTGGTCGCTTCTAAACTATCAATCAAAATGTTTTCAAGATCACCACCATCTACAGATTCTATTGCAATGGCAGATCTAAATGTATCGTAGACTTTTATATTTTTAATGGTGACATTTTTAAAGCCACCTAGAGATTTGGTTCCAAATTTTACAGCACTTGCACTTGATCGGACACTGCAATTTTCAATAATAACATTTTCAAGCATTTCGTCATCAAAATGAGACTTCAAACAGATTCCATCATCTGAAGAATCAAAATGACTGTCAGTGAGGTACACATTTTTTGAATCAGAAATATCAATACCATCATTATTCCAGTAAGCGTCACTGTTAACTGTAATACCACTAATGGTCAGATTCTCACATCGATCATAATGTTGAATCCAACTTGCACCATCAATCAAATGAATATCTCTTATAACAATGTTGGTGCATTTCATGAATACAATAAGCATAGGTCTCATATAAAACCGGGGCCTGTGTTCGATATGATTGTAATATTTTTGATCTAACACACCAGCAGTAAATAAACTGTCAGTTCTAAGTGCCGTCTCTAATCCCTGTCCATCAATGGTGCCACTTCCAGTTATGGAAATATTGTCTTGATAGCTTGACATTATAATGGAGCGCTGGTATGAACCTTCAACGACTTTATGATGCTCAAAGTGAGTGCTGCTTAACAAAACCGCATCTGAGGTTAAATGCAATTCAACATTTGACTTCAATGTGAAGCTGCCAGTTAGAAAGTGTCCGGTAGGGACAATGACCCGCCCACCTTTTTCAAGGTGCGCTTGATCTATAGCTTTTTGAATGGCAGAAGTATTTAATGTTACACCGTCAGGTTTAGCGCCATAATCAACGATATTATGATCCTTGGCTTCAGCTGAAAAGCTGAAAAGCACTAAAAGTATAATTGAAATCCAAAACCTATTTCTATAATCTGCCATCTTTAAAAATAATTAAAAATTCATCCTTTGCTTTTCCTTAGGAAGAATAATAGGATCTTTGGGAATAAAGGAAATATCTACAGAGGATATTGTACCATTCTTGGATAATTTTAATATCCTCGATTGGTAAGGTTCAAAAACAAGGCTTTTATTAACTGAATGACCATTATAATTAAATGTAAAATCTAATGTGTCAGATGTAGACATATGCGATTGTCCACAATACACAGGATATTTTAAGTCCTTAGCATGTAACTGTGCAATAAATATAATCAAAGAACCATCATCAAGCTCACGCACCCAATACTCTGGCATTTTATCACATTCAATCAAAGGTCGTTGTTTGTCAATTTGAGAGAAATTTATTGACACATTATTAAAACTTTTTAGTTTTAAAATATTCATTTGATAAGCTTCAGATTTCTTTTTTCCAGGCTGCTTAGGATCTTGCTTAAGAATAATGGGTAATCCTTCAGATGCCAAATCAATTATTCGATTTAAACTTCGTTGGTCAAGATACTTAACATCGATGTATATGGATTTAAAATGTGCATCTCCAACTACAAGATGACCATTTTTAAATTCAGCTTTGTCAAGAAAATGCCTGTTTATCCAGAGAGGGTGATAACCATAAAGTTGATCGGGCGGATCAACATAACGCAATTCATATTCGCCCCAGACCCAAACTCTTCTTTTTTCTTCAGGTAAAGCACCTTTCATTACAGCATCTTCATATGGGATATAAACTGCAATGTCAGAATAAGTTTTTCCTCGTTGCAACCATCCGGAAACCTTAGAGATATAGTTATTAAATTCAGGAAGTTCTGGCTCAAGATTACCTCCTGGTCCAAAGTATGTTGTTGCAAAAAACTCAATACTGTCGGAACCGATGGGATTGTAAGGCGTACCATGGTAAAAATGTTGGTTGACACCTTTTGCAAAGAGGGCATCGGCAACCATCTTTAAGTCTGCTGTTTGTTCTTCTCTTAAATAGGTACTCGGAAATCCATATATGCAAGTAAATGATTCTGAAGAGACCATAGGCTTACTTGCCAAACATGCGGCAGAACTCACAATTCTAGAATAATTAGGATTGTTGAGCATAGCTTCTGTTTCAGGAATATCAACTAATCCATAAGTAGTCATGACATCTGTTGGTGAAGCCAAACATTGGACACGTGACCAAGCACCAAGTTCATTGCATTTCTCAACATATGGTTTGTAAAATCCTTCTGTCACATAGCTGTCTAGATGTAACATATAGTCATACCGCACATCTGGAAAACTGTCTATACCAAATTCCATATAGGGAATTATGTTATAGCCAAATGTTTCTTGAAAAGTAGAATCAAACCCTTCAGTCCAGATCTTATATTTGTCATTAAGTTTTATTTCCCACGAATCGGTAAACAAAGCCGACTTGGATCCTTTCAGTGCTTCTTTTAAACTATGTTGAATTGGTAATGCAAAGCCTTCAAACGCTTCAGCATCAAGATGATTGATGACCAATTGTGTATCTGGCCAAGCCCAAGAAAATGTAAGTGTCTGTTGGAAGCTGGTATCTCCATAAACTTGAGTTGTATGTTTTTTATCTAATTCGCTCGCTGCAACCGGCCAGGCACTGCCAAAGGTAAAGTCACATGCTATGCCGATTGAATCAGCATAATGCTTGGTGAATGAAACAACGTCAGACCATTCAGGACTCAACCATTTTTGAGCAGTAGTATCTTTTGGATAATGTCTGTTATAATTGCGTTTGTACATGCTTTGATACCGATACAATGGGTAGACCCATGCAATTTCAACTGCACCAAAATTATTGGTTTTGACCCAATCTAACTGATGCCGAATATCTGATTCTTTTATTTTGGTTGCAAACCACCACCATCTTGTTCCCGGCTTAGTAGTAGGATAGTAGGGAAGTGCTGATTCATGCTTGTTGATTTGCTGGTTATTATTTTGACAAGAAAATATACTTACACCAAAAATCATAATAACAAGCCCATAAAGAAGGTACTTCATGCTTAAAATTACAATTTAATATTCAATGGAAAATGAATCAATCATTGTAAAATTAAGATAAATAAAAATAAACTAAAAAATCGAAGTAATATGTTCAAGCAGATATGTCCAATAATAAACCAGACATATCTACCGAAACGCTTGTTCTAGTTATTTAATAAAACTAACGCCGTATCTGCCACATATCTCTGCAACTTTTGGAAAGTCTGGAGGACCAGGAGGTAAACTCGATAATTCTTCGAACATAACCTCTATCCCTGAAGGAAAAACGCTCAATATAACTTTGGCTTTTTTATCTCCAATTATTTTCCAAGTATGGGGAACGCCTCGTGGCCCAAAACCAATATCTCCGGCCTTTAGAACTGTAGTTATATCTCCAACTGTTAATTCCATTTCTCCTTCAAGTACTTTGAAAACTTCATCTTCATTTTCATGAACGTGAAGTGGAATGCCAGTGCCAGGTACATTTTCTTCTTCAATCAATGTAAAAAGACCATTGGTGTCTTTGCCCGTTAATTTAATAGTTTGCATATCTCCGAGCACATTAATCGTTTTCCCTTCTTTTGATCGAACTATTTTTGGAGAAAGTTTTTCTTTTATAGCTTTTCCAGCTGAACCAATAACTTTAGGTATTACTAAAAAGGAAGAACTGAAGAAGGTTGCTGTTTTAATAAAATCATTTCTTTTCATTGTGTATTATTTTAAATTTTTATATGCATGTCATAGTTTTTAGCAGTAAGCATAACTCGGTCTATGATGGATTTGTCGATTGATTTTTTCATTGCATCATCTTGGTCTATTGGAATGCCCATGTCGTTAAAAAAATTCATAAATCCTTTTGGACTATGAATATTTATCCAAGTACATGTTGAATCAGAAGCATTTCTGAATGTATGTATTGTTTCGCGAGGTAAATCAATAGAATCTCCAGCCTTTGCAATTTTTACTTTGCCATTGATAATAAATTCCATTTCACCCTTGATTACGATAAAAACTTCATCCAACTTTAAATGATTATGAGGTGGGGGGCCTGGAACTTGTGATGATGTTTCCCCTAGGACAAGGTCATAGTTTCCAGAAACTTCGACTGGAGTAATCTTATGACCCAATACATATTTGCTATTGTTATGTTTCATTTTATGAGATTGTTGTCTCACAAACGTAATAACAAATTTTGAATCTTCCAAATATTATGAGATATTTGTCTCATGAGCAAGCTATCACTAGATAATGGAAGAGTAAATCAAAAGCGCAAAACTCGGACGACTATTATACAGAGTGCTAAGAAATTGATGACCCATAAAAAGAAAGTTTCTCTTGAAGATGTTGCAATTGAAGCTTCAGTATCCCGTGCAACCATCTACCGATATTTTCCAAATGTTGATATACTTATGATTGAAGCATCACTAGATCTTCATCACCAGACACCTGACGAATTAATTCATCAAATGGGTTCAATTTCTTTACAAGATAGCGTTTTATTTTTGCAGAAATATTACAATAAACTTGCACAAGACCATGAAGTTCTCTTTCGAAGATACCTCAGTGCAGTTCTTGCAGAGTCAACACATTCAAAGAAAAAAATTAGAGGATCAAGAAGAAAAGAGGCAATGATTAAAGCCACAACTCCATTTAAAATTAATAAGCAGGCTCAAAAGAATCTTGTAAATATTGCTTCAATACTCATGGGTATTGATGCGTTTATAACAGCAAAAGATGTATGCGGACTGAATACAGAAGAAGCTAAGTCAACACTTGAATGGGGGTTGAGTATGATTTTGAAAGGATTGGAAAGCAATAATTAAAAATACACTCTGTTATAAATAATTCTTTCGATTGACATTTTTATCGTGTGCACATAACTTTAAATTTTGATAAGTAAATTTACCTTGAATATTTTTAGTGAAATTCGATTTAATTATTTTCATTAAATTCAGAGCTTTTATAATTAATCACAGCAATCTGAAATATCAGAAATTGAAATTCCTGTTATTTTAAAAATAATTTATGAATGATTTCTTTAGGTCGAAAATCTTACAAAGTACTGGAGCAATTTCATTAATTGAGAAAGAGGTTATCCAGAATTTGTGGAGTGGTTATGGAAAGATTTTGCGCATTGGTTTAGAAGGTAGTCCTTTAAAAAACGTTATTGTAAAACATGTTCAACTCCCTAAAAGTCAAAATCATCCTCGCGGATGGAATACCGATTTAGGTCACGAAAGAA